>NZ_QTPU01000053.1:0-25991 GCF_003857805.1 Burkholderia sp. Bp9099
AGCCGGCCAACCCGATGATCCTGATCGAGCCGACGCTCGTCACGCGTGACAACGTGAAGGCTTACAAAGGCTGGAGCAGCCCGCGCTGATCGCGCGACGCGACCCGCGATTCCTGGCGGTGCCGGTCGGTGTCGGGCGCGGACACCGGCCCTGCCCGTCCGTTTACCAACCGCCGTACCGCCGCGCGACACGCCGCGGCACATCGTCTCGACACAACGACGACATTCCCCCGCCGGGCCGTATTCGGCGAAGCACTGACCGACTTCATCCGCGATGACGCGCGGCATTGGCGCAGCGTCGCCGGCGGTTCATGCTGGAACGTGGCGCGCGGCTCGGCGTGCCGATCGCCCTCGCCGGCACGGTCAGCCGCGCTAACTTGGCGGCACGTGAAAACGCCAGACGGAGCATGCGCGCCGCCCGGTCACGCACCACGCTTCGCGCCGTTACCGCGTGCCTGCAGCAGTTGCAGGCTCTCGTCGACACTCAGTTCGGACATCGCATCGTCGCGCAGCGTATCGTCGGTCGCACGGCGCAGCGCATGCAACGCGTGCTCCTTGAGCCGCACGATCGCGAACTGTAGCCCGCGTGCCGCGCATTCGGCGGCGAACGTGCGCAACGACTCGATCGTCGTGCCGTCGACGTCCGGCGTTTCCTCGAGACTCAGCATCACGGTATGCGTGTCGGGCGCGGCCTTCATCAGCGCGCGCACGCGATTGAGCATCCGGTCGGCGTTCGCGAAGAACAGCTGCGCCTCGGGCCGCACGATCAGCACACCGGGGACCGGCTTCGCATCAGCGTGATTCGCGACGTCGACGAAGTCGTGCCCGTCGCGCAGCCGGCCGAGTACGCTCACGTTCGGCTCCGACAACTTGCGCAGCGTCAGCAGCAGGTTCACGCCGATGGCCGCGAGCAGCCCGTGCAGCACGCCGAGCACGAGCACCGCGAGCAGCGCGGCGATCACGACGAGCCGGTCGCGATGCCAGACCCAATACGGCCGGAACACCGACGGATGCAGCGAATGGCTGACCGCGAAGATCACGATCGCAGCGAGCACGGGCTCCGGCGTGCGCGCGAGTTGCGGCAGCAGCAGCCACACGATCAGCGCGACCACGCCGGCCGCCCACAAGCCCGCGAAACGCGACTGCGCGCCTGCCGCCTCGTTCGCGGACGTCGCCGAATAGCCCGCGCCGACCGGCATTCCGTGCAGCAGCCCCGACACGAGGTTCGCGCAGCCGATCGCGACCAGGTCGCGGTTCGCCGACACGCTGTCGCCGTGCTTCAGCGCGAAGTTGCGAATCGAACCGTACGACTCCGCATACAGGATCAGCATCAGCGCGAACGCGAGCTCGACCGTCTGCATCCATGCGTTCCGGTCGAGATGCGGCAGCCCGAATTCGAGATGCCGGAAATCGATGTGTCCGACGATCGCGATCCCGTAGTGCTGCCAGTCGAACACATAGCCGGCCGCGATCGACAGCACGATCACGACGAGCGTCGCGGGCACGCGCGAGCGCCGCCCGAGCACGAACAGCAGTGCGAGCGCGGTCGCGCCGAGCGCGACGCTCGCGAGGTTTGCATGCGGTGCGCCGGTGAGGAGGTCGAGTGCGACGCGCGGCGCATCGCTGTGCTGCACGGAGATCGCGAGAATCTTCGGCAGCTGCTTGATGACGATCGTCAGCGCCAGGCCGAACGTGAAACCGCGCAGGACCGGTCGCGCGACGAAATCCGACATGCCCCCGAGCCGCGCGACGCCCGCCAGGATGAACAGCACGCCGGTCATCGCGACGAGCGCGGCCGCGAGCGCGAGCTGCGCGGCAAGCGCCATCCCCGACTCGGCCAGCACGGTCGCGGCGAGCACGGCCGCCGACGACGACGTCGACGACACGATCGCAAAGCGACTGCTGCCGGTCAGCGCATAGACGACGAGCCCCGACAGCAGCGCGATCAGACCGGCCTGCGGCGGCAGGTTGGCGAGACCCGCGTATGCGACCGCCTCGGGAATCAGCAACCCGGCGATCGACAGGCCAGCCAGCGCATCGAGGCCGATGCGCTGCGTGGGTGGCGGCGGCGCCGCATCGAGTGCAGCAAAATGCTCGGGATGCTGCAAGCCGGCATCCGGACGGGTCGGGGCAGTCGTCATGAGGCGGTAGGCGCCGGGGTGCGGGTCAGGGTTTGACGGCGATGACACCCGACCAGCCGGGCAGATAGCGCGCGTCCTGCTCGTGTGCGCGGCGCAGCGAGATGTCGAGCGCCTTCGCGAAGTTCTTGCGGATCTGATCGAGCGTCACGTGCTGGCGCAGGTAGTCGGCCCACAGGAATTCGCTGAACGGCGTCGCATCCTTCGCGTAGCCGCCGGCCGTGCGCAGCTCGCCCGCGAGGCTTCGATACGGATCGTCCTCGAGCCCCGTCAGCGCCTTCGGCAGTTGTGCGTAGTCGCGACGCGAGCCGTCCACGCCGAACGGATGCACCCACTGGTTGTGTTCCATCATCCGCCAGAAGATCGTGTCGTCGAGCCAGGACAGATCCTTCAGCAGCATCGCATTCACGCGCGCCTCCCCTTCCTCGATCAGCGCCAGGCCGAGATGGTGATGGTCGGTGATGTAGTGCACCCCGCCGGGGCCGAGGACGGCCGGAAACCAGTGCGACTCGATCGCCGCCTTGCGGGCACGCTTGTCGAGCGTCTTCCAGTGCTTGCGCTTCGCTTTCACTTCGCGATAGCCGACCGTCATTTGCGTCGGACGCAGCGCGTCAAGGCGGACGGGAATGAGATGAACGTCGTTGCCGAGTGCCATGGTCGTACCCCATGTTGCGAATTTCCGGCAACGATACTCCTGATCGTGCGAGCCGTTAATACGTCGCGACCTCGATACGCGTGCGCTTGACCATCTCTGACAACCGGTCGCGCCCGCACGCGACGCTATGCACGCAGGTCGTCGCGCTCGAGACGATGGCGAACGTAAGGAATGCCGTCGTGAACGACGCTCACGCGCCGCATCCCGAGCTTGCGCGCGACGTTCAGCGAACCCGAGTTCGCCTCCGCGATATCGGCGATCACGCGCGGCAGCCGCACGGTGTCGAACGCGTGTCGCACGACGGCCGCGGCGGCCTCGCACGCGATGCCGCGCCCCCACGCCACGCGCACGAGCCGCCAGCCGATCTCGACGTCGCGCGCGCCGCCCGCATAGTCGGGAATCAGCAGGATCCAGCCGATGAACGCGTCGGGCGCGGCCTTCTCGAAGATCGACCAGTAACCGAGGCCCGGCGGATAGGCGCGTGTGATCCGGTGCGTGACGAAGCGGCGATGTTCGTCGGGGTCGTGCCACGGCCCCGCGATGTAGCGCGTGACCTCCGGATCGCGATCCATCGCGATGCTCGCGTCGAGGTCGGCCA
Source organism: Burkholderia sp. Bp9099 (assembly GCF_003857805.1). Taxonomy (NCBI): domain Bacteria; kingdom Pseudomonadati; phylum Pseudomonadota; class Betaproteobacteria; order Burkholderiales; family Burkholderiaceae; genus Burkholderia; species Burkholderia sp. Bp9099. Next base: position 3,391 of record NZ_QTPU01000053.1, read on the forward strand.
GCACGCGCGGGCGCAGCCACAGTCGCGCGGTCTCCAGGGCGGGCAGCGCGGCAACGGACGGTTCGGTCATCGGGGCTCCTGATTCGGTGGCGATGCGCATCGCGTGCATTACGTATCTGATACAAAAAACCTTCCGGAATGATACAGACGACTGTCGCTCGTCACGCACACGCTCATTTCCGTTTTCTCAACAGTTCATTTCGTAGGGATTATTCCCGATGCGCGGTTATCGCGCCCCGCATCGCACGGCGCCGCGGCCTACACTCGATCCATGCCCCCGCGCCGCGCGCCGGCCGGGCCGGCATCCGCCGGCAGAGTGTGCGCACAAGCCAACGAGGAGACCTCGGACATGAGCTGGACCCGCGAACAACGCAACGTCACGATCGCCGCCTACCTGGGCTGGACACTCGACGCGTTCGATTTTTTCCTGATGGTCTTCGTGCTGAAGGACATCGCCGCCGAATTCGCGTCGACGATCCCCGCCGTCGCGTTTGCGCTTACGCTCACGCTCGCGATGCGCCCGATCGGCGCGCTGATCTTCGGGCGGCTCGCCGATCGTTTCGGCCGCCGCCCGACGCTGATGGTCAACATCGCATGCTATTCGCTGCTCGAGCTCGCGTCGGGCTTCGCGCCGAGCCTCACCGCGCTGCTCGTGCTGCGCGCGCTGTTCGGCATCGCGATGGGCGGCGAATGGGGCGTCGGCTCCGCGCTGACGATGGAAACCGTGCCGACCCATGCGCGCGGCTTCGTGTCGGGCCTGCTGCAGGCCGGCTATCCGAGCGGCTACCTGCTCGCGTCCGTCGTGTTCGGCCTGCTCTACCAGACCATCGGTTGGCGCGGGATGTTCATGGTCGGCGTGCTGCCTGCGCTGCTCGTGCTGTACGTGCGCACGCACGTGCCCGAATCGCCGGCCTGGAAGCAGATGGAAAAGCGCCCGCGCCCGAGCCTCGGCGCCACGCTGCAGCAGAACTGGAAGCTCACGATCTACGCGATCGTGCTGATGACCGCGTTCAACTTCTTCTCGCACGGCACGCAGGATCTCTACCCGACCTTCCTGCGCGAACAGCATCACTTCGATCCGCACACCGTGTCGTGGATCACGATCGTGCTGAACATCGGTGCGATCGTCGGCGGCCTGTCGTTCGGCGCGATCTCGGAGCGGATCGGCCGCCGCCGCGCGATCTTCATCGCCGCGCTGATCGCGCTGCCGGTGCTGCCGCTGTGGGCGTTCTCGAGCGGCCAGCTCGCGCTCGCCGCCGGCGCGTTCCTGATGCAGATCTCGGTACAGGGTGCGTGGGGCGTGATCCCCGTCCACCTGAACGAGATCTCGCCCGACGAGATCCGCGCGACCTTCCCCGGCGTCGTCTACCAGCTCGGCAACCTGCTCGCGTCGGGCAACGCGACGATGCAGGCATCGCTCGCGGTCTCCCAGGGCAACAACTACAGTTTCGCGCTGGCGCTCGTGGCCGGTATCGTCGCCGTCGTGATCGCCGTGCTGATCCTGTTCAGCCGCGAACGGCGCGGCGTCGACATGACGCAATCGGTCAATACGCGTACCACCGCCGGCTGAAGCCGCGCATTGCCGCGACGCACCATCGCGCGTGCCCCGTCCCGCCGGGGCCGCGCGACAGACTTTCCGCATCCGCACATCGAACTAGAGGAATTTGTCCAGATTCCGCGCTTGCCCGCGCCGTACGCGTTTTTTTATCTTAATAAAAACGGCTGTTTGAATCAGATAATCAAATCACCTGTTCGCGGCCGGGCAACCGGCATTGGGAGGCGGGACATGGCAGTCAGTCAGGAGGGGCGAGCGTCCGCGGGACGACCGTCCGGGACGCGGTCATCCGGCAATCGGCAGACCGGCGGGACGAAGGCGCGCATTCTCGATGCGGCCGAGGACCTGTTCATCGAACATGGCTTCGAAGCGATGTCGATGCGGCAGATCACGTCGCGTGCGACGGTGAACCTCGCCGCGGTCAACTACCACTTCGGCAGCAAGGAAGCGCTGATCCACGCGATGCTGTCGCGCCGGCTCGACCAGCTCAACCTGGAACGCCTCGGCATCCTCGACCGCTTCGATGCGCAGCTCGGTGCGCACATCACCTGCGAACACGTACTCGGCGCGATGTTCATTCCCGCGCTGAAGGCGTCGCGCGACCCCGAGCGCGGCGGCCCCGCGTTCCTGCGGCTGATCGGCCGCGCGTACACCGATCCGTCGCCGTTCGTGCGCAACTTCCTGACCGCGCACTACGCGAGCGTCGCCGGCCGCTTCTTCGATGCGTTCCAGCGCGCGCTGCCGCATCTGCCGCGCACCGAGCTCGGCTGGCGGCTGCACTTCGCGATCGGCGCGCTGTCCGGCGCGCTGGCCGGTGCCGAAACCGAAAGCCTGATCGACGAATTCTCGCAAGGCCGCACGATGAACGACGTGCAGATGATCGCGCGGCTGTCCTCGCTGATCGTCGCCGCGCTGAAGGCACCGATGCCCGACAGCGCGCAGTTGTCGATCTTCGCGGCCGTGCTCGACGATGCGGGCGCGAGCGAAGCGTTCGGGCTGTCGTCGAGCACGGCTGCTGCCGATACGGCGACGGCGCCTTCGGCGAGCTGATCGCACCAGGCCGCGCAGGCGGCGTTTCACGATTTGGGCGGCCCGGGCCGGCGTTGATGCGCCGGCCCGGGCCGAACGAATGTCATGCGGCGGGAGAGCCAAGGCAGGCTTGCTTTCGTCGCCGAAAAGCATGGGGTACGAGTAAGCGCTGGAGTGCTGACTCTCACTGACTGCGAAGCATGGGCCGGGAGTAAGCGCTGAAGTGCCAACTCTCACCGACCGCAAAGCACGGGTGAGCGTAAGCGCTGAAGCGCCAACTCTCACCGACCGCAAAGCATGGGGCGAGAGTAAGCGCTGAAGCGCCAACTCTCACCGACCGCGAAGCATGGGGTACGAGTAAGCGCTAAAGCGCTAACTCGTACCGACACCGGAGACACATCATGGCCTCATCCCCAGCAACCGCAGCGGCCCAGCTCCCGCCGAACAGCGACGGCATCTGGTACGCGTCGTATCCGCCCGGCGTGCCGCACGAGATCGACGTCACGCAATACGCATCGCTCGTGCAGTTCTTCGACGAATGCACGACGCGCTTCGCCGAGCGGGTCGCCTACGTGAGCGCCGGCGCATCGATGACCTACCGCACGCTCGCGCAGAAAGTCGACGCGTTCGCGTCGTATCTGCAAAGCACCGGCGTAAAACCGGGCGACCGCGTCGCGATCATGCTGCCGAACACGTTCCAGTACCCGGTCGCACTGTTCGGCACGCTGAAGGCCGGCGCGATCGTCGTCAACGTCAATCCGCTCTACACCGCGCGCGAACTCGCGCACCAGTTGAAGGACAGCGGCGCGCAGACGATCGTCGCGTTCGAGAACTTCGCGCGCACGCTGCAGGACGCGCTGCCGGAAACGCAGGTGAAGAACATCATCGTCACCGCGCTCGGCGACCTGCTCGCCGACGGTTTCAATGCGAAGGGACGCCTGATCAATTTCGTGCTGAAGCACGTGAAGAAGCTCGTGCCGGCCTACAACCTCCCGCAGGCGATCCGGCTGCGCTCCGCCCTCGCACTCGGCGCACGCGGCAAACCGCAGCCGGTGCAGACGACCCGCGACGATCTCGCGTTCCTGCAGTACACCGGCGGCACGACCGGCGTCGCGAAAGGCGCGATGCTCACGCACGGCAACCTGATCGCGAACCTGCTGCAAGCGAAGGCGTGGATCGCCGACCAGGTGTCGGGCGACGTCGAGACCGTGCTCACGCCACTGCCGCTCTATCACATCTATTCGCTGACGGTGAACGCGTTCATCTTCATGGGGCTCGGCGGGCGCAACATCCTGATCGCGAACCCGCGCGACATGAACATGGTGATGAAGATCATCCGCAACGAAACGTTTACCGGGATCACCGGGATCAACACGCTGTACAACGCGTTCCTCGACAACGACGAATTCCGCAAGCGCGACTTCTCGAAGCTCAAGCTCGCGATGGCGGGCGGCATGGCGATGCAGCGCGCGGTCGCGGAACGCTTTCAGCAAGTCACGGGCCGGCCGATCGTCGAGGGCTACGGGCTCACCGAATGCTCGCCGATCGTCACGATGAATCCGGTGAACCTGAGCGACATGGCCGGGTTCAGCGGCTCGATCGGCCTGCCCGCCCCGTCGACACTCGTGCGCTTTCGCCGCGAAGACGGCACCTGGGCCGCCGTCGGCGAGCCGGGCGAGCTGTGCGTGCACGGCCCGCAGGTGATGCGCGGCTACTGGCAGCGGCCCGACGAGACCGCGAAGGTGATCGACGCCGACGGCTGGCTCGGCACCGGCGACATCGGCGTGATGGACGAGCGCGGCTTCATCCGCCTCATCGACCGCAAGAAGGACATGATCCTCGTGTCGGGTTTCAACGTGTATCCGAACGAGATCGAGGAAGTGCTGGTCATGCATCCGGGCATCAGCGAAGCCGCTGCGATCGGCATCCCGGACGAAGTACAGGGCGAACGGATCAAGGTCTTCGTCGTGCGCCGCGACCCGACGCTGACGGTCGACGACGTGCTCGCGCACTGCCGCAAGAACCTGACCGGCTACAAGATGCCGAAATTCGTCGAGTTCCGCGATGCGCTGCCGCAGACCAACGTCGGCAAGATCCTGCGCCGCGCGCTGCGCGACGAGGAACTCGCCAGGATCAAGGCCGCGAAGCAAGGCTGAACGATCCAACGCGCCCGGAGACGCTGTCGATGAACGAAGGAACGAAGCGCCGCGCGCGGTACGCCGCCGCGGCACTCGCGTGCGTGCTGTCGCTCGCGCAAGCCGGCCTGCACGCCGAGGAAACCGCCGATGCCGCGAGCGCGGTACAGGAGGCCGCACTGCCGGCGGAGCTGGCGAAGGTCACGCGCGAGCCGGTCGCGCAGCAGGCGCGCTGGCTGCGCACGGCCGCCCAGCGCGGCGTGCTCGCGCAACTCGACGACGCGACGCTCACGGCGCTGTTCAAGGCCCTCGATCCGCTCGCCGTGCCGCTCTATATCCGCAATGGTCCCAACGGCTATCCGTCGTACCAGTTCACGATGGTGCGCCAGGAACGCATCAGCGGGAAATGGTCCGACACGCCCGACCGCATGCTCGTGAAGACGACCCGCGAACCGTTGCGCGTTTATGCGAAATGGCTGCCGGGCGGCGCGCATGCGGGACAGGAGACGATCTACGACACGACGCGGCGCAAGGACGAGATGTACGGCCATCTCGGCGGCCTGCTCGGCAAGATTCCGTTGTGGACGGCGCTCGACGGCGCACTCGCGCGTGCGCAGTCGAATCACCAGGTGAAGGATCTCGGCACCGAGTTCATCACGAACCTGTACCTGACCGAAGGAAGGAAATACCAGGAAGCCGGCGTGCAGCGGCCGACCCAGGTGGAGGCGAAGACGATCGGCGGTGTGCGCGTCGTCGCGCTCACCTACGAGACGCCGACCGGCCGGCCGCAGTTCTACGCGAAAAAGGAAATCCTCGGGCTCGACCTGCACGCGCCCTACTTCAGGACCATCGAATCCTATGACAACGACGGCAGGATCTTCGAACGGATCGTCATCGAGAAAATCGCGCCGGCGACGCTCGACGAATCCGCGTTCGACCCGAAGAACCCGGACTATGCGTTCTGATCGTCACCGGCGCCGGCGCCACGCAGGTCGCGCTCAATCATCATCGTCGTCGTGGTGATGCTTGTGCCAATGCTTGTAATAGTGCTTGCGCCATTTCCGGTAGCCGTCGTCGTCCTCGTCGCCGTAGTAGCCGTATCCGTAACCCGGATAAGCGACTACCGCAGGCTGGGGCGCCACATAGACCGGTGCCGGCTCGACATAGACCGGTGCGACCGGCACGCCGATGCCCACCGACAGGTCGACGCGCCCCGCCATTGCACTGCCGGAAGCGAGCAACGCCACACTCCCGATCCACACCGCCAATCCCCTCTTGTTCATGTTCCCCTTCCCGGATCCGCCGGCCTGCCCGGCATGCGCGTGGAATGTAATCCCGCCGCGCGCCGCCAGGTGCTACGCCATTGCGAGATTCGTAACGCGACGTAACGAAACGGCACTAGCCATTCGACCGAATCGCGAAAATGCACGGGAACGTCTATAGTGGGTTACGGTTCGACACAATCACGACTGCGCGCTGGTGGAACGAACAGGGTAAAATCCCGCCAAACACTTGGTGGGCAACCACGCCACACACACGCACAACATATTCTCTGACGCAGGCTCCTGCCGCACCTCAATGGCCAATCCCGCAGAATCCCATCCGCAAAACGACTTCATCAATTCGGCGCGCAAGGAACGTAAGCGCGTTGAAATCTATCTCGTCAACGGCATTCGTCTGACGGGATGTATCGAGTCGTTCGACCAGTATCTGGTGATGCTGCGCACCCCCGTGGGTCTGCAAGGCATCTACAAGCGTGCGATTTCCACGATCCAGCTCGACACGGGCGGCTCGCGCCCGGGCGGCGGCGGTCCCCGCGGCCCGCGGCCCGGCGGTCGGCCGGGCGGCCGCGAAGGCGGCGGCCACAGCCCGTACGGCTCGCATGGCGGCTCCCGCGAATCGCGTGGCGACGGCGGCGGCTACGGCTCGCGCGAGCCGCGTGAAGGTTACGGTTCCCGTGAACCGCGCGAGGGTTATGGCGCGCCGCGCGAGCCCCGCGAAGGCTATGGCGCCCCGCGCGAAAGCTACGGCGCACCGCGCGATGCCGGCGACGCATCGGGCAACACGTCGCCGTCCGACGCACGCGGCGGCAACGGGCCGGTGATCGTCACGCGCCGCCGGCGAATCGTGCCGGACGGCCAGTAAAACAAAAGGGCAAGCCAGGCGGCTTGCCCTTTTTTCTGGCGGATCGGCGCGGCATGTCGCCGCACCGGCCGTGCCGTGATCGCTCAGTGTGCCGTCGTCGGCAAACCTGCGTCGGCCTCCCGCTGCAGCGAACGCACCTGCTGCTGCAACGCGCGCAGTTGCGACTGAAGCGCCGCCTGTTGCGCCTGCAGCGCCGCCGTTTCGTTGCGGACGCTCTTCTGGCGATCCGCGACCGCCGCCTGCTGCTCGCGGGCGATCGAGATATCGGCCTGCAGACGCCGCGCCCGCTCCTGCGCGACTTCGATCTGCCGGTCCGTCTGCACCTTCTGCGACTCCAGCTTCGCCGCACGCAGCTCGTTGACGGACAGCCGTTCCGCCTGACGCGAGAAATCGCGATAGATCGCTTCCGCGCGCGCTTCGTCGTAAGTCTTGATCACGCGCCAGAACGCCTTCTGCTGGAACAGCGCGACGAAATAGGAACCGTCCTTCACGCTGAACAACTGGCTCGCGCCGTAGCTGCCGTTATAGCTGGTGCGCATTTCCGTCAGCGAATGCGCCTGGATCTGGCGCTGCAGTTCGTCAACCGTGCTCTGCCCCGTCGTCTCGCCTGCCTGCGGCTGTATCGAGGTTTGAACCTGTTGATCGATCACCGGAATCGCCGCCACCGGTGCCGACGCCTGCTGTACCGCCGGCGATGCATTGCCCGCCAATCCCTGCGCGAACGCGCCCTGCATGCCTCCCATCATCGCGAGCAACACCCACGCCCGCCCCAACCCCGTCATATGGCTCATGAATTTTGATTCCTGCCCGTGTCGTTGTAATTCAGCGCGATTTTATCGCATTAATTATTCGCTTTCGCGGGTCTCGGGCTCTTCGTCGAAGATCTGATATTTGCGCATCTTTTCCCACAGCACCTTCCGGCTGATGCCGAGCTGCTGCGCCGTATCCTGGCGTCGCCAGCCGTTTGCGTCGAGGGCCGCGATCACGCGGCTGCGCTCGTTCATGTCCCACTTGCTGCGGTCGACGAAGACCTCCGCCACGCTCTCCGCCGGCACCGGCTGCGCCGCATTGCGCGCATGCGCGACCAGCCGCTGGAGTCGCGCGGCGTCCCAGCCGCCCGTTTGCCGCACCGTCACGCCGACGCGCTCCGCAAGGTTGCGCAGCTCGCGCACATTGCCGGGGAAATAGCTGTCCGCCACCGCATCCGCGAGCCAGTAAGGCAGGTCGGACAGTTGCGCGAGCCGTTCGTCGCCCACCACCTCCGCGACGAACGACTTGAACAGCGCAATCTTGTCGACCGCGCCCCGCTCTTCCAGCGACGGAATGCTCAGTTCGATCACCGCGAGCCGGTAATAAAGATCCGCGCGGAACAGGCCTTCCTTCACGAGCTGCGGCAGCTTCTTGTTGCTGGCCGCGACGAGACGGAAATCGACCTTGATCGGCGTCGTCGCGCCGACCCGCAGCACGGCGCCGTCCTCGAGCACGCGCAACAGCTTGACCTGCTGATACAACGGCAGATCGCCGACTTCGTCGAGGAACAGCGTGCCGCCCGCCGCCTGCTCGAAATAGCCTTTATGCGCAACAACCGCGCCGGTAAACGAGCCTTTTGCGTGCCCGAAGAACAGCGATTCGAACAGGCCGTCCGGAATCGCACCGCAGTTGACCGGCACGAATTCGCCGTCGCGGTAGCGCGAATGCTTTTCGTGGAGTAATTGCGCGATGCGTTCCTTGCCGACGCCGGTTTCGCCGTGCAACAGCACGTTGGTGTCGCAGTCGGCGAACATATCGACCTCGTGCAGCAGCGCCTGCATCGACTCCGAGTGCGCGACGAGTTCGGACGGCCGCAGCGTATCGGCCGCATGCGCGCGCAGCTGCGTGACGAGCTTGCCGATCATCCCGCGCAGCTCGGCGCACGTGAAGTCGAGCGGCAGGATGTGCGAATAGTCGGGCGGATACTGCGACGCGTCGTGGTCGCGCGCCGCGCCGACCCAGACGACCGGCATGCCGATGTTGGCCTGCCAGTCGCGCAGGAACGCCGCACCGGTCTCGATCATCGTCACGCTGATGATCGCGAGCGATGGCCGCAAGGCGGCGCGCTCCGGCGAGATTTCCGCATTGTCGGCGCGGATCACCTCGACGTCGAAGCTCGCCATGCAGCGGGCAACGCGGTCGACAATGTCCGCCTTGCCTTCCCAGACGTACAGGTCGAGTTCTGCGATTGCGGAGGGGGTTCTCATAATAAAAGCCTGTTACTGACCGACAAGTTGTGCGGCATTGCATGTCAGCGAAATCTGATGAACGTTCGCTTGGCCAACCTGAACGCCCAGCAGATTTAGCAACGGTACGATCAAGGTATCAAGCGATGTCAATATCGGGCCGAGGAGTGTGCCGAGCAGCGACGATAGTGTGCTAACTGGTACCGGGACATTGATCGTTCCAATGAGGGGAAGCGTCAAGGCAATGTCCAGCGATTGGAGGTTCAGGTTCGCAAGGGCTGTCGCCAGTTGCGAACCGAGCTGATTCGAATAAGTGGTCCAGTTCGGATTCCTCGACCAGCCGTTCGAACATGTCGGCGACGATGCCGAATAGTTGGCCGTGTCGGCACAGAACTGCGGCGGCGTGTTGCCACTGTTGCTGCCATACGGCGCACTATATGATTCATCTCCCGCGACCTGAAGCACCGGATTGCCGACATTCGCCGTGACCGGCAGTGACAGCACCGTCACGCCCGCAAGGATGACGTTCAGGTTCACGATTTGCAGTGTCCCGGTCGCGGCGGGGCAGCTACCCGAATTATTCAGATTAAGCATGCCGCCCGGGGGCGTACTCACGCACAGACGAGCGATACCGGGCTTCGCACCGATCGTGACCGTCGACGTGTCGATAGTCGGCCCGCATTTGGTGGCCGCCAGCCATGCCGTGGCCGGCCCACCCACGACCAGATAGAGTGGCAACTTGAGACCGCTCAGCTGTGCACTAAGAAGCGATGGAAGACCAGGAATCGAAACACTGAGTGGCGGGGTCTGCACATCCAGGAACAACCCGATCTGAGCAGACGATGCCTGTGTCCGCCAAACCCCGTTCAATTGACCGGCCTCGCCGACGGCCAGCGACGGCGGGCTCAGAATCTGCAGTTGCACATTCGTAGCGGTATTCGCGCCAAGCGGCAACGTAGCATTCAACGAAACCGCCTTCCCGGCATTCGCGACTTGTGCCGTCGTTGTCAATAAATCCAGCAGGTTGACCGTGGCGTCAGCGGCGGAATCGGGATTGCCGAGGCCCAACTGCAGGAGCGCATTTGCCTGATTCGCCAGCTTAATCGTCGTGTTCGGGATGTAAACGATCGGTATCCGACCCAGGGCGGCGAGCCCTGCCTGCAACTGCGCGACATATCCAGGATTGTTGTTCTGACCAGTCTGTAAAGTATTAAGGTCAAGGTTGGCCAGTTTACCCAGCATCGTTGACATGCCGATCGACGTCGTGGTGAGTCCACTTACCGTACCGACGCCAACAGCTGTCGCGATATCGACAAGCCGGATGTTGGCATTAGCAATCGCTTGATAGTCGCCAACCTGCAGGTTGATGCTCGTCCCCAGCAACGAAGTCAGAATGGCATTTAGCCATACTGGATTTACGCTCGCGATCGTCGCACTGACGGAGAACGAATCGATTGCGGTTGCCCTCGCGGTAGAACTGGCGGTTACCGTCGGCGATCCACGGCCGGCCGCGGACAACAATCCGAGAAACGAGTAATTCACACGGCGATTTAACGTGACCCGTGCGGCATTGAACTGCGTAAGACTCGCAGCCGCCTCTTGGTAAGACGCATTGCTTCCCGCTGGCGGATCCCAGCGTCCGCAACTCGTTACGATCTGATCTGTCCCGGCAACCGGGGATTTTGTGCCAACCGGATACGCGTCATTCTGGCCAGCATTATTCTGTGCTGCCTGAATAGCACTCGCGCATTTGACATCAATAGGATCGACCGACTGGGCCGCCGCCAACGCAGCCAGATCCGCGATCCGCTGCAAATCCCGCTTCTGGAAATACAGATTCCCGATGTCAACGGCACCCAACACGACCATCGCGACCATTACCCAAACCGCAGCCATGACCGCAATGGAGCCGTGCTGACGTCGCGCCGCCGGCCAACCAGCGCCGCGCCACCGAGTTCCATGTGATTGATCTGCACGCATCGTCATCTGGCCTACTGCGCCCCCTGCCCGCCGCCCTGCATGCCGCCGGACGCCCCGAGTTGCGTGCTCATCGACTCCGGAATCTTGTTCTTGAACGAATCGAGATAGCGCTGGTAGACGAGTGATGCAACATCCCCGAGCAACGGTTGCGTCGATGCTGCCGCGCGGTTCTCGCCCTGCATCACCAGCCAGTCGCGGGTCGAGCGGCCCACGTCCGACGCGGCCGGCATCGTACCCTGCTGCGCATAGGCGGCGACGCTGCCGAATGCCATGCTCGCGATCATGCCCAGCACCATGATTCGACCCACACGCATGTTTCGATAATGTTTATTGTTCATGTCGTTCCCCGCACGTCCGTTCATTGTGCAAACCGTTGCAGCAGCGGCACGGTCTGGTCATAGCCGAAATTGTTTGCCATCGGCGTGACCGGCGCAGCTGCGGCCTGCCGAGACACCACCGACGGCGTCGCTACCGCGCGTTGCTGAGCACGCGCCGCTGCCGCAATTCTTGCGGCATCGCTGCTGATTTCCTTACGGATATCTGCCTGCAAATGCTGCTGGTTCATCAACCGCTGCGCATCCTGCGCGCGCCCTGTCGCGAGCAGATACAAAGTGAGATTGCTGACGATCTTCGGGTTGCGTTGATCCAGCTCGGCCGCCTTCATCAAGGGTACTCGCGCACCAACGATATCGCCGTTGCGCAATTTCGCATAGGCCAGATCGGACAGCAGCAACGCATCGGTCGGTGCCAGTTCGGATGCCTGCGTCAACGCTTGCACCGACCGGCCAAAATCGCCGGCGGCACCGGCGATCAACCCGAGCCCCCGGTAACCGCGCGCTGCGAGTGGCGTCTTCAGCAACTGCATATACGCGGCTGCGCTAGCGGCTGGCTGGTCGGTCATCCGCAGCGCGTCCGCGCGCAGCAGAATCGTGTCTGGCGATACTCCGTACGCCTTGTCGTACGCATCGATGTGTGCAAGTGACGCGTAATAGAGGCCCTGGGCCTGCATCCGCTGGATCAGTCCGAGATACATCCCGGGTGTATCGGGCACCGCATGTTTCTGGTCAGCCGCCTGAATCAGCGCTGCCCGCTCGGTCTGTCCGCCGACGCCATACCCGCTTTCCTTGGCCGCGCATGCACCAAGCAGCAAAACTGCCGCCGCCATACTCGTGTGCATCGCCATCCTGATGATCCGCTTCATGGTCTTTCCTTCCACCATCAATGATGCGCTGACAGCGCATGCATCACCGCCAGAAACCCGGGGCCGGCCGTCACGATCAGAAGCGCGGGCAACAGCGTCAGGACCATCACGCCCGTCATCTTCACAGTCAATCGACCGATCCGCTCGCGAAGCATTGCGCGGCGCGTCTCGCGCAGCCTGTCACCGAACTGCCTGAGCGGCTCCTGAACCGCGCCGCCGTGCTTGTCGACCTGCACCATCAGCCGTGCAATCGCGCGCAAGTCCTCGTTATCGAACCCGCTCGACAACCGCTGCATCGACTGCTCACGCGTGCGGCCCGTTGCGAATTGACGCTGCGCGATCCCGACTTCCGACGACAGAACCGGCATCATCCCCCTGAAATCGTTCGTCACGACCTGCAGGCTTTGATCCAGCGACAATCCCACGCCCTGCAACAGGCGCAGCATGTCGACGAGTAAAGGCAGTTCATCGACGACGCTCTGGCGCCGTGCCGCTGCACGACGGCGCACATAGAGTTTCGGCAGCATGAAGCCAAACCCGAATGCGGCGAACATGCCTATCGTCCAGTGTCCGCCTTTCATTCGCCCACTCGCGACTACCGCGAAAAGCACCGGCACCGCGATCCCACAAGCGATCCGTGCGATCAGAAACAGCCCGCGTGTACGCGCGTCGACGTAACCGCATTGCTCGAGTAGACGACGATCCTCATCCGCTACGATGTGCTTGCCGAACCCGGTTTCAAGCAAGCGCATCCCTGTCGCCGAAAGCCGTGCAAGCAAACGCTCGACGCACTGCCGACCGTGCGTGTCGGATTTCGGAGCGACATCCGCATCGGCTACGCCCCCTAGCTTGGCCGCTTCGTGTGCAGCCATACGCTGATCGAGCGCATCGGCCAGCGCGCGTTCGACACGCGACGCGGCGCTCGCTCGCAGCAATGCGATCATTCCGAGCAGCAGCACGCCGAGCGCGCCGAGCGCGAGAGCGATTGATCCAATCTGAGTTGCCGTCATCGCATCACCTGAGTCGAGCCATTCGGTACAACCACACGCTACCCGCCATCTGCATCAGAAATGCGAGTATGAGGAGCACTCGTCCGCCCGGATCAATCCACATGCCTTCCAGATACTTCGGATTGGTCATCACGACAAAACTGCCGATCGCGATCGGCAGCATCATGAGCACGAACGCCGACAACCGTGTCTCCGCCGACATCGCCGCCAGTTCGCGCTCCGCCTGCTCGAGGTCGCGCATGAACACGGCCATGCGCTCGAGCATCACGTCCGCACGGCCGCCATATTTGACCGACAATCGCAGCACGGATCCGAGAAGTTCGAATTCCTTCGTCCGGTAGATCTTCGCGATATGAAGCATCGCGCGATCGATCTCGACACCTGTGCGCAACATCCGGGACACGTGGTCGAGACACCCCCGCAGCGGCTCCTCCGTCGTCAGCAGCGCTGCCTGGAATGCGGCCGGCACGCTGTTGCCGAGCGTCACCAGTCGCACGATCCCGTCGAGAAACGATGGAATCTGCCGGACGATCTTCAGTCGACGCCGCTGGATGCGCGATGTGAGCCAGATGCCGAAAATCGCGCTCCCGCAGACAAGCGCAGCGAAACACGCGAGCACGCCGCCGCGGCTGCCCGCGATTGCCGCAACCGTCACGAGAGCCGCCAGCGCGACGATCGCCTTGCCGCGTGCCCCTTCGATCCCGGCACGGTTCACGAGGTCGGTCAGATACTCCGTCGCCATCGCAAGCCAGTGCACCCAGAAAGCACCGGATGCCGCATTGCGCGCGCCACTGGATGACGACACGGCACGCGGCGCCGCGGATGCTGCCGGTCTTGCAGCCGGTGCCGCCGCGCGTGCGCCGGGCTCCAGCCGACTGTCGATGAAGCGCTTCGCATCGGTGCGCACGCGCCGGGTTTCCGCATGTCGCCACAGCATCAGTGCCGATGCCACGCACAGCATCGCGACCGCGAGCATCCAGATCGTTGCGCTATACATTGAAGCCCCCGCCGCGACCGAAACCGCCGCCGCCAAAGCCGCCGCCGAAACTGCCCAGGCCGCTGTTCGTCAGCGTCTGGCGGAAACGCGCGAGCTTCGGCGAATGCGGATGAATGCCCAGCGACTCCCAGTGATCGACTTCCTCGCCCTCCGGCGTGACGCGCGCTTCGTAGCGATACAGTTCCTGCGTCGCGATGATGTTGTCGGACAGCCCAGTCACTTCGGTGATCGACAGAATCCGGCGGCGCCCATTCGACAGGCGTCCGATCTGCACGATGAAGTCGATCGCGTTCGCGATCTGGCGACGCAGGCTCGATTCGGTCCCCTGGAAGCCCGCGAAGCCGGCGAGCATCTCGAGACGGTACAGGCACTCGCGCGGCGAACTCGCGTGCACGGTGCCCATCGAGCCGTCGTGGCCCGTGTTCATGGCCTGAAGCATTTCGAGCACTTCACCGCCGCGCACTTCGCCGACGATGATCCGGTCCGGACGCATCCGCAGCGTATTGCGCAACAGATCGCGAATCGTCACGACGCCACTACCGTCGAACCCGCCCGGCCGGCTTTCGAGGCGCACGACGTGCGGGTGGTTCAGCGACAGTTCCGCCGTATCCTCGATCGTCACGACACGCTCGGCCTCCGGAATGTGGAACGCGAGCGCATTGAGCAGCGACGTCTTGCCCGAGCTCGTGCCGCCCGACACGAGCACGTTGCAGCGGGCCTCGACCGCCGCCTCGAGCAATGCACCGATCTCTTCGTTGTACGTGCCGTTGCCGAGCAGGTCCGAGGGCTTGAGCGGGTCCTTGCGGAATTTCCGGATCGACACGATCGGGCCGTCGATCGACAGCGGCTCGATCACGACGTTCACGCGGCCGCCGTCGGGCAGTCGCGCGTCGACCATCGGGTTCGATTCATCGAGACGGCGCCCGATCGGCGCGAGGATCCGGCGCACGATTCGCAACAAATGCGCGTTGTCGGTGAAGCGCACCGGCAGCTTCGCTAGTATCCCGTGACGCGACACGTACACGTCGTTGTAGCCGTTGATCAGGATGTCCTCGACCGCCGGATCCGCGAGCAGATCCTCGATCGGCCCGAAGCCCGCGAGTTCCTTCGTCAGCGCTTCCGCAATCGCACGCACCTCGTTCTCGTTGAGCGGAATGCGGCGCAGGCGCACGAAGCTGTCGATCTCGAGATCGACGAACTGATTGATCGCCTGGCGCGACCATCGGCCGAACTCGGCGCCCAGCTCCTCGATACGCGTCAGCAGGTGCTCGTGCGCGGCATTCTTGATGTCGTGGAATTGCTGCGTCTGGGAGAACGGCGCTGCGCCGTCGGCGAATTGAATGTCGTGTGCCATCGGTTACGACCGCTTGGACGAAGGTTGAATGAAACGTTTGAGCGCGGACAGGCCGGGCGCCGCGCGCGACGCGCCCGCCATGCCCGATACGCCGGGCAACCGCGCGGCGAGGGATTCGAGTGCGCGCACGTAAGGATCACGCTCTGCCGCATCGACGATGAGCCGCCCCTGGTTCGCCGCATGGCCGATCGCGACGCGGCGCGCGGGCAAGCTGCCGACCAGCGACAACCCGAGACGCTCGGCGATCTGTCCGGGCATCAGGCCCAGCGCGGGATCGTACTGGTTGACCACGAGCTTGACGCGATCCGTATCGACGCCCCCATCGCGCAACCCGGTGATCAGGTCGACGGCCGAAACGATCGATGCGACGCCTTGATCGCAGACCAGCCACGCCTCGTCGGCCGACGCGGCGATCTGCGTGACGAACTCGCGATTCGAGAACCCGCCGAGATCGACGACCTGCTGGTCGAAGAACGCGCGAAGGCGGTTCAGCAAACCGATGCATGACGCATAGGACACATCGCGCAACGCGCCGAGGTCCGGCGGCAGCGTCGTCAGCGCGACACCGCTCTGATGCCTCGTGAGTGCGGTGTTCACGAACGTGCGGTCGATGCGGCGCAGGTTCTGCACCGCATCGATGAAATGAAATTCGCAACGCGTGTTCAGAAACAGCGCGCCGTCGCCGGCCGGCAACCCCAGGTCGATCAGCGCGGTCTGGCGGCCGGCCGGCGCACCGCCGTCCGTGCCCGCCGCACCCGGCCCGAGTGCCCGCTTCTGAAGCCAGACCGCGAGATTCGCTGCGAGCGTGCTGACCCCCATGCCCGCGCGCGCGCCGAGCAACGTGACGACCTTGCCGTGACGGCTCGTCGGCTCGCCGACGTGGGATAGCAATCCACGCGTCGTCCGCAGTGCGTCCTCGGCCGATGCCGACACGTCGATGAAATCGCGCACGCCCGCGCGCAGTGCGGCAAGCGTGCTCTCCGGCTGGGTGAGCGAGCCAAGTGCGACGATCGGCAACCCCGGATGTGCCGCGCGTACCGTGGCCGCAGCGACGCTCGCCGCTTCGCTGCGTTCGGAGAAATCGATGAACACGAGCGCCGGATTGAGCCCCGTGATGCGCTGCGCAAGCACGCCCGGCTCCAGCGACGCGGCCTCGACCGCACCGGCCGACACCAGCGTATCGGCCAGCCAGCGCACATGCGCTTCCTTTGTCGATGCGCAAACGAAGTAGTCGGTCACGGCGGGTTCACACAACGATTGGGTTCGTGCATTCATGTCGAACACCCCCGATTACGCAAGGCGTAGCAATGTGCCACGACGCGCAATGCCTCAGATTCATTTCGAAAACCCCGGTGCCGCATCCGGCGATGCCGCACCGCCCAGGTAGGATCGCCATACCGGCCCGTCGCGCTGCTCGGACAATTCGCCGGGCGTCGCAGGCAGCACCGCCCCCTTCGCAATCGGTGCGACGAGATGCGGTGTCACGATGATCAGCAATTCCTTGTCGTTCTGCTGGTAGTTCAGGTTCTTGAAGAACGTGCCGATGATCGGCAGGTCGCCGAGCAGCGGCACCTTGCTCACGTTCGACATCGTCTGGCGATCGATCAGGCCGCCGATCACGAAACTCTCGCCATCGCCGAGTTCGACCGTCGTGTCGGCGCGACGCGTCGTGATGCCCGGCACGGCGACACCGCTGATCGTCACGCTGTTCACGAAATCGAGCTGGCTCGATTCCGGCGCGACCTTCAGCGCGATCCGGCTTGGGCTCAGCACCGTCGGAGTCAGCGACAGTCCCACACCGTATTGTTTCCACTGGATCGCGGTCGAGCCAAGCCCCTGCGGCGACGGAACCGGGATCTCGCCGCCGGCGAGGAAGCTGGCGCTCTGGCCGGACAGCGCGACGAGCGTCGGCTCGGCGAGCACGCGCGCCAGATTGTTCGCTTCGAGCAGCGACAGGTCGGCGAAGATGCCGTGCCCGGCTGCGTTCGCGACCAGGTTGAACGCGGATGCGACGGGGGCGCCGAGCGTCGGAAGATATCCGGCCGACCCGGGCCCGGAGCCGCCGCTATACGATTGCACGCCGCCCGGTGAAAACGAGCCAAACGAGAATCCGTTGCTCTGCTTGAAGAAGTTGAACCCCACTTGCTTGAGCACGGTGCGGCTGAACTCGACCACGCGTACGTCGACCTGCACGACATTCTTGCCAGCCAGTGTCGAGCGATCGATCAGCGTGCCCTTCGTGTTCATGTTTTTGGCGACTGCCGCTGCTCGTTCGTGAGCATCGAGCGAAGCGGACGTTCCCCGCAACACCGACGTCCCACCGTACGCTTTCACCTGCGGCATCGAACCGTCGAGCACCGCGTGCGCAGACGCGTCGACGACTTCCACATTCCAGGCCGTCGGCTCGTCGTGACCGCGTTCCCACAACATCACGTTCGTTGCGCCCGGCGCTTTCGCGGTCAGCAGCACGGACCCGGAACCACTGCCCTTCATGATCAACACGTCGGCGATCGCAGGATCGCCGACTGCGACACGCTGCAGCGCACGACCTGCAGAAATCTGTCGCTGCGCGCCGACCGCGAGTTCAATCGTGCCGCTCGCGCTTGCAGTGGATGCGAACGTCAAGGTCCAGAGAGCAATCGCGAATGCAGTCAGTATATTTTTCATTGTTTGTTGGGCCGTCGCACGGCCTTTACTTGTCGTCGCAGATATCGATGGCCACCGATGTTGTTCAATATGCAACCGTTTCCGACCGGCCGCCGCGGATCAGCTCGATGCTGCCGCCACCTCCGCCGCCGCCCGGTCGCGTCACCGGCGGCAAGCGCGACGGCAATGGCGGCACGTTCACGTTGGCCACCGCGGTCCTCGACGTACCGGACAACTGTTGCAGCGATACGCCGGCCGCGGCAAGCGCCGACGGCGACAACTTGTTGTCCGTACGCACCGCCACCGTCTGCATCGCAAGCTCGTCGTCGCGCGGATTGCGCAGTGCGAGCGTCAGCCGGCCGCTCGCCTCTCCGAGCGTCAGCGCATCGACCTGTGCGGTCGGTATCGCGAGTATCGCGATACGCGTGTTGCTCGGCTGACCGTTATTGCCGTTCGTGCTGCTGCCGCTGTCGCGCTCCGACGTCGCGTCGCCAAACGACAGCACCCGCACCTTCGACATCAGGAGCCGCGCTTGCGTCTGCGAGACTTCGCTATCGAACATCGTGCCGCTACCTTCGCGCTTCAGGTTCAGGAACACGTCGACGAAGTTGCCCGGCCGCAACCGGTTGCCGACCGCATTGGTCTCGTCGACGCGAACCGCGATCGCCCGCTCGCCCGGCTGGACGTCCTCGGCAAGCCCCGACACCAATGCGTCCGATACGACCGGGGCCGACGCCGGGATGTCCCTCACAGGAACGCGACCAACCACGCTTGCCGGATCGGCAATCGCACCTGTCGGCGCGGAAACAGTCGGTTGAACCTTCAACGCATCGGCGACAATCGGCTGACCTACCGGCAAAGTCCGTGTTGCGACCACGACCGGTACCGGATTCCCGGCAACGACCTGCGGTGCCGGAGCGGAGCCTGGCGTACTGCGTCCGAGCATCCATGCATAGATTCCGAGCAGTACGGCGATCGCGATCAGCAGCCCGGCGATGATCTTCGTCAAATTGTTGGTCATGTTGAAAGAAGTGTGAATGCCGGAATGAAGGCCCGAAAGTTCTTATGTCGCGCGACTCGCGATGCGTATGTCACAGCATGGACTGCGGGATTTGCACTACTGCCGAGCTCGTAAGCGGCCCGCTCAGCACTTGCCCCAAAAACGGCATCGTCGTCAGCCACTGCAGAGGCGAATAGCTCACGGTGACCGTAAGACAGTTCGTCAAACTCGACGAGCCGGCGCTGCACGTATTCGTCTTTACCGTTACCGACACCGGTTGCGGATTGCCGTTCAACCAACCCAGCGCACCCAAGGCGGTATTGCACGCGTTCTGCGTACGCGTGAGGGAATTAGGCAGGGACGTACAGTGATTCTGGTCGGAGCCGAGGCTCGGCGCATAATTCAACCCGGCACGCGCCCCTTCACTGACCGCGAATGTCAAGCTCTGCTGAATGACAAAAACCATTCCGAAGCTGACGATCGCATAGAAGATCATGAAGAACAGCGGAAACACGATCGCGAATTCGACGGCCGTCGCGCCTCGCTGATGATGCCGCCATCGGCATGCCCTGCTTCGTCGTTTCATCGTCCCCCCCCTGTCGCGACGAGGTAGACAAGCCATCCGGCCGCTGGCACCACGAGACACGCCGCATAGGGCGTCGCCCGATATCCGTCCAGCATTAGCATGGGCTCGCGATGCGGCCACAATGCCCGGATTGGCGTCCGCGATAACAGCATCAACGCAAGTACGTGAACACCGGCCGCAAGACTGGCTGCAATCCAGAACCCGAGCAGCGTGCCCGCACCACACCAAGCCCCGAGGACGGTGAAAATTTTCACGTCCGCCGCGCCCATGACACGCAGCAAGAAAAGAGGAAAAAGAACGATCAGCCCGGCGAGCATGCCAACCATCGCCTGAACTGGAAGGATTCCAAATGGATTCGCATTTAGAAACGCGCCCAAGAGTCCGGCCGCCAGTCCAATCAGGACCAGCGAGTTTGAAATACGCCGGAAACGGATATCACTCGCCGCGACAAACAACGTCCAGACCAGGAATACCCCGATAAAAATAAAATGTGCCATCGCATCACGATCGGACGAACATGCCGCAACAGACGAATTGCCCCCGAGCGATTCGTCTGTCACGACACTACGACACTCTTATAGCAGTGATGAGATCGACTTATTTCCAGGGGGACGTGCAGGCAGCGTTGGCTGTAGTGGTGCCGCCGCTGGTTGTCGTAGGATTGGTGATGCAGGTCCCGAGATTGGAGAACATGGTACCAAGACTGCCCCCGATCGACGAAACTCCTGCAACGATGGCAACAGCAATCAGACCCGCAATCAGCCCATACTCGATCGCGGTAACCCCGTCTTCTTCCTTGAGGAAGCGCTTGATGAGTGCTTTCATTTTTTAATTCCTCGTGCCTGTATGTACGTTTTTTGGCCTTTTATACGTTGTACATCCTCGCATATCGGGCCCTTGCCCCGCGTCGTTCGCTACAACTAAGTAACGACAACCGGATGCGCTTTCTTTATATGTCACCCCGAGGGGTATGTATCACAATTTGATGCAAGTTAACATTCGCGATAGTGACCCTCCTCGAACGTCGTGTACCGAGCTGTACATTTCCTTACACCTGCTCCGGATTCTATATCCGATCGCATTTAACTTCCAACCTCTTTTAAGACCGGATCGAAAAAACTTTCCGGGAGCACAGCCGTATTTGTACGGCGTTTCGGTACGCCTTACACATAGGACTTACGATAGGTTAGATGTGCACACCTAATCCACCAGTAAAACAGCCGGAGCGCCCGCCAGGCCTGCACGCCCGCCCACGTTACGCCGCACGCGTAACGCCAATGTTGTGACGTTACGTTACGAAACGGCCGAAACCGTTCTCATTCGACCGTTCTTAAACAGATTCAACAATCTTTCAGTTTGCCTAAATCCCTTTTCCGACAAGGAATTGCCCCGTTTAAAACCAATCGTCGAACCGTCGGCCATCGAAATGGCACGACAGTTGCAGAGTAATCCCCGCATCACTCAACACAACATCAGCTTCAATGCGAGGACGAAATGGACATTAAGGTTATCCCTCATGGCACGCTCCGGACGACTATGATCGCGGCCACCGTGGCAGCCATGCTTTCCCTCTCCGCGTGCGGCGGCTCCGGTTCCATCAGCAAGGGGCTCAGCGGCGGCTCCAGCTCGGGCGGTGGCGACTCCGTCTCGACGTCGGGCGGCGGCACCTCGGGCGGCACGTCCGGTTCGACGAGCGGCAGCACGTCGGGCGGCACCAGTGGCTCGACCAGTGGCAGCACGAGCGGCTCGACGAGCGGCAGCACCAGCGGCACGACGAGCGGCACGACGAGCGGAACGTCCAGCGGAACGAGCGGCACCTCCGGTGTGTCGTCGAACGCAGTGGGTCAGGTCCTCGCAAGCGGCAGCAATCTCGTCACCAATCTCGGTGGCACCGTGTCAAACCTCGGCGGCGTCGTCGCCGGCCAGTCGTTGCCCGGCGTCAACCCGGCCACGACGCAAGCGGCGGGCGGCATCATCCAGAACGTCGGCGGCGCGGTCACTGCACTCGGTAATGGCCTCGGCAACGGCCTCGGCCAGCTCGGCGCAACGAAAGACCCGGTCGGCGTCACGGTCGCCAGCACCGGCGGCGTGGTGAACCAGCTCGGCGGCGCAGTCACGCAGACCGGCAACCTGGTCACGAGCCTCGGCAGTGGCCCGTTGTCGCCACTCGCTCCCGTCACCGGCGCCGTCGGCGGCCTCGTGACGCAGGTCGGCAACGCGGTTTCGAACGGTGGCACCACGCTGTCCAACGTGCTGTCGACCGGCCCGATCCAGCAGGTCACGCAGACGGTCAGCTCGGCGATCACGCCGATCACGACGATGGTCGGTCAGACGACGCAGACGATCGGGACGGCCACCGGCCTCGGCGCCCCGGTCAACACGCTGCTCGGCACGATCGGCAACGGCCTGAACCAGGCCGGCGCGGTGATTGCGTCGACGGGCGGCAATCCCGTCACGACCGGCCTCGGCAGCACTGTCTCGTCGACCGGCAATACCGTGAAGGCCGTCGGCGGCCTGCTCACGGGCGCCACCGGCGGCGCGACCAACCCGCTCGCGCCGCTCACGGGCCTGCTCACGACCGTCACCGGCACGCTCGGCGGCGCAACGGGCGGTACGAGCGGCGGCCCGCTCGCTCCGGTCACCGGCCTCGTCTCCACCGTCACCGGCGCACTCGGCGGCGCAACGGGTGGCACGAGCGGCGGTCCGCTCGCTCCGGTCACCGGCCTCGTCTCCACCGTCACCGGCGC
>NZ_QTPU01000054.1:0-25167 GCF_003857805.1 Burkholderia sp. Bp9099
ATCGGCGACGACGCGGGCTTCCTGAACGCATCGCGGATCAAGGGCAGCCACGCGGCGATCAAGACCGGCATGCTGGCCGCCGACGCCGCGTTCGACGCGTTGCAGGCCGGTCGCCAGTCGGACGAGCTCAACGCGTATCCGGATGCGTTCAAGCAATCGTGGCTGTACACGGAGCTGTACCGCGCACGCAACTTCAAGCAGTGGATGGCGAAGGGCCTGTACCTCGGCACGCTGATGGTCGGGCTGGAACAGAAGGTGATGGGCGGCAACGTGCCGTGGACGCTGCACCACAAGCATGCGGACCACGAGATGCTGAAGCCGGCGTCGCAATGCACGCCGATCGAGTACCCGAAGCCGGACGGCAAGCTGACGTTCGACCGGTTGTCGTCGGTGTTCATCTCGAATACGAACCACGAGGAACACCAGCCGGCGCACCTGACGCTGAAGGACGTGAACGTGCCGGTGAACGTGAACCTGCGCACCTACGCGGGGCCGGAAGCGCGCTTCTGTCCGGCCGGCGTCTACGAGTTCGTCAAGAACGACAGCAACGAAGATCGCTTGCAGATCAACGCGCAGAACTGCGTGCACTGCAAGACCTGCGACATCAAGGACCCGACGCAGAACATCGTGTGGGTCACGCCGGAAGGCGGCGGCGGGCCGAATTATCCGAACATGTAACGCAACGCATCCCCGCGCCCGCGGGCGCGAACGAACCGGAGTGAGACGATGAGCAATGCAGCGAAAGAAGTCGTGGTGGTGAGCGGTGTCCGTACCGCGATCGGCGATTTCGGCGGGAGCCTGAAGGATTTCTCGCCGACCGATCTCGGCGCGAAGGTCGTGAGCGAAGTGCTGTCGCGCGCGAACGTGCCGGGCGATGCGGTCGGGCATGTCGTGTTCGGCCACGTCGTGAACACCGAGCCGAAGGACATGTATCTCGCGCGCGTCGCGGCGATCAACGGCGGCGTCGCGCAGCACACGCCGGCGCTCACCGTGAACCGCCTGTGCGGCTCCGGCCTGCAGGCGATCGTGTCGGCCGCGCAGACGATCATGCTCGGCGACGCCGACGTCGCGATCGGCGGCGGCTCGGAGAACATGAGCCGCGCGCCGTACACGGTGCCGGCCGCGCGCTTCGGCCAGCGCATGGGCGACGCAAAGCTCGTCGACATGATGCTCGGCGCGCTGCACGACCCGTTCCAGACGATCCACATGGGCGTGACCGCGGAGAACGTCGCCAAAAAGTACGGCATTTCGCGTGATGCGCAGGATGCGCTCGCGCTCGAATCGCATCGTCGCGCGGCGCGCGCGATCGCCGAAGGCCGCTTCAAGGACCAGATCCTGCCGATCTCGATCCGCACGAAGAAGGGCGAGGTCGCGTTCGACACCGACGAGCACGTGCGTCACGACGCCGGCCCGGACGACTTCACGAAGCTGAAGCCGGTGTTCGTGAAGGAGGACGGCACGGTGACGGCCGGCAACGCGTCGGGGATCAACGATGCGGCCGCCGCGGTGCTGATGATGAGCGCGGATGCCGCGCGCGCGCAGGGCGTGAAGCCGCTCGCGCGTCTCGTCGCGTACGCGCATGCGGGCGTCGATCCGGCGTACATGGGCATCGGCCCGGTGCCGGCCACGCAGAAGGCGCTCGAGCGCGCGGGCCTGAAGATCACCGATCTCGACGTGATCGAGGCGAACGAGGCGTTCGCCGCGCAGGCGTGCGCGGTCACGCAGGAGCTTGGTCTCGATCCGGCCAAGGTCAACCCGAACGGCTCGGGCATTTCGCTCGGTCACCCGATCGGCGCGACCGGCGCATTGATCACGGTCAAGGCGCTGTACGAGCTGAAGCGCATCGGCGGGCGTTACGCGCTCGTGACGATGTGTATCGGCGGCGGCCAGGGGATTGCGGCGATCTTCGAGAACATCTGATAATCGACCGCTCAGCACCCGAATACACAGGAATCGTCATGGCAATCGAAACCGTCGGCGTCGTGGGCGCCGGAACCATGGGCAACGGCATTGCGCAAACCGCGGCCGTTGCAGGACTCAACGTCGTGATGATCGACGTCAGCGACGCGGCGCTCGACAAGGGCGTCGCCGCCCTGAAGGGCAGCCTCGAGCGGCTCGTGTCGAAGGACAAGCTCGACGCCGGCGCACGCGACGCCGCGCTCGCGCGCATCACGACGTCGACCGACTACGCGAAGCTCGCCGCGGTCGACATCGTGATCGAAGCCGCGACCGAGAACGTCGAGCTGAAGAGCCGCATCCTGAAGCAGATCGAGTCGGTCGCGCGGCCTGACGCGATCATCGCGACCAACACGTCGTCGATCTCGATCACGTCGCTCGCGGCGCTGCTCGCCGATCCGTCGCGCTTCGTCGGCATGCACTTCTTCAACCCGGTGCCGCTGATGCCGCTCGTCGAGATCATCCGCGGGCTGCAGACGAGCGACGCGACCGCGTCGGCGGTGCGCGCGCTGACCGAGCGTTTCGACAAGTCGCCGATCGGCGTGCGCAACGCGCCGGGCTTCGTCGTGAACCGGATCCTCGTGCCGATGATCAACGAAGCGTTCTTCGTGCTGGCCGAAGGCATCGCGTCGGCCGAGGAGATCGACGCGGGGATGAAGCTCGGCGCGAACCATCCGATCGGGCCGCTCGCGCTGGCCGACCTCGTCGGGCTCGACGTGTGTCTCGCGGTGATGGACGTGTTCCTGAAGGACTTCGGCGACACGAAGTATCGTGCGTGCCCGCTGCTGCGCGAGATGGTGTCGGCAGGGCGGCTGGGGCGCAAGACGGGGCGGGGGGTGTACGACTACAGCAAGTAGGCGGCGCATCAGTGCCTCTTCGCGCGGCCGCCTTCGGGCGGCCGCGTGCTTTGCGCGGTGCGCTTACGCGTCGAGCGCCGCGAGGTCCCGCGGCAAGGGACGCTTGAACATCGCGAGCATCTGCCGGGCCGCCCTGCCGAGAGCCGGCCCGACGGCCATGTGCGCCGTCGAATGCGCGTCTTCCTGGTAGTTTCCCTTAAGTCCCCTCGTCGGGATTTTCCCCTAGCGCACCCCTGCGCACGCCACGCACGCCGCCTCGGCGCAATTCTCGTCCAATCCCGCACAGCCGCACCGGCACTGGTTTTCACGTCATTCGCACGGTTTCGGGGCAGTCATGCCTTTTTGCCCGCATTCGATGCATTACCAAAGGTATGGAAAAGCGCACAGAAAATGTATCTGGAGCGACGAAATTGGATTGATACGCTGCAGTCACTGAATCAGCGCCGTCAACCACGCGAGCGCGGCATCGAGCCCTGGCAGCAAGCCGGCAATCGATGGCGACACGTGCGGAGTTCGCGGTTTCCGTTACCAGTTAGTCGGGATGACAGAATGGCCCCAAATCTGACGTTTGCACCGGGCGACGTACTTCCCCCCGGAGCAATCTCCACCGACGGTGCGCCGTCGATCGCCCGGTCGAGCATCGCGACCGGAACCGACATCCTGACCGTCAAGCACCTGTCGAAGATCTTCGGTCCGAAGCCCGAGCGTGCGATCGAGCTGATGAAGCGCGGCGTCGGGCGCAACGAGATCTTCGCCGAAACCGGCAACATGGTGGCGGTCGACGACGTGAGCCTGAGCGTGCGGGCCGGCGAGATCTTCGTGATCATGGGGCTGTCGGGCTCGGGTAAATCGACGCTGGTACGTCTGCTCAACCGGCTGATCGAGCCGACGTCCGGGCAGGTGGTGCTCGAAGGCCGCGACATCGCGCCGATGTCGACGCCGGAATTGCGCGACGTTCGACGCCGGAAGATGGCGATGGTGTTCCAGTCGTTCGCGCTGCTGCCGAACCGGACCGTGCTCGACAACATCGCGTACGGGCTCGAGGTCGCGGGAATCAAGAAGGCGCAGCGCTACGAGGTCGCGCGTGCCGCGCTGGAGCGCGTCGGGCTCGGGTCGTACGAGAAGCTGCTGCCGAGCGAGTTGTCCGGCGGCATGCAGCAGCGCGTGGGCCTTGCCCGCGCACTCGCGGTGAACCCGTCGGTCCTGCTGATGGACGAGGCATTCTCCGCGCTCGATCCGCTGATCCGCTTCGAAATGCAGAACGAGCTGCTGCGCCTGCAGAAGGAAGAGCAGCGCACGATCGTGTTCATCTCCCACGATATCGAGGAGGCGGTGAAGATCGGCGGCCGCATCGGCATCATGAAGGACGGCTGCCTGATCCAGGTCGGCACGCCGGCCGAACTGATCCAGACACCGGCGGACGCCTACGTGCAGGACTTCTTCCGCAACGTCGACGTGTCGCGCTTCCTGAAGGCGTCGAGCCTGCTGACGAAGATCGAGCGCGGGCTGATTCAGTGCGACGCGGGCACGTCGTCCGACCGCTACCTGAACCGGTTGATCGACAGCGGCGCGGAATGCGGCTACGTGTGCGACGAGGCCGGCCATTACCTCGGCTGCGTGACGGCCGCCACACTGCACCGGTCCGGTGTCCGGCCGATTCGCGAGGCATTCCTGCCCGACTTCCATGCGGTGTCGATCGATACGGATCTGCATCGGCTCGCGTCGATCGCGCTGACCCGGCAGCACGACGTGCCGGTGACGGACGCGGCGGGACAACTGGCGGGCGTCGTGTCCTGCCGGACGATACTCAAGCAGATGATGCAACGGAGGGCAGCATGAACGCGTCGGTGATCGGGAAGTTCGCGGAAGACTTCGTCAACTTTCTGTTTCTGCATTTCCGCGGCGGTTTCGACACGTTTTCGGCGGGGCTCGGCGCGGTCGTGAAGCTGCTCGAAGACGGTCTCGCCGCCGTGCCGTTCATCGCGATGGTCGTGATCATGGTGGGGCTCGCGCTGTGGCGCCGCGGCATCGTGTTCTCGATCTTCGTCGGCCTCGCGCTGCTCGTCATCCATTACATGGGCTTGTGGGCACAGACGGTATCGACGCTCGCGCTCGTTACCGCGGCGACCTTCTTCAGCCTCGTGATCGGCGTCCCGCTGGGGATCTGGGGCGCGCGCAACAACCGGATCGGCATGATCCTGCGCTCGCTGCTCGACTTCATGCAGACGATGCCCGCGTTCGTGTACCTGATCCCGGCCGTGATCCTGTTCGGGCTCGGACGCGTGCCGGCGGTGATCGCGACGATCGTGTTCGCGATGCCGCCCGTCGTGCGGCTGACGACGCTCGGCATCCGGCAGGTCCGCGAGGAACTGATCGAAGCCGGCCGCTCGTTCGGCAGCACCGACTGGCAGCTGCTGTGGAAGATCCAGTTGCCGAACGCGCTGCCGTCGATCATGGCCGGCGTGAACCAGACGATCATGATGGCGCTGTCGATGGTGGTGGTTGCGTCGATGATCGGCGCGGGCGGCCTCGGCGAATACGTGCTGAGCGGCATTCAGCGTCTCGACATCGGGATCGGTTTCGAAGGCGGGCTGGGCGTCGTGCTGCTCGCGATCGTACTGGATCGCCTGACGGAAAGCTTCGGCGTGAAGGCGAAGAAGAAGGCGAAGAAGCCGATCGTGCGCGCCGGCAAGGCCGGCCCGCGTGGCGCGGCACGCACCTGACGAACAGGGCGGTCGAAGGCATTTGAAGGACGATGAAGCGTCGCGGCCACGGTGCCGCGGCGGAACCGGTGTAGCAGTGCGTGGAGACCGGAAACGCCGATCGAAGGCGTTCCTCACCCTTGAAAGACTCGCGTGATTAAAAAGGAGTACTAGATGAATACCCATACGTTCAAGTCGCTTCTGGCGAAACTTGCGGTATCGACGGTGGTGGCCTGCAGTGCAGGTGTGGGCGCGGCATCGGCGGCCGAGCCGGTCAAGATCGCGGTGACCAACTGGGCGGACGTGCTCGCGGTGGCGAACGTCGCGAAGTACGTGCTCGAGACGCAACTGAAGCAACCGGTGCAGTTCGTCCAGGCCGACATCGGCATCCAGTACCAGGGTGTCGCGCGTGGCGATCTCGACATCATGGTCGGGGGCTGGCTGCCGGTCACGCACGGGACCTACTACGCGAAGTACAAGAACGACCTGGACGACGTCGGCATCATCTACACCGGCGGCAAGAACGGCTGGGCGGTGCCAACCTACATTCCGGAATCGGAGCTGTCGTCGATCGCCGACCTGAGCAAGCCGGAAGTCAAGAGCAAGCTGAACGGCACGATCCAGGGCATCGAGCCGGGCGGCGGCCTGATGCAGGCATCCGAGAAGACCATCAAGGCGTACAACCTGGACGGCTACAACCTTCAGGCGTCGAGCGAGGCCGGCATGCTGGCGAGCGTGTCGCGTGCGTACCAGTCGAAGCAGTGGATCGTCGCAACGGTCTGGAGCCCGCACTGGCTGTTCCAGAAGTGGCAGATGCGTTACCTGAAGGATCCGAAGGGCACGCTGGGCGGCGAAGAGCAGATTCATGCGTTCGCGTCGAAGAAGTTCGCGGGCAAGTTCCCGCGCGCCGACGTGTTCTTCAAGCACCTGAAGCTGACGCTGGCCGATGTCGAGGCGATCGAGTTCGAGGGGAACAGCACGAACGACTACGCGAGCGCCGCGAAGAAGTTCGTCGATGCACACCCAGAGAAGCTCAAGGCCTGGCTGCAGCAGTAAAGCTGCGCCCCGGTGGCGCAGACGATGCGATCGGCGTCGTCCGCGCGAACCGGCGGGGCGTATCGCCCGAAGCCGATGGGCGGAGCCGCAACGATGGCGCCGGCCTCGCGATGTGCGGTACGCGCAGTCCATGCAGCATGTCACGAATCGCGTCGCGGAGTCAGCAAGTGAACGAGAACGCCCGCTTTTTTTCCGAAACGCTTCAGAGCCGGGATCCGGTGATCGCGTCGGAGATCGCGCTGGAGCTGCGTCGCCAGCAAACCCAGATCGAACTGATCGCATCTGAAAACATCGCGTCGGCGGCGGTGCTGGAAGCACAGGGCACCGTGCTGACGAACAAGTACGCGGAAGGCTATCCGTCGCGGCGGTACTACGGCGGTTGCGACCATGTCGACCGGATCGAGGCGCTCGCAATCGATCGCGCGTGCGCGCTGTTCGACGCGAGCCACGCCAACGTCCAGCCGCATTCGGGCGCGCAGGCCAACGGCGCGGTGATGCTCGCGCTCGTCAAGCCGGGCGACACGGTGATGGGCATGTCGCTCGATGCGGGCGGCCACCTTACGCACGGCGCGCGGCCCGCGCTGTCGGGGAAGTGGTTCAACGCGGTGCAGTACGGCGTGAACCGCGACACGCTGCGCATCGATTACGACGACGTGCGCCGGCTCGCCGAGCGGCATCGCCCGAAGCTGATCATCGCCGGTTACTCCGCGTATCCGCGCGCGCTCGACTTCGCCGCGTTTCGCGAGATCGCCGACAGCGTCGATGCGAAGCTGATGGTCGACATGGCGCACATCGCGGGCATCGTCGCGGCCGGTCGGCATCAAAATCCGGTGCCGTTCGCCGACGTGGTGACGTCCACCACGCACAAGACGCTGCGCGGCCCGCGCGGCGGCTTCATCCTGACGAACCACGCCGAGGTCGCGAAGCAGATCGATTCGGCGGTGTTTCCGGGGTTGCAGGGCGGGCCGCTGATGCATGTCGTCGCCGGCAAGGCAGTGGCCTTTGCGGAAGCGCTTCGGCCGGAATTCACCCGCTATATCGACCGGATGTTGCGCAACGCGCAGGCGCTCGCGCGCGTGCTGACGGCCGGCGGCCTGACGCTCGTCACGGGCGGTACCGACAACCACCTGCTGCTGGTCGACCTGCGCGCCCGGCGCATCACCGGCGCGCAGGCCGAGAAGGCGCTGGAGCGCGCGGGCATCACCTGCAACAAGAACGGGGTTCCGTTCGATACGGAAAACCCGACCGTCACGTCCGGCATCCGGCTCGGTACGCCGGCCGGCACCACGCGCGGCTTCGGAACCGCGCAGTTCGAGCAGATCGGCGAAATGATCCTGGCAGTGATGGCTGCGCTCGTGCGCGATCCGAACGGCGACGAAGCGGTCGAGCGGTCGGTACGGACCCGCGTGCGCGACCTGTGCAGCCAGTTTCCCGTCTACGCGCACGCGGAGGCGTTCGCCTGATCCGGGAATCGGTCTGAACCTCGAACATCGTTCGGATCACGTAGTGAATCGATCGGCGTCGCTGCGCGTATGCAGCGACGTACCGACGACGTTGTGTCGAATTGCCGGTTTCCTGCCTGACGGGCGGGAACCTGGTGCAACCACTTGATTGAGGAATCGAAAATGAGCTTCGAGGGCGTACACACTCCGCTGGTCACCCCGTTCGACGCGGACGGCGAAATCAACCACGAACTGCTGGGCCGGCATGCGGCCGATCTTGCGGGCCGGGTATCCGGCCTGGGCATCGGCGGGACGACGGGCGAATACTACGCATTGAGCTTCGACGAGCGCGTGCGCACGTTCGACACGGTCGCCGCCGCGGCCGGCGGCAAGACGTTCCTGACCGCGGGCATCAACGCGACCACGACGAAGGAGGTGCTGCGCCTCGGCCGTGAAGCGAAGCGCGCGGGGCTGAACGCGTTGCTCGTGGCGGCGCCGTACTATGCGCAGCCGACCCAGCAGGAACTGCTCGCGCACCTGCTCGCGGTCGACGACGCGCTCGACATGCCGATCATGCTGTATAACTTCCCGGCCCGCACGGGCACCGAAATCGGCGACGACATTCTCGAGACGCTGCTCGAGCGCAAGAACTTCGTCGCGATGAAGGAAAGCACCGGCGACATCGCGCATCTGCATCACCTGTCGACGCATTTCAGCGGCCGGCTCGTGCTGAGCTGCGGGATGGACGATCAGGCGCTCGAGTTCTTCGCGTGGGGCGCGCGCAGCTGGGTCGGCGGCGCATCGAACTTCCTGCCGGAAGCGCACACCGACCTGTTCGACGCATGCGTGAAGCGCGGCGATTTCGCGACCGGTCGCAAGCTGATGGCCCGACTGCTGCCGGTACTCGAACTGCTCGAGCGCAGCGGCAAGTTCATTCAGTACGTGCGCTACGGCTGCGAGCTGGCCGGGCTGCCGGTCGGCGTCGCGCGCGCGCCGCTCGGCGCGTTGTCGGGCGACGAGCGCGACGCGTTCGCGGAGCTCGTCAAGCCGCTTCTGCGCGACGGCCGGTAATCCGTCATGGGCTCGACTCTGGAATTCGCGCGGTTTCCGGCGCCGGACGGGATGAACGGGTGGTGGGAGAGCCTTCCGCCCGCACCGGACGCCAATGCCGTCAAGTCGGACAGCCGGTTCGACTGGGTCGTCGTCGGCGGCGGCATCACCGGGCTTTGTGCCGCGCGCCGGCTGGCGGAGCTGGCACCCGGTGCGTCCATCGCGCTCGTGGAGGCCGACCGGATCGGCCGCACCACGTCCGGGCGCAATTCCGGATTCTTCGTCGACCTGCCGCACGACATCAGCAGCGAAAGCTATTCGCGCAGCATCGACGAGGATCGTGCGGACGTGCGGTTTCAGCGGCACGGCATCGACTATGTGCGCGAGATCGTGCGGCGTTTCGGCATCGACTGCGACTGGCGCGACGACGGCAAATTCCACGCGTCGGTCAACCGGAAGGGCGCGGCCGCGCTCGCGCATTTCGCCGACGGGCTGTCGCGCATCGGCGAAGCATTCGAATGGCTCGATCAGCCGGCGATCCAGGCCGTGACCGGCACCGGGTTCTACACGGGCGCGCTGTTCACGCCGGGCTGCAGCACCGTGCAGCCGGCGGCGCTGATGCGCGGGCTGGCG
Organism: Burkholderia sp. Bp9099; assembly: GCF_003857805.1. Classification (NCBI taxonomy): domain Bacteria; kingdom Pseudomonadati; phylum Pseudomonadota; class Betaproteobacteria; order Burkholderiales; family Burkholderiaceae; genus Burkholderia; species Burkholderia sp. Bp9099. Next base: position 9,697 of record NZ_QTPU01000054.1, read on the forward strand.
GCGACGCAACCGGCGAACGTGACGGTGTTCGAGCTCAGCCCGGTGAAGCGGATCGAACCGCGCGGCGACACGCGCGTACTGCATTTCGCCGGCGGCACGATCGTCGCGAAGCAGGTGATCCTGTGCACCAACGCATACGCGGCGACCTTCGGCATGCATTCGAACGGTTTGCTGCCGGTCTATACGTTCGCGTCGCTCACGCGCCCGATGAACCCCGACGAAGTGGCGAGACTCGGCGGCACGCGCTCGTGGGCGCTGATTCCGGCCGATCCGATGGGCACGACGGTGCGGCGCCTGGTCACCGATCGCATTTGCGTGCGCAACCATTTCGCGTTCCGGCCGGACGTGAAGCTGTCGCAGGCCGATCTCGCGAAATCGCGGCATCTGCATCAGCGCTCGTTCGAGCGCCGCTTCCCGATGCTCGGCGGCGTCGAGCTCGAATATACGTGGGGCGGGCCGCTGTGCCTGTCCTCGAACAACGGTGCGCTGTTCGGCAGGCGCGACGACGGCCTCTACGAGGCGATCGGCTGCAACGGCCTCGGGCTGAGCCGCGGGTCGGCCTCCGGCAAGCTGATCGCCGAATACGCGCTCGGCGGATCGAACAGCCTCGTGCAGCAGTTGCTGAAGCAGCCGCATCCGCGTCCGCTGCCGGTTCGGCCGCTCGTCGACCTGGCCGTGTCGGCGACGATCTGGGCCAAGGAATTCTCGGCTGGTGCCGAGCTTTGATTTTTGAGGAAACGACATGACGACCCATCAGGATTGGAAACAGAAGGCGAACGCGTTGTCGCTCGACGGTCGTGCGTTCATCGCGGGGCAGCGCAGCGCGGCAGCGTCGGGTGAGACGTTCGCGACGCTCAACCCCGCTTCCGGCAACGCGCTCGCCGAGGTCGCGCGATGCGGCGAACGCGACGTCGACCGCGCGGTCGCGGCCGCGCGCGACGCGTTCGAATCGGGCGTCTGGTCGAAGGCCGCGCCCGCGCACCGCAAGGCGGTGCTGCTGCGCGTCGCGCAACTGATCGACGAGCATGCCGAAGAGCTCGCGCTGCTCGAGGCGCTGGAAGCCGGCAAGCCGATCGGCGAATGCCTGGGGCTCGACATTCCCGAGTCGGCCGCGTGCATCCGCTGGCATGCGGAAGTGACGGACAAGCGCTACGACGCGTTGTCGCCTTCCGGCGCCGGCGTCGTCAGCATGGTCACGCGCGAGCCGATCGGCGTCGTCGGCGCGGTGCTGCCGTGGAATTTCCCGGCGCTGATGCTCGCATGGAAAATCGGCCCCGCGCTGTCGGTGGGCAACAGCGTGGTCGTGAAGCCGGCCGAGCAGACGTCGCTGTCGACGCTGCGCATCGCGGATCTCGCGATGGAAGCCGGCGTGCCGCCGGGCGTGTTCAGCGTCGTCACGGGGTTCGGCGCCGAGGCCGGCGAGGCGATCGGCCGGCATCCGGACGTCGATCTCGTCGCGTTCACCGGTTCGACCGCCACCGGCAAGCGGTTCCTGCACTACTCGGCCGATACGAACCTGAAGCGCGTCGTGCTCGAGTGCGGCGGCAAGAATCCGCAGGTCATCCTGCCGGACGTCGCGAACCTCGACGCGGTGGCCGAGCAGGCAGTTGCGGCCGCGTTCTGGAACATGGGCGAGAACTGCAGCGCCGGCTCGCGGATCCTCGTTCCGTCGAGCCGCAAGGCGGAACTGCTGGAGAAGGTCCAGGCGGTGCTCGCCGGCTGGAAGACCGGCGATCCGCTCGATCCGGACGTGAAGCTCGGCGCGCTGATCGAACAGAAGCATTACGAGAAGGTGCTCGGCCATATCGAACAGGCGAAGGCGGAAGGCGCGCGCGTGGTATGCGGCGGGCGCGCGATCCTCGCGGAGACGGGCGGCTGGTTCGTCGAGCCGACGATCTTCGATCAGGTGACGCCGGAGATGCGCATCGCGCGCGACGAGGTGTTCGGGCCGGTCGTGTGCTTCATCGAATACGACGACGTCGACGACGCGGTGCGGATCGCGAACGATACGTGCTACGGGCTGGCCGCGTCGCTGTGGACCGACAACGTGAACAGCGCGCACAAGGTCGCCGCGCGGATTCGTGCGGGGACGGTCACGGTGAACTGCTTCGGCGAAGGCGACCTGTCGACGCCGTTCGGCGGCTTCAAGCAGTCGGGGTTCGGCGGCCGCGACAAGTCCGTGTACGCACACGATCAATATTGCGAGTTGAAGACCACCTGGTTGAAGCTCGACTAAGTGGGGCGCGCGCCGCGCACGCTGCACCCCGGGGCCGCGCGGCCCAGGCTGCAGGTTGCGGCGAAACCGTTTCGGCGGCTTGTCGAGCCGCCGATCGGCTGCGATGTTGTCCTGCACCATGTCGCGCGAGTATGGCCAGCGCCCGCTCGGCCGGCGAGAATGGCGCACGCGGCGCGCGACAGAACGAACGACGCTACGCCGCGTCGGCATCACGTATGGTGCGCTGCGCCCCCGCGCCGCGCAGTGGCCTGGCGCGGGGGCGGATGGGCGGCACCACGGCGCGCCTTGCCGTCTCCATCATCGCGCCGATAATGGCGACGCAGTGCACAATCGAGCGAGAATGGCGTCATCGCGACGCCGCCCGGCCGACTCGCAAGCCGTAATATTCAGATAATCGAAAGGCTTGCGATGAGCCTGCTCGCAGGCAGCCGATGGGGACTGCCGTCGACGAATGCGCTGACGCTGCGTCCGACCTCCGTTTTGAGAGTGAAAGCCATGTTGAAGAAGCAATTGTTTGCAGACCGACTCCTCGCGCAGATGCCGTCGCTTCGCGCGCTGCGGTGTTTCGTGACGGCGGCGCGCTACGAGAGCTTCACCCAGGCGGCCGAGGTGCTGTGCGTGACGCAGGCCGCGATCAGCCGGCAGATCAAGGAACTCGAGGATTCGCTCGACGTCGCTCTGTTCGAGCGCACCGGCCGGCATATCGCGCTGACGGATGCGGGGCGCGTCCTCTACAACGCGTCGTACCTGTCGATCATGAACATCGCCGAGGCGGCGGAGGCGGTGCGCCGCACCGACAGGCACGCGCTGATGATCTGCGTGTCGCATACGTTCTCGGCGCTCTGGCTGTCGTCGCGGCTGCCCGCGTTTCGCGAGCGGTTTCCGGATATCCGGCTGAACGTGATCGTCACCGAACACTTCATGGAACTCGACGGGCTCATCGAGCCCGATGTGATCATCACGAAGAACCCGCCGCGCGAGCCCGAGTTCGAAGCCGAGCCGCTGTTTCACGACATCGTGTATCCGGTTTGCAGCCCGTCCTTTCACGAACGCCATTTTCGCGGCCGGTCGCTGAAGCCGCTGGACCTGCTGTCGTGCCCGACCCTGAACCTGTCGATGCTCGGCCGCGCGCAGGTGTGCGAGCACGTCGATTGGCGCGTGTGGCGCAACTGGTTCCAGCAAGGCGACGGTACCGACACGCTGACCGAGAACAAATATCTGGAAAGCAACGACTACCGGTTGCTCGTCGCCCAGGCCGAGGCCAGCGAGGGGACGCTGCTGGGCTGGCATCACCTCGTGCACCGGCAGATCGAGCAAGGCACCCTGGTGCGTCCGGTACAGGACGTGCTGGTGTTCCGCGATCGCCATCACTATCTGATCACGCACCGGAATGCGCAGCCGCGCGAGGAATACCGGCTGTTCCGGAAGTGGCTGGGCGACGAGGTCGGCGTGATGATGCGCGGCTGGCTCGATGCCGGGGTCGAGATCGGTCAATAGCACGCTGCCCCCGCACCACGCGTTCGTCAGATGAAACCTGCGTCCGCAACCCCCAAAGGCTATCGCCGTCTGATCCCGTCCGTGACGGCGCTCGTCGAGTTCGAGGCGGTCGCCCGCCTCGGCAGCTTCACGCTGGCCGCGCACGAACTCGGCGTCACGCAGGCCGCGGTGAGCCGGCAGATCAAGTTCCTCGAGGACCTGCTCGGCACGCGCCTGTTCCATCGGCTGCATCGCTCGATCGAACTGACCGACGAGGGTGCGGCGCTGTACCGGGTGATGGCCGAGTCGATGCAGAAGATCGCCGGCGTGTTCGACCGTCTGACGAGCGGCCCGATCCGGCAGGAACTCGTCCTCGCGGCGACCTCCGCGTTCTCGCATTTCCGGCTGCTGCCGCGGCTTGCCGCACTGAAGGCCGCACAGCCCGAGTTGCAGCTTCGTCTCGCGACGCTGATGTTTACCGCCGATCTGCGCCACAACGAAATCGACATCGCGGTGCGCTACGGGAACGGTCGCTGGGCCGACGGCACCGCGATCCGCCTGTTCGACGAAGAAGTCTTTCCCGTCTGCTCGCCGGCCTGGCTGCGGCAGCACGGCGCGCCGGAATCGCTGGCGGAACTCGCCGCCGTCGCGCTGGTGGAGTCCGATTCGACGTCCGAGGGCTGGATGGGGTGGGAGGCGTGGTTCCATGCCGCCGGCTTTCGGCCCGACCGGTTGAATTACGCGCTGCGCTGCAGCTTATATACCGATGCGATCGATGCCGTCCGCTATGGTCATGGTGTCGCGCTCGGCTGGGGGCGGCTCGTCCACGACCTGCTCGACGCCGGGGAACTGGTGCGGTTGCCGGTGGCGTCCTTGCAGATGACGGACGCCTATTACATCCTGGTGCCGCACGGGAAGACGATCACGCCGGCGATCGACGGCCTCGTCGAATGGCTGCGCGCGGACGTCAGGCAGGACTGACGCAGGCGCGCCGGCAGACTTTCGCGGCGATTTTCGCTCTGTCCGCTTCGCATGATCCCAGGTAATACCAGAACGAAAATAAAGCGCGTTGACGCTCTTTTTCATCGATCCAATACTGAAATCGACGCGGAACATTCGAAGCCGCGCGATTTCACGAACCTTGGGATTGGAGAAAGACGATGTCCGAAGTGCAAGTCAAGACGCACGGCGACCTGATCCGCAGTCGCCAACCGGGCCACGGGATGCCCGGCGAACTGTTCGGCCGTCAGGACGTCTTCGAAACGGATGTCGAGATCTTCTTCCTGAAGCACTGGATCCTGGTTGGCGTGACGGCCGACGTTCCGGAGCCCGGCGACGTGTCGACCGTTGACATCGGCAAGTCGTCGATCTTCATCGTGCGCGACGACGACGAGAACGTCCGAACCTACCGGAACGTGTGCCGTCACCGTGGCGCGCGCATGAAGGAGGCGGGGAAGTCGACCGTTGGAATGCTCGTGTGTCCTTATCATCAATGGACGTACGACCTCGATGGCACGCTGCGCCACGCGACGCACATGGGCAAGGATTTCGACACGACCTGCCGCAGCCTGATTCCGGTGAAGACGCGCATCATCGGCACGCACATCTTCGTGTGCCTCGACGACGATGCACCCGAGGACATCGCGAAGCTCGAGGACACGATGGCGCCGCGCTTCGCGCCGTACGACCTGCGGCATACAAAGATCGCGTTCGAGCAGGAGATCGTCGAGCACGGCAACTGGAAGCTGGTGATCGAGAACAACCGCGAGTGCTATCACTGCGCGGGCACCCATCCCGAGCTGACCGCGTCGTTCCTGCCCGAGGATTTTGGCTTCTGCCCGGAAAACCTCACGGACGAACAGCTTCGGGCGTTCGAGGAATACCAGGCGCGCAACGCCAGCTGCCAGGCGAACTGGGCGCGCGAAGGCTTCCTCGGCTCGGCCGTCGAATGGCTCGATGAGGATGCCGTCACGCAGTTCAGGACGCAGCAGCTCGTGATCGCCGGCGCGGGCGAATCGCAGACGATCAGCACGAAGGTGGCGAGCACGAAGCTGTTCGGCGACCTGCAACGGCGCGATCTCGGCGATACGCATCTGTGGACGCACAATTCGTGGACCCACGTGATGAGCGACCACGCGGTGATTTCGTACATCATCCCGCTCGCACCGGACAAGACGCTCGTGCGCACGAAATGGCTCGTCCATGCCGACGCGGTCGAGGGCGTCGATTACACGCTGTCGGATCTGACCGAGGTATGGGTCGCGACGAATACGCAAGACAAGCACCTCGTCGAGATCACGCACGCGGGCACCCAGGATCCTGCGTATGCGCCGGGCGTGTTCTCGCCGTTCACCGAGGCTTACGTCGACCGGTTCTCGCGCTGGTACGGCGCGCGGTTGAGCGCGCACGGGATCTGATGGAGGCGAGACGCGTCGGGAGGGCGATTTCGGATCCTTTCTCAGCGGTGTGCGATGCCGGCCCGATTGACGTTGACTTCTCCTGGCCCATCGGTCCGCTCGGCTGACCGGTCCCGCCTCGCGGGATTTCAGAATTGAAACTTCGATTCCATATCTGAGCCGGTACGAAGCCGGCCTACGCGCCCGAGCCCCATCCATCAACGCCGTCCGTGTGATATTCGATGTGGCCTGCTTCTTGCCTTTACGAGACGACATGCTCGATGTGCTCTCGTCCGACCGTTCTCTCCTGACGAAACGAACCGCACAGTTCGAGGCGACCCGCTTTTCAATCGTAAGGTGAATGCAATGACTGACTACGGCAAACGAAACACGGTTTCCGGGAACGATGCGCGTCGCGTTGCGCGCGAACGCGCGTTGGAAGCAGATCGATCCGCGCCGACGCGCGAATCGTCCGGTGAACGCCGCCGCGATACGAACTGGGCGTGGGCAAAGGGAACGGCCGGCTACGACTGGATGGATCACGCACCGCTGTTCGATCACCGCGATTGATCCTGTCGCGAGCGCGGTTCGTGCCACGGGCTCGCCGTGCTTCGACCGACGACCGGACCGGCCGGCGAGCGGTCCCTTATTTCCGTTTGGTCGGCTGGATGCTATTCGTCGTCGCGATGTCGATAGCGACCATCCGGCGATCTGGCGAACATGTCGACTGGCGAAAGCCGCGACGATGCAACCGCGAATGACCGACGCGACGATCCGAACGCCGCCCAATGAAGCAGGCGGGCGGAGCACGGCGCGGCGGCGAACTCAATTCAACCATTCACTATCCATGGCCGCCGTGACGCCTACCCCCATCCAGTCCATCCTGATCGCGAACCGCTCGGAAATCTCGATCCGCGTGATGCGTGCCGCCGCCGAACTGAATATGCGTACGGTGGCGGTGTATTCGAAGGAAGACCGCCTCGCGCTGCATCGCTTCAAGGCGGACGAGAGCTACCTGATCGGCGAAGGCAAGAAGCCGCTCGCCGCGTATCTCGACATCGACGACATCCTGCGCGTCGCGCGGCAGGCTAAGGTCGACGCGATCCATCCCGGCTACGGCTTCCTGTCGGAGAACCCCGATTTCGCGCAGGCCGTGATCGACGCCGGCATTCGCTGGATCGGCCCGTCGCCGGAAGTGATGCGCACGCTCGGCAACAAGGTGGCCGCGCGCAACGCGGCGATCGCCGCCGGAGTGCCCGTGATGCCCGCGACCGCGCCGCTGCCGGACGATCTCGACGCATGCCGCGCGCTGGCCGCGCAAGTCGGCTATCCGCTGATGCTGAAGGCGAGCTGGGGCGGCGGCGGACGCGGGATGCGCGTGCTGGAAAGCGATCAGGATCTCGAAACACTGCTGCCCGTCGCGCGCCGGGAGGCGCTGGCCGCGTTCGGCAACGACGAGGTATACGTCGAGAAGCTCGTGCGCAATGCGCGGCACGTCGAGGTGCAGGTGCTCGGCGACCTGCACGGCACGGTCGTGCATTTGTACGAGCGCGACTGCACGGTGCAGCGGCGCAACCAGAAGGTGGTCGAGCGGGCGCCGGCGCCGTATCTCGACGACGCGGGCCGGCAGGCGCTGTGCGAATCGGCGCTGCGCCTGATGCGCGCGGTTGGTTATACGCATGCAGGCACCGTCGAATTCCTGATGGACGCCGACACCGGCCAGTTCTACTTCATCGAGGTGAACCCGCGCATCCAGGTCGAGCATACGGTGACCGAGATGATCACCGGCATCGACATCGTGAAGGCGCAGATCCGCATCACCGAAGGCGGCCGGATCGGCCTCGCCGAGGACGCGACGGACGGCGACGGCACGCTCGTCGCGCGCGCGGCCGGCGTGCCGGAGCAGCAGGCGATTCCGCTGAATGGCAACGCGTTGCAATGCCGGATCACGACCGAGGACCCGGAGAACGACTTCCTGCCCGACTACGGGCGGCTCACGGCCTATCGCAGCGCGGCGGGCTTCGGCGTGCGCCTCGACGCCGGCACCGCCTACGGTGGCGCGGTGATCACGCCGTACTACGACTCGCTGCTGGTCAAGGTGACGACCTGGGCGCCGACGGCCGCCGAATCGATCCACCGGATGGATCGCGCGCTGCGCGAGTTCCGGATCCGCGGCGTCACGTCGAACCTGCAGTTCCTCGAGAACGTGATCAATCACCCGGCCTTCATCGCGGGCGACGTGACGACGCGCTTCATCGACAGGACGCCGGAGCTGCTCGCATTCGCGAAGCGCGGCGATCGCGCGACGAAGCTGCTGCGCTATCTCGGCGAGCTGAACGTGAACGGCAACGCCGAGATGAGCGGCCGCACGCTGCCGGCATTGCCGCTGCCGAAACCCGTGCTGCCGAAGGTCGATACGGCGGTGGCGATTCCGGCCGGCACGCGCGATCGACTGCGCGAGCTCGGCCCCGAGAAGTTCGCGCGCTGGATGCTCGACCAGAAGCAGGTGCTGCTGACCGACACGACGATGCGCGATGCGCACCAGTCGCTGTTCGCGACGCGCATGCGCACGGCCGACATGCTGCCGATCGCGCCGTTCTACGCACGCGAGCTGTCGCAGCTGTTCTCGCTCGAATGCTGGGGCGGCGCGACCTTCGACGTCGCGCTGCGCTTCCTGAAGGAAGACCCGTGGGAGCGGCTCGCGCTGCTGCGCGAACGCGTGCCGAACATCCTGTTCCAAATGCTGCTGCGCGGCTCGAACGCGGTCGGCTACACGAACTACGCGGACAACGTCGTGCGCTTCTTCGTGCAGCAGGCCGCGAGCGCGGGCGTCGACGTGTTCCGCGTGTTCGATTCGCTGAACTGGGTGCGCAACATGCGCGTGGCGATCGATGCGGTCGGCGAGAGCGGGATGCTCTGCGAAGGCGCGATCTGCTACACCGGCGACCTGTTCGACACGTCGCGCTCGAAATACGACCTCAAGTACTACGTCGGCATCGCGCGCGAGCTGCAGCGGGCCGGCGTGCACGTGCTCGGCATCAAGGACATGGCCGGCATCTGCCGCCCGCAGGCGGTCGCGACACTCGTGAAGGCGCTCAAGGAAGAAACCGGGCTGCCGGTGCATTTCCATACGCACGACACGAGCGGGATCGCCGCGGCGTCGGTGCTCGCGGCGGTCGGTGCGGGCTGCGACGCGGTGGACGGCGCGCTCGACGCGATGAGCGGGCTCACGTCGCAGCCGAACCTGTCGAGTATCGCGGCGGCGCTGGCCGGCAGCGAACGCGATCCCGGGCTGGATCAGGACCGCCTGCACGAAGCGTCGATGTACTGGGAAGGCGTGCGCCGTTATTACGCGCCGTTCGAATCGGAGATTCGCGCGGGCACGGCCGACGTCTACCGTCACGAGATGCCCGGCGGCCAGTACACGAACCTGCGCGAGCAGGCGCGCTCGCTCGGCATCGATCATCGCTGGACCGAGGTGTCGCGTGCGTATGCGGACGTCAATCGCCTGTTCGGCGACATCGTGAAGGTCACGCCGACGTCGAAGGTGGTCGGCGACATGGCGCTGATGATGGTCGCGAACGACCTCGGCGTGGACGACGTGCGCAATCCGGACAAGGACATCGCGTTCCCCGAGTCGGTCGTGTCGCTGTTCAAGGGCGAGCTGGGTTTCCCGCCCGACGGCTTCCCGGCGGACCTGTCGCGCAAGGTGCTCAAGAGCGAACCGCCGGCGCCGTATCGTCCCGGCGATCAGCTTCCGCCGGTCGACCTCGACGCGGCACGCAAGCAGGCCGAGACCGCGTGCGAACGCCCGCTGGACGACCGGCAGCTCGCGTCCTACCTGACGTATCCGAAGCAGACGGTCGACTATTACGCGCACGTTCGCGCCTACAGCGACACGTCGGTCGTGCCGACGCCGGCGTTCCTGTACGGGCTGCAGCCGCAGGAAGAAGTGGCGATCGACATCGAGCCGGGCAAGACGCTGCTCGTGTCGCTGCAGGGTCAGCACGCCGACGCGCAGGATGGCATCGTGAAGGTGCTGTTCGAACTGAACGGCCAGTCGCGTTCCGCGCTGGTCGAGCAGAAGAGCGTCGTGCAGGCGGGCAAGGAGCGTCATGGCCTGCAGCGTGCCGATCCGGCCAATCCGCTGCATGTCGCCGCGCCGATGCCGGGCTCGGTGGTCACGGTCGCCGTGCAGCCGGGGCAGCGTGTGTCGGCCGGCACGACGCTGATCGCGCTCGAGGCGATGAAGATGGAAACGCACATCGCGGCGGAGCGCGACTGCGAGATCGCGGCCGTGCATGTGAAGCCGGGCGAGCGAGTCGCGGCGAAGGATCTGCTGATCGAGCTGAAAGACCCGGCGCAATGACGGTTGCCGCGCCCGGTCGTATTCGCGAAGCCGATCGGGTGCAGCCGCGAGGATCGCGAACCGCGCGAGCGGTTCGGCCAGATGCGCGAGCGTGCGATGGAAGCGCTGCGGCTCGTCCCTTACGCGCGCTCGACGAGCGGCTACACGGCTGCCGTGCCGAAGCACGCGTTGCAGGCGGCGCGCGACGTGTGCGCGATATCGGCGGCCGGGTCGTTGATGTCGGCGATCGGCTCGGGCGGGCGACGCGGGCGGCATGGCAAGCGCGGCGACGCCTGGCGTGCGTCGATGCCCCGGCCGTCGATCGCTCCCGCGCCGGCCCGCAGCACGCACGACGCATGGATGGCGGTGTGTCGCGCGCGCGTCCGGCGTCGCAGGTCGTTGCGTCTAGACGTTGATGACGCCGCGCCCGAGCTCGACCACGCGACCGCCGACGCTGATTTCACCGTTCGAGCTGACCGACAACCGCAGCAGGCAAGGCCGGCCGACGGCTTCACCCTGTTCGACCTGAAACGCGGCGGGCAGCGCGTGATGGGCCGGGTCATCTCGATCTCGTGTGAGAGGGGCGTGCTGGTCGGGGCGCGCGAGCATCGCCCGGATGTCGGGATGCTTCGGCACGATCCTGCATTCTGCCGGACCGAGCGCATCGATCGATGCGCCGTCGCTCGGCATTTCAATTTTCGTGCATCATCAGGGTTCTCCGCTTCGGCCCGGCCACGCGAATTTTCGCAACGATCGCGCCAATTTTTTCGCCGGAGCAGACGGCCGCCTGCGAATCCGGAATCGTCCGGTTCAATCACAACGACGCCGTGCCCATGCAACACAGGTCGTGTTCAGTGTCGCTCAACGCTTGCAGCATCCTGCATGCAGGAGGAAGACATGGCATCCGACGGAAGCCACCTGAAAACCGGGGGTGGACTCGCGAACGCATCGGCGGGCACCGCTTCGCCGCAAACCATGCTGGACGCGCTCGCACGCGGCGTGGAACACCTGCTGATCCCGGCCGACACGCCGTGGCCCACGGCGCAGCTCTACCTCGCGGACAACGACCGACCGTGGAAATTCTCCGCTGTCCTGGTCGCGATCGTCGCGCGGCGCGATCCGACGATCCTGCTGACCAAGCGATCGTCGGGGCTCAGCGAATACTCGTCGCACGTGAGTTTTCCCGGCGGACGTCCGGCGGAATCGGACACCAGCATCGGCGCGACCGCGCTGCGCGAGGCGTTCGAGGAAATCGGCCTCGCGCCCGATGCGGTGCGGATGATCGGAAGCCTGCCGATTCATAAAACGAGAAAGCGCAATCACGCCATTTTTCCCGTGATCGGCTTCGTGTCGGAAACAGCCGCATGGGAAGCCGCACCCGCTGAAGTCGAGGCGATCTTCGAGTTTCCGTTTTCGACGCTGCTGAATCCCGATCTGCCGCGGCAATACGGCGACGGCGAACGCGCCGGCGCCTGGTACTGGGCGGATCAGACGCAGGACATCTGGGGCGTGACCGCGTTCATCCTGAAATCGCTGGCGGGTCTGGTGCGCGATGCCGCGGGCGGAGAGTGTGCACGTCCCGACTAGTTTCACGCACGGGGCCTCGGGCCCGCCGAGTCACGCGTGCCGCTCGCGGCGCGTCGCTCAGTGTGACGACACGAACACCGCATCCTCGAACGCCGCCGGAATCGCGAACTGCGCACGCATGCGCTTCGTCTCCTGCGCGGGCGTGAGCCCGAACAGCCGCTTGAATTCCCGGCTGAACTGCGACGGGCTCGCATAACCGACCGCATGGCCGGCCGCCTCTGCGGTCAGGTCCTGGCGCACCATCAGCAAGCGCGCCTGATGCAACCGCGTCGACTTCAGGTACTGCATCGGCGACACCTGCGTGATCGCCTTGAAGTGGCTATGGAAGCTCGGCACGCTCATGCCGGCTTCCGCGGCCAGTTGCGCGACGTCGAGCGATTGCGCGTAGTCGGCATGAATCAGGCGCAGCGAACGGCCGATCCGGCCGAACTGTCCGCGCATCGCCAGCGCGTTGCGCATGGCGCTGCCCTGCGCGCCGGTGAGCACGCGGAAATACAGTTCGCGCAGCAACCCGCGGCCGAGTATCGCCGCTTCGAGCGGCCGGTGCAGCGCTTCGACGAAACGCAGCACGGTCGCCTGCATCGCGTCGTCCATCGGCGTCGACATCATGCTTCTCGGCGCCTGCACGGGTTCGGCGATCCCTTCGCGGTCGATCTGCGCGGCCAGTTCGGCGGCCATCGGGAAATCGAGGTGCAGATACAGCGCGAGCAGCGGGTGCGCCGCCGTTGCGTCGGTTTCCATGCTGAACGGGACGGGCACCGAGACGGCCAGGTAGTGGGCCTCGTCGTACAGGTAGCGCTCGCCGCCGAAATAGCCGCGCTTGCTGCCCTGGCAGACGATCACGATGCCCGGGTCGTACAGCACCGGCGTGCGCGACAGCGCGCGGTTCGAGCGCAGGATGCGCACGCTCGGCAGTGCGGTCAGGTTGTAGCCTTCGTCCGGCGCCAATGCATGCAGCAACGCGATCAGGTGTTGGCGGCTGCGCGCGGGCAGCCGCGGCGATCGGGACGAAGAGGGCGCGGTGCTCATAGTTTTGTGCAAGAAAATCAGCGGAACCGGGCTTAGGTTACGTGGATCGTCAGACTAGTATGCATGCTTCGATCGACATTCGGGAGAAGCTCACATGGCATCCGGCACTATCATGCTCATCACCGGCGTCAGCAGCGGCTTCGGCCGCGCGCTCGCACAAGCGGCGCTGGCCGCGGGTCATACGGTGGTCGGCACCGTGAGAAGCGAAGCGGCGAAGCGGGCGTTCGAAGCGCTGTCCCCGCATGCGGCCATCGGGCGCGTGCTCGACGTGACCGACTTCGAGCGCATCGACGGCGTCGTCGCGGCGATCGAGTCGAGCGTCGGGCCCGTCGACGTGCTGGTGAACAACGCCGGTTACGGGCACGAAGGCATCATGGAGGAGTCGCCGCTGTCGGAGATGCGCCGACAGTTCGACGTGAACGTATTCGGCGCCGTCGCGATGATGAAGGCCGTCGTGCCGTTGATGCGCGCACGCCGGCGCGGCCGCATCCTGAACATCACGTCGATGGGCGGCCACATCACGATGCCCGGCATTGCCTATTACTGCGGCAGCAAGTTCGCGCTGGAAGGGATTTCCGAGACGCTCGGCAAGGAGCTCGAGCCGTTCGGCATCGCGGTGACCGCCGTGGCGCCGGGCTCGTTCCGCACCGACTGGGCCGGCCGTTCGATGACGCGCACGCCGCGCTCGATCGCCGATTACGACGCGCTCTTCGAGCCGATCCGTCACGCGCGCGAGGAGAACAGCGGCCGTCAGTTGGGCGATCCCGCGAAGGCCGCGCGTGCCATGCTCGCGGTCATCGAGGCGGACCATCCGCCGGCCCATCTGTTGCTCGGCAGCGATGCGCTTCGGCTCGTGCGCGCCAAATGGTCGGCGCTGGAAGACGACATGCGCGCGTGGGAGGCGGTGACCGTGTCGACGGACGGTTGAGGCACGAGGGTCGGGGCGTGCGAAATCGCACGGTTAGTTGCGTTGAATGGTCAAGTCTCGGGATGCGAGCACACCGCTTCGAGGTTGTGCCCGTCCGGACCGGTGACGAACGCGGCATGGTCGTTCGCGCCACACATCGTCGTTGCCCGCGGAGAACCGATACACGGCGGTATGCAATTGGCTTCATGACACGGTCGCGGTTTTCCGCTACAACACTCAGGTGCCGCATCGACCGGCGCGGTGTGCCGCCGCGTCGCAGTTCGACACCGACATCCGCCCGGGTGGCCGGCCGGCACGTGACGTTCACCTACCCCAAAGGAGCCTGAAGCCATGCCTTACATCACCACGAAGGACAGCGTCGACATCTTCTACAAGGACTGGGGCCCGAAGGATGCGCAGCCGATCATGTTCCACCACGGCTGGCCGCTGTCTTCCGACGACTGGGATGCCCAGCTGCTGTTCTTCGTTCAGAAGGGCTATCGCGTGGTCGCGCACGATCGTCGCGGCCACGGCCGGTCGGCGCAGGTTTCCGACGGCCACGACATGGATCACTACGCGGCGGACGCGTTCGCGGTGGCCGAAGCGCTCGACCTGCGCAACGCGGTCCATATCGGCCACTCGACCGGCGGCGGCGAAGTCGCGCGCTACGTGGCCCGCCACGGCGAGCCGGCAGGCCGCGTCGCGAAGGCGGTGCTGGTCAGCGCGGTGCCGCCGCTGATGCTGAAGACCGATGCGAACCCGGAAGGCCTGCCGCTCGAGGTCTTCGACGGCTTCCGCAAGGCGCTTGCCGACAATCGCGCGCAGTTCTTCCTCGACGTGCCGTCGGGCCCGTTCTACGGCTTCAACCGGCCGGGCGCGACGGTGCATCCGGGCGTGATCCAGAACTGGTGGCGCCAGGGCATGATCGGCAGCGCGAAGGCGCACTACGAAGGCATCAAGGCGTTCTCGGAAACGGACCAGACCGAAGACCTGCGGTCGATCTCGGTGCCGACGCTCGTGTTGCACGGCGAAGACGACCAGATCGTGCCGATTGCCGATTCGGCGCTGAAGTCGGTCAAGCTGCTGAAGAACGGCACGCTGAAGACGTATCCGGGGTATTCGCACGGGATGCTGACGGTCAACGCCGATGTGCTGAACGCCGACCTGCTGGCCTTCGTCCAGTCGTAACGCTGGCGGCGCAAGCCCATTCTCGCGGGCTGCGCCGCGCTGGCCGGTGATGCCGGCCAGCCTCCTTCCGCTTCGCCGGCGGGTTTGACCGGCTACGCGGAACGATGCTGCCGGCACGACACCGCGAAGTCGCCACGGCGCCGCGTAGCGTTCGGCTCGCTACCGTCGATTCCCCCTCGATGCACCGCACGATTGCGGCCAGTCGCCAGTCGCCAGTCGCCCACCGCCCACCGCCCACCGCCCACCGCCCACCGCGCCGCGCCCGCGGCGGCGGGGGGGGGCGGGCGGGGGCGGGGCGCCGCGG
>NZ_QTPU01000055.1:0-24854 GCF_003857805.1 Burkholderia sp. Bp9099
GCCGTACAGCGTCACGCTCGTCTGCGCGAACGCGGCCGCCGGTGCGGCGGCCACGATCAGCCATGCGAAATGTTTGAGTCGCAAAATGATGCCCCCCTCGAAGTCTCGACCGTCCGGCACACGCCCGATGCGCGCGCCGGCGTTGCCATTTACCCGCGATCGATCGAAAAACGCCCGGGGCCCGCCGCGCAAAGTGCGAGCAGGCCGCCCGAGATCGCGATGTTCTTGTAGAAATGAATCATGTTGTCGATCTGCTCGCCGCCCGACATCGTCCAGTAGTGGTGGCCGATGAAGCCGGTGCCGATCGTATACAGCGCAAGCAGCAGCGCGAGCGGCCGCGTCTGGAAACCGACGAGGATCGCGATGCCGGCGAACAGCTCCATCACGACGGCGATCGCCGCCGAAATGATCGGCGCCGGCGCGCCCTCGCTTCCCATGAACGCGATCGTGCCGGAGAAGTCGACGATCTTCTTCCAGCCGAACATCACGAACAGGATCACGAGCAGGATCCGGGACAACAGCAGCAGCACATCGCGCTGGGACGCGAGAAACGGTTGATTCGGTGTCATGGTGTGATCAACGAAAGCGGTACGCGAACCGCGCGCACCGGATTGCCAACGAACCAGGGCGGGCGGCCGCCAAAGCCACCCACCCCGCTCTGCAACAACCGGCATCGGGGCCCGCCCGATGTGCTGTGCCTCCTCTTCTTGTCAGAGTTGCCCTGCCATTACTGCATCGTACCCGGCCTCAACGCGCCTTCGCGACGTCCTGCTCGGTCACCTTCGCGGCCGGGTTGCCGAACTGGCCGGTCAGGTAGTTCGTCAGCGCGGCGATCTGCGCATCCGACAGCTCGTTGCGGAACGCGGGCATCCCGACGTCCTCGCTGCCGGCCTTGCGCTGCACGCCGTTCAGGATCACCTGCACCAGGTTCGCCGGATTCGACGCGCCCACCGTCGAGTTGTGGAACAGCGACGGGTAATAACCGTCCGGCGTGCCCTTGCCCTGCATCTGGTGGCACGTCGCGCAGTTGCCGAGATACAGCCGCGCCGGATCGATGCCCGACGACGCCAGTGCGACGCCGCGCAGCTTCAGGCCGTCTTCCGCCGGCTTGCCCCACGACGAGCGCGACTGCTTCGCGTCGCCGTTGGCGACGGCCGGCACCGTACGGATGTACGTCGCGATCGCGCCGATGTCGGCGTCGGTCATCTTCGAGAAGCTGTGCTCGACCGCCTCGGCCATCGGACCGGCTGCCTGCGCGACACCCGGCACGCTGCCGGTACGCAGGTACTGGACGAGCTGCTGCTGCGTCCAGCCGCCGATCCCCGCGTTCGGGTCGGACGTGATGTTGTAGCCGTCCCAGCCCGCCAGCACCGAGCCCGACAGGAAGCTGCCGCCGGTTTCGTCGAGCGACTTCTCCTGCATCGCGACGCCGCGCGGCGTGTGGCACGTGCTGCAGTGCGCGAGGCCCTGCACCAGGTACGCACCGCGGTTCCACTCGGCGCTCTGCGCCGGCTTCGGCTGGTATGCGCCGTCCTTCAGGAACAGCCAGTTCCAGATCTTCAGCGGCCAGCGCATGCTCAGCAGCGCGGGGATCTCGTTCTTCGGCGGCGCCTGCTTGACCGGTTCGACGCCGTGCATGAAGTACGCGTACAACGCCTGCACGTCGTCGTCGCTGATCTTCGCGTACGACACGTACGGCATCGCCGGATACAGGTCGTCGCCGTTCTTCGACACGCCGTGGCGCACCGCGCGCTCGAAGTCGTCGAACGTCCAGTTGCCGATGCCGGTATCCGGGTCGGGCGTGATGTTGCTCGTGTAGATCTTGCCGAGCTTCGGCACCGGCATCCCGAGGCCGCCGGCGAACGGCTTGCCGCCCTTCGCGGTGTGGCAGGCCATGCAGTCGCCCGCGACCGCGAGATATTCGCCGCGCTTGACCTGCGCGGGGTCGGCCGCATCGGCCGCGCGCACGAGGCCCGGCAGCGCGAGGCAGCCGGCGAGGAGGAAGGTGAGAGTAGATTTCCGCACGGTCAGACTTCCTTCTTCAGCGTGTCCGACATCCGCAGCGCCAGCGCCGCGATCGTCAGCGTCACGTTCACCGTACCGACGGTCGGCATCGTCGAGCTGCTCGAGATGAACAGGTTCGGATGGTCGAACGTGCGGCAGTCCTTGTCGACGACCGAGTCGCGCGCATCCGCGCCCATGATCGTCGCGCCCGTGATGTGATTGTTCGGCGCGAACTCGTCGTTGAACACGACGTCCGTGCCGCCCAGCACCTTCGCCGCGGTCGCATAGACCTCGCGCGTATGCACGGCGCCGCGCTTCACGTAGTCGTCGATCGCATACGTGATTTCCGGGCGCGGAATGCCGACCGCGTCGGTGGCCGTCTTGCTCGGCACGATGCGGTTCTCGGGCTGCGGCAGGATTTCGTGGAAGCAGTCGAACTGCACGTAGCGCGCGGAGCGGTCGCGGATCTGCGCGTCGAGCTCGTCGGCCTTCATCAGCTTGCCGGCCTTGAAGATCTTCTGCGTTTCCTGGTTGATGCGCGACATGTTCGACAGATGGATCTTCTTCGCGGCTTCGGTCGCGCGGAACGGGCCGTCGCGGAAACCGATCAGCGACGTCATTTCCTGCGGGCCGCGGCCCGGCCACAGCTTCTCGCTCGCGTAGAACGACACGCCCGTGCCCGGGTGGTCCATCAGGTTGCGCCCGACCATGTCGGAACTGTTCGCGACGCCGTTCGGGAAGTCGCGGTTCGCCGACATCAGCAGGATCTTCGGCGTCTCGATGCCGTTCGCGGCCACCACGAAGTACTTGCCCTCGACGCGATGGTCGGCGCCCGTCTTGTCCTTGTAGATCGCGGCGACGATGCGCTTGTCCGGACCCGTCTCGAGCTTGTACACGACCGCGCTGTCGATCAGCTTCGCGCCGGCCTGCTCGGCCTTCTCGACGTGCACGATGCCGTTGTACATCGCGCCGATCGGGCAGATCGGCATGCAGTTGTTGTTCCCGCAACAAGTCGGCCGGCCGTCGTACGGACGGCTGTTGCGCGCGACCGGCTCGGTCACGACGTGGAACTTCGGGTCATGGCCGTTGAGCGCGCTCTTGATCGTCTGCTCGTTGAACGACAACGGCAGCGGCGGCATCGGGTACGGCTGCTTGCGCGGCGAATACAGGTCTTCCTCGGGGCCGGGGCCCCACACGCCGAGCTCTTCCTCGGCGCGCTGGTACCAATGCTCGAGATCGTCGTACTGGATCGGCCAGTCGCGGCCGACACCGTACACGGTCTTCATCTTGAAGTCGTTCGGGATGAAGCGCCACGCCGACGCGGCCCAGTGCCACGTCGTGCCGCCCACCGCGCGGATGTACTGCGAGTTGAACTTGTGCTCGCCCTTCAGGACCAGGTAGTCGTTCGGCGGGCCGTATTCCGGATGCGGCGCCCACGGGCTCGACGGGTACGGCGCCATGAAGTCCGTCTTGTCGGGCTGGTTGCGGAAGCGTTCGACGATTTCCCAGCGCGGCATGCGCGGGCCTGCCTCGAGCAGGATCACCGACTTGCCGGCCATCGCGAGCTGGTGCGCGACGATCGCGCCCGCGACACCGGACCCGACGACCACGACGTCGGCCTTTTGCGTATCGGTATCGGCCATCAGCCTTGCCTCTCGATCGGTTTTTCGGCCCAGAAGCCGGGTTTATTCGGGCAATACGAAGGAATCACGAGCGTATCGGACACGACGCTGAACATTAATGCTTCTTCGTAGGTAATTACGACGTTGTCGACGATGCCGAGATACCAGGCTTCGAGAATCGACAGCGCGGACGTTTGCTGATCGGGAGTCAACGAACCGGACGCGAGTGCGCCGGCGAGTTGCGACAGACCGTCGGCGGTCTTGAACGAGCCCTTCTGCAAGGCCTGCAGGAAGCGTTCGCCGAGCACGCGGCTCAGCCCTTTCTTGCCTGTCAGTGCTTCGGAGAGCGTCATGAACGTATCGAGCGGCGCGGTGCCGGGATTATCGGCCAGGGCCCGCAACGCCAGCGAGCCGGTGAGGCCCGCCGCCGTCAGCGCCAGTGCGCCCTGCAGCCATTGACGCCGCGTGATGCCGGATGCGGCTGCGTCGCGATCGCGACGCGAGTGGGGGGTGTTGTCGTTGTGCATGTTTCCTTCTCTCGAACACCGGATTCGGGAAAACCACGCTTGATATTTCTCAAACTTTCGCGCGGCCCTGAAATGTACGCGCTCAATTCGGATTGGACAATGCTTTTATAGTCCATTTAATGTTCCGCAATCCGAGACAATCGACATTTCGCGGCATCTTTGTGTCGTCGACGCGACAATTCCGTATCGGGATGCCGGCGTGTCGCAACCCGGCGACACGCCGCTTCCCGTCATCCGCTCGCATGCCCGTCGGTTAGAATCGCGTGCAATCAAACAGAAAGCTTCCCTCCGAGGGCATCGAGCGATGAAGCAGCACGACAAGCACAACAACACACATTCAACCCATCACACCACACGGCTGATCTGGCGCATCGGCGCCGTCGCGGCGCTCGGCGGCGCCGCCGCACTGTCGCTGCACGCGGGCGCGGCACGCACCGTGAGCGTGTCGCCGCAAGGCACGGTCACCGAAGTCCGGCAGAGCGTCGTCAAGTTCGACGAACCGATGGTCGCGTTCGGTTCGGCATCCGCGCCGAGTCCCGCGCGCATGACCTGCAACGATTCCAACGCCGCACGCGGCCAGGGTCACTGGCTCGACGACAAGACGTGGGTCTACGATTTCGAGAACGACCTGCCGCCGGGCGTGCGCTGCTCGGTCGCGCTCAACGACGCGCTGCGTTCGGTCGCCGGCAATGCGGTCAGCGGCCCGCGCCGCTTCACGTTTCAAACCGGCGGCCCGTTCCCGGTGACGGTGCGCCCCGGCTCGCGCGAGATCGAGGAGCGCCAGGTCTTCGTGCTGAAGCTGAATGGTCCGGCCGAGCCACGCTCCGCGCTCGCGAACATCTGGTGCGAAGCGGCCGGCATCGGCAACCGCATCCCCGTCACGGCCGCCGACGACGATGCGCGCAACGCGCTGCTCGATCACTTCGGGCTGAAGAAGGACGCCGCGCGCGTGCTGACGCTGTCGTGCGCGCAGGCGCTGCCCGCGAGCGCGAAGATGCAGCTCGTCTACGGCAAGGGCGTCGCGAGCCCGAGCGGCATCGCGAACGACACCGAGCGCCGCTTCGACTTCACCGTGCGTGCGCCGTTCGCCGCGAGCTTCTCGTGCGAGCGCGAGAACGCGAAGGCGCCCTGCACGCCACTGCGTCCGCTGACGCTGTCGTTCAATGCACCGATCTCGCGCAAGAACGCCGAGGCGATCCGGCTGCGCGGTCCTGACGGTTCGCTTTCGCCGACCTTCGCGGCCGACGATCACAGCGACGAAGTGACGACCGTCACGTTCAACCCGCCGCTGCCCGCGCAGGCGAACCTGACGATCGAACTGCCGTCCGGCCTGCGCGACGTGACCGACCGCTCGCTCTCGAACGCCGACCTGTTCCCGCTCGCGACGCGCACCGCGCCGATGCCGCCGCTCGCGAAATTCTCGTCGGGCACGTTCGGGATCGTCGAGCGCTTCGCCGAACCCGATACGCCGGCACTCGTGCCCGTCACGCTGCGCAACGTCGAAGCCGACCTGCGCATCGCGGGCCTCAACACGAGCGGCGCGCAATTCTCGAACCTGAAGGTCGACGACGACACCGCGATCCGTCAATGGATGCGCACCGTCGAGCGCTTCGACAACTGGTCGATGACGGCCGGCACGATCGACGAACGCGTCCCGGGCCTGCTGCGGCGCAAGGGCCAGCACGCCGTCTACGTGCCGCTCGAGGCCGGCGAGAAGATGCCCGCGCCGCAGAACCGCCGCATCGACGTGCGCTCGCTGTCGCTGCTCGCCGGCGAACCGGGTGCGCAGGCGCTGGCGCTGCCGAAGGCCGACCCGAAGGCGCTGCGTCCGTTCGAGGTCGTCGGCGTGCCGATCGACAAGCCCGGCTTCTACGTGCTCGAACTCGCGTCGCCCGCGCTCGGCCGCTCGCTGCTCGCGAAGCCGTCGAGCATGTACGTGCGCACCACCGTGCTCGTCACGAATCTCGGCGTGCACCTGAAACAGGGCCGCGAGAACAACCTGGTGTGGGTCACGACGCTCGACAAGGGCAAGCCCGTGCCGAACGCGCAGATCCGCGTGTCGGACTGCAATGGCGACGAAATCGCGTCGGGCAAGACCGATGCGCAAGGCCTGCTGAAGATCGACGGCCCGTTCGAGCCGAAACACGCATGCAGCCAGTCGGAACGCTTCGACGACTACTTCGTGTCGGCACGCGTCGACGATCCGAAGACGGGCCGCGACATGGCGTTCGTCAGCTCGAACTGGAACCGCGGGATCGAATCGTGGCGCTTCAACGTGCCGACCGACACCGACAGCGCGCCGACCGTGCGCGCGCATACCGTGTTCGACCGCACGCTGCTGCGGGCCGGCGAAACCGTGTCGATGAAGCACTTCCTGCGCACCGAGACGCTGCAGAGCCTCGCGTTTCCGGCGCACTACCCGACACGCGTGACGATCCGCCATCTTGGCTCGGACCAGACCTACAAGCTGCCGCTCACGTGGTCGGCCGACCACAGCGCGGACACGCAGTTCACGCTGCCGCCCGCGGCGAAGCTCGGTGAATACAGCGTGTCACTCGATGGCGGCCCGGACGATGCGCCGACCGCCAGCTACTACGGCGGCAGCTTCCGCGTCGAGGCGTTCCGCCTGCCGGTGCTCAAGGGGACGATCGGCGCGCGCGACGCGCAGAAGAGCCCGCTCGTCGCGGTCAAGGAAGCGCCGCTCGCGGTGCAGATCGACTACGTGTCGGGCGGCGGCGCATCGAACCTGCCCGTGCAGGTGTCGGCGCTGATGAAGTGGGCGTCGCCGCCGTTCGCGGACCGCTTCGAGGAGTTCAGCTTCACGCCCTATCGTCCGGAGCGCAGCGACGGCAACGCCGACGACGATGCGCAGGACGGCGACAGCACATCGGCCGCGAACAACGATCCCGACGCGACGAAGCTGATCGCGGACAAGCTGCCGCTCACGCTCGACCGCAACGGCGCGGGTTCCGTCACGCTCAAGGGCCTGCCCGACGTCGACGCGCCGAAGCGCATCGCGCTCGAGGCGACGTTCGCGGACCCGAACGGCGAAGTGCAGACGATCCGCGGCGACACGATCCTGTGGCCGGCCTCGGTGGTGGCCGGCATCAAGGCCGGCCGCTGGGTGTCGGTCGGCCAGCGCGTGCCGGTGCAGGCGCTCGCGGTCGACCTGCAGGGCAAGCCGCGTGCCTCGGTGTCGATCGAGATCAAGGGCGTCGCGCACATCACGACGTCCTCGCGCAAGCGCATGGTCGGCGGCTTCTATGCGTACGACAACAAGAGCGACACGCGCGACCTCGGCGTGCTGTGCTCGGGCAAGACCGACGACAAGGGCCGCATGGCCTGCGACGCGCCCCTCGAACAGGCCGGCAACGTCCAGTTGATCGCGGTCGCGAAGGATGGCGACGGCCGCACGTCGAATGCGTCGACGTCGGTGTGGGTCACGCGCGAGGACCAACTCTGGTTCGGCGGCGACAACACCGACCGGATCGACGTGATCCCGGAGAAGACGTCCTACGAGCCGGGCGAAACGGCCCGCTTCCAGGTGCGCATGCCGTTCCGCTACGCGAGCGCGCTCGTCGCGGTCGAACGCGGCGGCGTGATGGAAACGCACGTCGTCGAGCTGAACGGCAAGAACCCGACCGTCGACCTGAAGGTCGGCGAATCGTGGGGGCCGAACGTCTACGTGTCGGTGCTCGCGTTGCGCGGCCGGATTCGCGAAGTGCCGTGGTACTCGTTCTTCACGTGGGGCTGGAAGGCGCCGGTCGAATGGGCCCGCGCGTTCTGGCGCGAAGGCCGCTACCATGAAGCGCCGACCGCGTTCGTCGACCTGTCGAAGCCCGCGTTCCGCTATGGCCTCGGCGAGATCAAGGTCGGCACCGGCGTGCATCGTCTCGGCGTGACCGTGACGACCGACGCGACGCGCTACACGGTGCGCGGCAAGGCGCAGGCGCACGTGAAGGTCACGCTGCCGAACGGGCAGCCCGCGCCGGCCGGCACGCAGATCGCGGTCGCGGCCGTCGACGAGGCGCTGCTCGAGCTGATGCCCAACAACAGCTGGGACCTGCTCGACGCGATGCTGCAGCGACGCGCGTACGGCGTCGAGACGGCCACCGCGCAGATGGAAATCGTCGGCCGCCGCCACTTCGGCCGCAAGGCGGTGCCGGCCGGCGGCGGCGGCGGCAGCGCGCCGACGCGCGAGCTGTTCGACACGCTGCTGTTGTGGAATCCGCGCGTGACGCTCGACGCGAACGGCAGCGCGACCGTCGAAGTGCCGCTGAACGATGCGCTCACGCGCTTCCGGATCGTCGCGATCGCGGCGGTCGGCGCGGACCGCTTCGGCACCGGCAGCACGTCGATCCGCAGCACGCAGGACCTGCAGCTGATCTCCGGCCTGCCGCCGCTCGTGCGCGAAGGCGATGCGTTCCGCGCGCAGGTCACGCTGCGCAACACGACCGACCGCGCGATGCAGGTCGTCGTGACGCCGCGCGTGACGGGCCTCGAGGTCGCGCCGCAAACCGTGTCGCTCGCGGCCAACGCGGCGGCCGAGGTCGCGTGGACGATCACCGTGCCCGAGCAGGCGCTCGACGCGGCCGGCGCGCTGAACTGGCGCATCGAGGCGGCCGAGCAAGGCGGCAAGCGCGCGTCCGACGCGCTGGCCGTCGCGCAGAAGGTCGTGCCCGCGCTGCCGGTCACCGTGCAGCAGGCCACGCTCACCCAGGTCGACGGCACGCTGACGCTGCCCGTGTCCGCCCCGGCCGGCGCCGTCAACAACGCGCAGGGCGCGCCGCGCGGCGGCATCGCCGTGTCGCTGCAGTCGAAGCTCGCCGACGGCCTGCCCGGCGTGCGGCGCTGGTTCGAGCGCTATCCGTACCGCTGCCTCGAACAGCAGACGTCGCGCGCGATCGGCCTGCACGACGCCGCGCAATGGCAGGCGCTGGTGGCGCGCATGCCCGTCTACCTCGACAGCGACGGACTCGCGAACTACTTCCCGCCGTCCTCCGACGATGCGCACTACGGCAGCCCGACGCTGTCGTCGTATCTGCTCGTGATCGCCGACGAGGCCGGCCGCCTCGACCCGCGCTTCGCGCTGCCGGAAGACCTGCGCACGCAGCTCGAAGCCGGGCTCGCGCGTTTCGTCGACGGCCGCATCGAGCGCAACGCGTGGGCTCCGCGCCAGGATCGCGACCTGCGCAAGCTCGCCGCGATCGAGGCGCTGTCGCGTTACGGTGCCGCCCAGGGCCGCATGCTCGGTTCGATCGAAATCGCGCCGAACCAGTGGCCGACGTCGGCGGTAATCGACTATCACGCGATCCTCACGCGCGTGAAGGACATCCCGCAGCGCGACGCGAAACGCGCACAGGTCGAGCAGATCCTGCGGGCGCGCCTCACGTACCAGGGCACGCAGCTCGTGTTCTCGACCGCGCGCGACGACGACCTGTGGTGGCTGATGACGAGCAACGAGACCAACGCCGCGCGTCTCGCGCTGGAATTCGCGGGCGACCCGGCGTGGAAGGACGAGATGCCGCGCGTCGCGACCGGCCTGCTGGCGCTGCAACGCCAGGGCGCATGGCAGACGACGACGTCGAACGCACTCGGCCAGCTCGCGATCGAGCGCTTCTCGCGCACCTACGAGAGCACGCCGGTGGCCGGCACGACGAAGGTCGCGCTCGGCGGCAACGAGCGCGCGATTTCGTGGTCGCAGGCACCCTCGACCGCGCCCGCCGACAGCCCCGCCTCGGCCACTCCCGCGACCCGGGCCGCCGCCGCGCGCAGCGTGCTGATGCCGTGGCCGCGTGCGGCCCAGGCACCGGCCACGCTGTCCGTCACGCAGGACGGCACGGGCCGCCCGTGGGCGACCGTCGAAAGCCTCGCGGCCGTGCCGCTGCGCGCGCCGTTCGCGGCCGGCTACCGGATCACGAAGACCGTCACGCCCGTGTCGCCCGCCGTCAAGGGCGTGCTGACGCGCGGCGACGTCGTGCGCGTGCATCTCGACATCGACGCGCAGAGCGACATGACGTGGGTCGTCGTCAACGATCCGATCCCGTCCGGTGCGACGATCCTCGGCTCGGGCCTCGGCCGCGATTCGGAAGCCGCGACGCAGGGCGAGAAATCCCCGGACGGCGCATGGCCGGCGTTCATCGAACGCGATTTCGACGGCTACCGCGCGTATTACGACTATCTGCCGAAGGGCAAGCTCTCGGTCGAGTACACGGTGCGGCTGAACAACGTCGGCACCTTCGGGCTGCCGCCGACGCGCGTCGAGGCGTTGTACGCACCGTCCGTGTACGGCCTGTGGCCGAACCCGCCGATGACCGTGAAGCCGGCCGACGCGGGCAAATAACGGATACGCGATGATCGATCATGGATCGCCGCGGCCGGCGCGCTTCGCCGGCCGCGTTTTCGTCGCCGTCGTGCTGGCCGCGCCGCTCGTCGCGCACGCGCTGCCCGGCTACGACGACGTGCGCCGCAACTGGCGCAGTTCCGACTGGGTGCTGCTCGCGCGTGACGGCACGCCGCTGCAGCGCACGCGCGTCGACCTCGCCGAACGGCGCGGCGACTGGGTGTCGCTCGCCGACGTGTCGCCCGCGTTCCGCGAGGCGATCGTCGTGTCCGAGGACAAGCGCTTCTACGAACACAGCGGCGTCGACTGGCGCGGGATCGCCGGTGCGGCATGGGGCAACCTGTGGAACCAGCGCACGCGCGGCGCGTCGACCGTGACGATGCAGCTCGCCGGGCTCCTCAATGACGAGCCGCGCCGCTCGGGCCAGCGCTCGCTGCCGCAGAAGGCCACGCAGGCGATGAACGCGCTGCTGCTCGAACGCGGCTGGCGCAAGGACCAGATCCTCGAGGCCTACCTGAATCTCGTGCCGTTCCGCGGCGAGACGGTCGGGCTCGCCGCGCTGTCGCAGGTGCTGTTCGGCAAGGCGCCGTCCGGCCTCGACGCACGTGAAGCCGCGATCGCGGCAGCGCTGGTGCGCGCGCCCAACGCGGCAAGCGCGAAGGTCGCCGAGCGTGCGTGCCGGATCCTGCGCGACATGCACGCGGAGCAGGCCTGCGCGTCGCTCGACGGCTACGTGCAACTCGTGATCGCGCGCCCGGCCAATGCCGTGCGTAACGACCTGACGGCGGACGGCGCCACCCTCGCCCCGCACTTCGCGCGCCGCATCGCGGCCGAGGTCAGGCCCGCGGCCGGCGCGCAGGTGCGCACGACGCTCGATGCGCCGCTGCAGCGCTTCGCGCGCGACACGCTCACGCGCGCGCTGACCGAGCTCAACGCGCCCGCGCACCGGCGCAACGTGCAGGACGGTGCGGTCGTCGTGATCGACAACGCGACCGGCGAGATTCGCGCGTGGGTCGGTTCGTCGGGCGCGTTGTCGAGCGCACGCGACGTCGACGCCGTGCTCGCGCCGCGCCAGGCCGGCTCGACGCTCAAGCCGTTCCTCTATGCGCAGGCGATCGACGAGAAGCGGCTGACGGCCGCGTCGCTGCTCGACGACGCGCCGATCAACCTCGCGGCCGGCGGCGGCCTCTACATTCCGCAGAACTACGACAAGGATTTCAAGGGCTGGGTGAGCGTGCGCAGCGCGCTCGGCGGCTCGCTGAACGTGCCGGCCGTGCGCACGCTCGTGCTCGTCACGCCGCATCGCTTCGCGCGCACGCTGACCGCGCTCGGCCTGCCGCTCGCGCAGGAAGGCGACTACTACGGCTTCAGCCTCGCGCTCGGCAGCGCGGACGTCACGCTGCTGTCGCTGACCAATGCGTATCGCGCGCTCGCGAACGGCGGCGTCGCGCGCAAGGTCGTCGACCTGCCCGCGCCGTCGCCCGCTGCCGGCGCATCGGCACCGGGGCGTGCGGACAACGGCACGCGCGTGTTCAGCGAAGCGGCCAGCTTCGTCGTCACCGACATCCTCGCCGACAACAACGCGCGCGTGCGCACGTTCGGCTTCGACAATCCGCTCGCGACGCGCTTCTTCTCGGCGGTGAAGACCGGCACGAGCAAGGACATGCGCGACAACTGGACGGTCGGCTTCACGTCGCGCTATACGGTCGGCGTGTGGGTCGGCAATGCGGACGGCTCGCCGATGTGGGATGTATCGGGCGTCACGGGCGCGTCGCCGGTGTGGTCGGCCGTCGTCGGCTACCTGCACCGCGACCTGCCGAGCCGTGCGCCGCGTCCGCCGGCCGGCGTCGAAGTACGCCGCATCACGTTCGAGCGCGACGTCGAGCCGTCGCGCAACGAGTGGTTCGTCGCGGGCACCGCGCTCGACACGATCCGGCTCGCGGCGCCCGTCACGCCGGGCAAGGACGGCGCGCGCGCGCCGCTGACGATCGGTGCGCCGACCGACGGCACGATCTTCGCGATCGATCCGGACATTCCGCCGAAGAATCAGCGGATCTGGTTCGAGCGATCTTCCGGGCATGCCGCACGGTTCGCGTGGCGGCTCGACGACAAGGTAATCGGCCACGCCGACCGCATCGCGTGGATGCCGTGGCCGGGGCGGCACCGGCTGGAACTCGTCGACGCGCGCGGCAACGTGGCGGATGCGATCGGCTTCGAGGTGCGCGGCGCGTTCGCGAAACCGGCCGCGCGCAAGCCGTAACGGGCGCCGGTCATGCCGCACGCCGCAGGCCGCGGCGAACAAACGGGCCAGCAACCCCGCGATCGGAGACCTAGAATACGAACAGCGCGCCGAAGCGTCGGCGCGCGCCGGTTGCCCTGCCGCGCTCACTCTTCCGATCCGCCCGCGACCATGAACCTTCGCCATCCGCGCTTCCTCCGCCCCGCGCTGGGCACGCTGTGCGCCGCGGCCGTCGCGACGCTTGCCGGCTGCAACGGCGACGCCTGCTTCGGCGTCGACGTCTGCTTCAACAACGCCAACACGCAAACCGTCGCGCTGTCCGGCACGGCCGCCACGGGCTCCGCGCTCGCGAGCGCATCGGTGACGGTCAGCTGCGCGCAAGGCTCGGCGACGACGCTGACCGACGGCGGCGGCAACTACCGCGTGGCGGTCAACGCCGTGCTGCCGTGCGTGATCACCGTCGCGTCGAGCGGCACGAGCCTGCATTCGCTCGCCTACGCGGGCGGCACCTTCAACACGACGCCCGAGACCGAGCTGATGCTTGTCTATCTCGCCGCGCAGCTCGGCACGAACACGGCCGGGCTGATCGGCAATTTCCAGGGGAATGCGCACTTCCAGCAGGTGATGGGCAGCCCGAACACGGTGCAGGCCGCGCAATCGGCGGTCGTGACGAATCTGCAGCAGCGCTATGCGGTCACGCTGTCGGCACCGGCCTTCCTGACGACGCCGTTCGTGGTCGGCCAACCGGGCGTCGACAGCGACCTCGCCGCGCTGGCCAAGGCCGGCGCGATCGATTCGAACGGGATGCCGGATCCGGTTGCGGTTTCGCTGCTGGCGCAGGCGGGCGCGGCACACCCGCTGTGAGCGGCGGGCGTGCCGCCGCCCCCGTCGACGCGGCTTACGCGGCTTCCCCGCTCCCGCAAGCCACCCTCGCCGCCTGCTGCTGCGTGAGGTAGCGCAGCAGCTTCGTCACCATCCACACGACGATGAACGACAGCGCGACGAAGAACACCGCGAGCGGCGTCAGCACGTGAATCGATACGAAACCGGCCAGCCCCATCATCGCGGACGACACGAGCAGCAGCGCGCACCCGAGGATCGCGCTCGTCAGCCCCGCGATATGGGGAAACAGCGAATTGCCCTTCGCCATCAGCGTCGGATACATCGCGCCCGCGCAGAAGCCCATCACGAGCACCGGCGTCGCGAGCGTCCATACGCGCAGCCCGACGGTCAGCGCCAGCACCAGCATCGCGACCGCCGCGCCCGCCATCACGCGTGCGCCGATGCGCAACCGCTGCTCGGCGCTCGGCAGCCCGCGCCCGTGAATCCGGTTCGACAGCCCGCCGAGGAAATACATCAGCCCGATCCCGAGCGCGAGATAGCCGAAGAAGGTCGGCGGCTTGTGCAGCGTGGTCTGCACCATGAACGGCCCGACGATGTTGAACACCAGCAGGATGCTGTAGCACAGCCCCTGCGCGAGGAAGCAGCTCTGGAACACCGGGCTCGCGAGCACCTTGCCAGCGTTCGCCATCAGCGTGCGCGGCTCGAGATGGACCGGCTTCGGCAAGGTCTCGCGATAGCGCCACAGCAGCGCCCACATCACCAGCGAATACACCAGCAGGAACACGAGGCACGCGCGCCAGCCGAACCATTCCTGCAAGTGCGCGCCGATCACCGGCGCGATGATCGGCGCGAGCCCCCACGCGATCGACATATAGGTGAACGCATGCATCAGCGCCTGGCCCGAGAACGAGTCGGTGATGATCGCCTTCGCGAGCAGGTTCGTGGTCGCGATCCCGAAGCCCTGCAGGCAGCGCGCCAGCACGAACGTCTCCAGGTTCGGCGCGCCGAGCGACAGCAGGCAGCCGATCGTGTAGATGACCAGCCCGAACGCGAGCACGCGCTTGCGCCCGTATGCATCGGCAACCGGACCGAAGATCAGCTGGCCGAGCGCATAAGCGGCCATGTAGCCGGAGACGCTCGACTGAATCGCCTGCGGCGTGGTCGCGAACGAACGCGCCATGTCGGGCAGCGCAGGCACGTAGATGTCGATCGCGAGCTGGCCGGCGGAGGCGAACAGGCAAATCAGGAACAGCAGGAAGCGCGGCGAGTTCGATTCGCGCGCGGGAGTGAGCGAGGCGTTCATGACAACCGGGAAGGATTCGGACGGCGGCAACACGCGCCGTGCTGCTCGAAGTCGAACAACGGTGCGCGGCGAAGCGCATATTGTGCCTGTTGTTGCGCAACGCGACAGGAATCCCCTGGCGTGGGCGCGGTTGAATGCGGATTGCGTCAGGTTTCGAAACGCGTTACACGCCCCGCTTGCCGATCATGGCGAGCCGGTCCGGCGGCCGGCACGGCCACGGTCTTGATCCATATTTCATTTTTTGTTTGCGGCGCCACTCGCCTGCCTGCGCGCATCCGCGGCTCGCCGCGCCCCTCCGTACTTTCCACCGATTGACACACCTCCCGGCATTCCCCCTATACTCCTCGCAGCGCCAATAAATTGTTGAACAATACAGCATTAAAATTGACGCCTGACCGGCCACCACAAAGGATTCCAGCCGGATCTCCGAATCTGCAAATTTCCCCGAGAGCACCGCGTCATGTCGAACTATCCCGCCGCCTACCAGGTCACCAAGGGTTCCGTCCTGAACGTCGACAAAGCCTTTTATTCCGCGATCGCCCAGCGCCAGGACGCGCGCGAACGGATCGCGTCGCACGTCGTGCCGATCCGCAGCGGCTTCGCGTGGACGGTGCCGGCGGGTCACGTGTTCCGGATCGTCACGCTCGAAGGCCCGCAAGTCGCCGACTTCAACATCTGGAACCTGCACAATCCGCGCGAGCGCATGTGGGCGTCGCGCACACGTCAGCTGCAAGCCGCGCACGTGACGACGTTCGACCGGCTCTGGTCGACGCTGCCGTACCTGCGGCCGATGGTCACGATCACCGACGACACGCTCGCCGGCTATGGCGTCGACGGCGACGGCGGCCGCGTGCACGACCTGCTCGGCACGCGCTGCGACCCGTACGTGAACAAGCTGTTGACCGGCGAGGATTTTCATTTCCACTGTCATTCGAACCTCGTGCGGGCGGTCGCGCCGTACGGGCTGACCGAATTCGACGTGCACGACGTGCTCAACGTGTTCCAGTGCACCGGCCTGAACGACGACGACAAGTACTTCATGAAGGCCTGTCCCGCGCAGCCGGGCGATTACCTCGAGTTCTTCGCGGAAATCGACGTGCTGTGCGCGATGTCCACGTGTCCGGGCGGCGACCTTTCGGTGCCGATGTGGGGCCCCGACGCACGCGACCCGATCGACGTGTGCCGGCCGCTCGGCGTCGAGGTATACCGGCTCGACCCGAGCCTGCTCGAAGGCTGGTCGCAGCCGAGCGTCGCGCCCTACCGTGGCCAGCACGGAATGCAGCCGCCGCAGGCCGACTGGCAGCACGACAAGACGGCGTAACGCGGTCCGGAGCCCGTAGAATGGCGAAACGCCGCCGGCCGGCCACGCCGGCGGCGCACGACCAGGAGAGGAGCGAACGAACGGAATGGCAAGCGAAAAAGCGAGAGGACAGTCGGTCGCCGACCGGATCAGCCATCAACTGCGGGAACACATCATCAGCGGCAAGCTGCCGCCCGGCACCGCGCTGATCGAGATGGACCTCGCGGCCGAATACGACACGTCGCGCAACTCGCTTCGCGAAGTCCTGCATCAGCTCGGCCGCGAAGGGCTCGTCACGTTCGTGCGCCACAAGGGTGTCGTCGTGCGCACGCTGAATCGCCAGGACGTGCGCGATCTTTACGTCGCGCGCCGCACGCTCGAACTGCATGCGCTGAACACGGCCGAACTCGCGCAGCCGGCGCTGCTCGAAAAGATGCAGGCCGCCATTCGCGCGGCCGAGCGCGAACTCGACAAGGAAAACTGGCAGGCCGTCGGCACGCACAGCCTGCGCTTTCACCAGCACATCGTCGCGCTGCAGAAGTCGGCGCTGCTCGACGAGTTCTTCCGGACCATCTCCGCACAGCTGCGGCTCGTCTTCGCCGCGGATCCCGACGAGAAACGCGTGCAAACGCCCGACTGGATCCAGCGCGAATACCAGATCTACGACCTGCTCACGCAGAACCGCCGCAGCGAAGCCGTCACCGCGCTCGCGCGCTATCTCGACGATTCCGAGCGGATGCTCGTCGCGGCAATCAAGCGCAGCCATCGCGAGGCGGCCTGACCCTGCACGCCGCGCCGCCGTTGCTTGCCTCAAGACGTGGCAAGCAACGGCAGCACGAAAAGGCACGCAACGGCCCGACCGCTCGCGCAGTCAGGCCTGCTCCATCGGCAGCGCGTAACTGCCGTCTTCCCGATGCGTCTCGAGTCCCGTCAGCGGCGGATTGAACACGCACACGAGATGCAGGTCGCCACGCGTAGCGCGCAGGACATGCGGATCGTTCAGGTTCAGCGCGTAGATCGTTCCGGGCGTGATCCGGTGCACGTTGCCGGTCGCCGTGTCGACGACCTCCCCCTCTCCGGCCACGCAGTAGTTGGTCTCGAAGTGGTTCTTGTAGTGCAGATGCAGTTCGGCGCCTTCGTGCACGCGCGTCTCATGAACGGAATAGCCGACGCCGTCCTGCTTGACGATCATGCGCTTGCTGTCCCAGCCCGGGCCGCGCGCATGGCGCTCGGTATTGGCGATATCGGCCGATCTCACGACGATCATAAGCACCTCTGAATAGTTGAGATGAAACATGGCAAGGTGATCCTTGCCGCCGGAAAATGCGTCATGCGGAATCGGCGGTCAGCGCGCTCTCCACCGCTGCCGCGACATCGAGCAGCCGCGCGTCCTCGCCGCGATGCCCGGTGATCAGCAAGCCGACGGGCTGCCGGTTGCGCAGGTCGCCGGGCACGCTGATGCTCGGCAGGTCGAGCCGGTTCGCGAATTCGGTCAGCCGGAACGCACGCGCGTTCTGTGCGAGGTATGCGGCTTCGTCGGCCAGATCGGCCACGCGCGGCGGCAGCATCGGCACCGTCGGCGTCAGCACCGCATCCGCGTCGCCGAGTTCGGCGTGGTACGCGGCGGCCAGTGCAGCCAGGCGCCGCAGCGCCGCGGCGTAGTCGTGCGCCCGCACCTGCTCGCCTGCAGCGATGCGCGGGCCGACCAGCGGATCGTAGCGGTCCGCCGCCGCGGCCAGCCGCGCACGATGAAGCATGAACGCCTCTGCCGCGATGATGCCGCCCGCGCGGGCGACCGCGCCGGCCTCGGCCACGCAATCGAGCCGCTTGCGCCGGATCCGTGCGCCGTGCGCGGACAGTCGGGACAGCCACGCGTCGAATGCGCGTCCGACGACCGGGTCGACGTCATCCGCAACGAACGCCTCGGGCACGATGAACTGCAGGTCGCGGATCGCCGCCGGTCGCCGCCGCCGCGCTTCGCGGCCGTGCAGCGCAACGTCCGCCTGCCGGCACAGCCCGACCGTCGCGGCCAGCAGGCCCGGCACGTCGAAGCTCGTCGACAGAAACCGCATGCCGTCGCTCGCATAGCGCCCACGCGACGGCTTGAATCCCGTCACGCCGCAGAATGCGGCCGGAATGCGTGCCGACCCGCTCGTATCGGAACCCAGCGACAGGTCGGCCGCACCGAGTGCCACCGACACCGCCGCGCCCGAACTCGATCCGCCGGCCACCCGCTCGCGCTGCGCATCGAGCGGCGTCGTCGGCGTCCCGTACGCACGGTTCACGCCGAGCGCGCCGTACGCGAACTCGGTCATCGCCGTCTGCGCGACCAGCACCGCGCCGGCCCGACGCAGTGCCGACACCGGCGCCGCGTCGATTCGCGCCGGCGGCTCGTCGGCCAGCACGCGCGAACCGGCATGCGTGACCCAGCCGGTGCAATCGAAGCAGGCCTTCACCGTCAGCACGGCGCCGGCCAGCGGCGCATCGATCGCGCCGGCGCGCCGCGCCGCATCCCATGCACGTGCATCGGCGACCGCCGCGTCGTCGCGCCGCGCGAGCCACGCGGCTTCGATGTCGCCGGGATGCGCGTCGGCATGCGCAAGACACGCACGCACCCGTTCCGCACACGCGTGCTCGTTCACGTTGCCCAGCCGGAAATCCGTCGGATCCATTCCCGCTCCCATCCGGTCATTTGTCATGCGAAGTGAACGTGCTTCAGAAAATCCTTCACGCGCGCGTCCGCGCTGCCGCGAATCCGGTCCGGCGGCACGTCGTACAGGATGCGCCCGTTCTCCATGAACACGATCCGGTCGGACACCTTGAACGCGAAATTCATCTCGTGGGTCACGATGATCATCGTCATCCCTTCTTTCGCCAGCGTCTCGACGACCTTCAGCACTTCGCCGACGAGCTCCGGATCGAGGGCCGACGTCGGCTCGTCGAACAGCATGATCGACGGCCGCGTCGCGAGTGCGCGCGCAATGGCGACGCGCTGCTGCTGGCCGCCCGACAGCTGATGCGGATACTTGTTCGCATGTTCGAGCATCCCGACCTTCGACAACAGCGACAGCGCCTGCAGCCGGATCGCCGCCGCATCGGCCTGCCGGTGATAGCACGGCGCCATCATCACGTTCTGCAGCGCGGTGCGATGCGGGAACAGGTTGAAGCTCTGGAACACCATGCCGATGTCGAGGATGCGCTCGTGCGACACGCGCGGCGGATGCGGACCCGACGCGCGGATGAACGGCTCTCCGTACAGGTCGATCTCGCCCGCGTTCACCGGCGCGAGGCCGTTGACGGTACGAATCAGCGACGTCTTGCCGGAGCCGGACGGCCCGATGATCGACACGACCTGCCCGGGCACGACGTCGAGATGAATGTCCTTCAGCACTTCATGGCGGCCGTAGCGCTGCTGCACGCCTTTCAGGCGCAGCGCGAATTCGGCGTTCGCCCGCGGCCTCGGCGCGACGGCCGGCGCCGACGGCGGCAGCGCAAGATCGACGTGGCCGGCCTGGGCCGGCGTACGGCGGCTGACGTCGAGGTACCGCTCGAGATAACCGAGCAGCCGGCTGAACACCGTCACGATCAGCACGTAGTAGAACGCCACGGCCAGCATCGTTTCGAACACCAGGAAATTCTGCGTGTACAGCCGCTGGCCGACGAGCAGGATCTCGGCCAGCGAAATCACCGACACCAGCGACGTGAGCTTCACGATCGTGATGAACTCGTTCGCCAGCGCCGGCAGCGCAATGCGGATCGCCTGCGGCATCACGATCATCCGCTGGATGCCGGTGAAGCGGATACCCAGCGCGCGGCCCGCCTCGAGCTGCCCGCGCGGCACCGACAGGATCCCGCCGCGATGGATTTCCGCGAAATAGGCGGTCTCGCTCAGCACCATCGCGATCAGGCCGGCCATGAACGGATCGGACAGCACCGCGCTCGTCGCCGGAAAGACCTGCGGCAGGTTGTAGATGAAGACCAGCAGCACGAGCAGCGGCAGGCTGCGGAAGAACCAGATGTAGAGCGCCGCCGCCCGTTTCAGCAACGGCTGGTGCGACTGTCTCGCGAGCGCCACCGGAAAGCCGAGCAACACGCCGAGCAGCCACGCGGCGACGCTGAGTTCGACGACCACGACGCAGGCGCGCCAGAAATCCTTGTCCCGCAAGAGCTGAAACGCATAGTGCCAATCGAACTGCATCGAAGACTCCTCAACCGCGGATGGTGATGCGGCCGCGCGGCGCGCGGTGGTCAGGTCGTGCTGGCCGCGCGCTTACTTCGGCGCGCCGAGCGCGTTGGCGACGTCGGCGGGTGTCGGCTCCTGCAACCCGTACTTCTTCACCAGGCTGCCGTATTCGCCGCTGCGCCGCGCATCGTTCAGCGCACCCTCGAGCGCACCCTGCAACCCGCTATCGCCCTTCGTCACGCCCAGGCCGATCACGATCGGATACAGCAGCGTGGTCGAACTGACGTCGACGCGCCCGTTCGTCTGCTTCGGAATCTCCTGCGCGACGGCCGCGTCCTCGATCTGGACATCGACCGCCTTCGACAGCAGCGCGGACGTCGCTTCCGGCGACGTCGGGAACTCGAGGATCGCGATCTCGGCGCGCCCGGCCGCCTTGCACGTGTCCTGCGACACCGCACGCAGCTTCGGCGTCCACGACGCGCCCTTGATCGAGCCGACCCGCTTGCCGCACAGGTCCTGCGGCGTCTTCGGCAGGAACGCGCCGCCCTTCGCGACAAGCAGCGACGCGCCCGTCTTCAGGTACGGCACGAAATCGACCTGCTTCACGCGATCGGGCGTCACGTACAGCGCGGATGCGACGACGTCGAAGCGGCGCGCCTTCATCCCGAGAATCAGGTCCGGGAAGCGCGTATCGAGAAATACCGGCTCCAGTTTCAGGTGACGTGCCAGCAGCCGCGAGAACTCGGCATCGAAACCCGCAGGCTTGCCGGCGTCCAGGTACGCGTATGGCGGATACGTGAGGTCGGAGCCCACCAGCAGCGTGCCGGGCCGCACCGTCTGCAGCGGCGCCGCCGACGCGAGCGAGCATGCGAAGGCCAGCGGCACGAGCGCGCCGCGGAGGAAATGTCGAACCGGGAAACGAGCAGACATGGCGAAGCTCCTGGGTTGTTCGGCTCTCGCGCTGAAACGTCGCAACGCCTCCCAGGCGCCGCCGCATGCGGCTTTCCGGGATTTTCCGCCGAAAATTGTTGAACAATTTCGGCCGATTCTGACCAGTTCAAATTGAAATCTGTATTCGGGTTTACGCGGCAAACGACGTCGCCGGACGTGCGTCGGGCGCGCATCCGCCAACCCCGCTTCGGTGCAGGGCGCGTGTTCAGGCAAGGGAGAAAAGACCGGGCGGGACGACGCGCGGACGGCGGGCCGTCGAGGTGCGGCGCCATAAACGCGATGCACGCGATGGAGGATCAGGACACGGGGTTCAGCATCGGGCGCGACGGGCCCGGCTCGCGCTTGCGGCTACGGGGATGCGCGCCGCGACGCCGACCCGAAGGCCGGGGGATTCGATCGTGCAGGCCGAGCACGCAACGTGTCGGCCCGCACGCCACTGCGACGTTTCGATCAGTACTGTGCCTGATCCGTCGGATTCCTGAACAGCTGCTTCATCTCCGGCGACAGCGGATAGTTGAGGCTCACACCCTTCGGCGGAATCGGCTGCATGAACCACTGGTCGTAGAGCTTCTCGGCCGCGCCCGAGGTCTGCAGCTTCGCGATCACGCCGTCGACCACGTGCTTGAACGCCGGATCGTCCTTGCGCATCATGCACGCGTAGTTCTCGTGGACGAGCGGCGTGCCCGCCACCGTGTACGCGCCCGGATTGCGGTCCTTCGCGATCTCGCCGTACAGCAGCGGCTCGTCCATCACGAACGCGACCGCGCGCCCGGTCGTGACGTTCATGAACGCTTCGGCATGGTCCTTCGCGCTGATGATCGTCATGTTCATCCCTTTCTCTTCGTTGAGCTTGCGCAGCAGCCGCTCGTCGGAGGTGCCGGCCGTCGTCGCGACCGTCTTGCCGGCCAGGTCCGGGAAGTCCTTCACGCCCGAATCCTTGCGCGTGCTGAAACGGATCCCATACAGAAAGATGCTGTTCGAGAACGCGGCCTGCTTCTGCCGCTCCAGCGTGTTCGTCGTCGAGCCGCACTCGAAGTCGATCGTGCCGTTCTGCAGCAGCGGAATCCGGTTCTGCGACGTGATCGGGATTTCCTTCACCGTCAGGTTCGGCGTCTTCAACTCCGCCTTGAGCGCGTCGATGATGCGCGCCGCGATGTCGCGCGAGTAACCGATGTTCTTCTGCTGGTTGTCCGAATACGAGAACGGCACCGACGATTCGCGGATGCCGAGCGACACGACGCCCGTGTCCTTGATCTTCTTCAGCGTGCCGGTGAGCGCCTGCGCGTGCGCGGCGCCCGCCAGCGCGCAGGACAACGCGACAGCCAGCCAACGGAAGCGGTGATCCATGCTTTTCTCCTGACGAAACCTTGATCGAATCGCGATCCTACGCCCGAAAAATTCGCACCGCATCGGGGAAAGCGTCAAGCGCCCTCCGTCACGGCCACACCGCGCACAATCGTTTCCGTGCCGCGCAAAAGCGCCCGCGCCGCATGTTTTGCCGGGTCGACCGCCTGCAATCTTGCACCTCATGAACAGATCACCCGTTCCAAACGCGCGTTCATGCTGCAACCCAGCAACGCAATCGTTTGCGCGTCGCATCTTTTTCACACAAAACATATTCAAGAAAGCCGCCTCATCAGCCGTTACCCAATGCATGGCGTGTCGCAGGAACCCCGCGCGCGCCCGACAAAAATCAAGGTCCGGCTTAGGCCAGACCAGGCACCACCGCCGGCACGACGGTTATCTCCGAGGATCGACTTTCAACATGAAAGCCAAACGTTTCAATTTCGCGCTGGCCCGTTCGGTCCATGCGCGCATGCTCGCCGGGATGCTGTCCGCCGCCGCCCTGCTCCCGATCGCCGGCTGCGGCGGAGGCGGCGGCGACGGCAGCAACCCGTCGCCGACCAACACGGCACCGGCCCCGACCCCGGCCCCCGCGCCCGCTCCGACGACCCCGCCCACCAATTCCGGCAGCAACGCGTGTACGTCGCAGCAGGCCGCCACGCAAATGGCCGCCCAGACCACGCCCGACGAGCCGCCGGTCGATCACCTGATCGTCAGGCTGAAGACACTGACGGCCACGAACGCACGAGCGGCCATCGACGACGGCACGCGGCTCGACGCGGTGATCCAGCGTTCGATGACACGCTGGACGGCGCCGACGACAACCGGCGCCGCGCGTGCGTATGCGGCCGCGCCGACGCCGCTGAACGTGCAGGTCGAGCGGACGGTCTCGAACGGCGCGGCCGTGCTGTCGCTTGGCCAGCGCGTCGCGGCCGCCGACGCGGCGGCGCTCGCGGAGGCCTTCGGCGCCGACGCCGACGTCGACTACGCTGAACCGGATCATCCGATGAAGGTCCGCGACACGCCGAGCGACCCGAGCTACGGCCAGCAGTGGTATCTGTCCGACCCGACCGCCGGCGCCGATCTGCCGCCTGCGTGGAACCAGACCAAAGGCTCGCCGACCGTCGTGACGGCCGTGCTCGACACCGGCTATCGGCCGCACCCCGACCTCGTCGGCAACCTGCTGCCCGGCTACAGCTTCATCACCAGCGTCAACACCAGCAACAACGGCCTGTCGCGCGGCCCCGACGCGAGCGACCCGGGCGACTGGGTCACGCAGCAGGAACTCGACAACGCGAGCGGCCCGTACTACCACTGCGAAAGCGAACCGAACACCAGCAGCTGGCACGGCACGCGCGTGATGGGCGTGATCGGCGCGACCGCCAACAACGGCATCGGCATCGCCGGCGTATCGTGGCTCGGCAAGATTCTGCCGGTTCGCGTGCTCGGCAAATGCGGCGGCGTGACGAGCGACATTGCCGACGCAATGCGCTGGGCGGCCGGCATTCCCGTCACCGGGGTGCCGAACAACCCGACGCCGGCGAAAATCATCAACCTCAGCCTCGGCGGCGTCGGCGCCTGCAGCAAGACGTTCCAGCAGGCGATCGACGACGTGAACGCGAAGGGCGTAACCGTCGTCGTCGCCGCCGGCAACGACGGTCTGTCGACCGGCCTCGACCAGCCCGCGAACTGCAGCGGCGTGATCAGCGTCGGTGCCAACGATGCAGCCGGCCGCCGCGCCTCGTTCAGCAACTTCGGCACCAACATCACGCTCAGCGCACCGGGCGTCAACATCCTGTCGACGGCCAACAGCGGCACGACGACTCCGGACAGCGACACCTACGGCCTGGCGAGCGGCACGAGCCTCGCTACGCCGCAGGTGACGGGCGTCGCCGCGCTGATGCTCGCGGTGAACGGCAACCTCACGCCCACGCAGATCCAGCAGAAGCTGAAAAGCGGCACGCACACGGCGAAGCTGGCGGCCAGTACGCCATGCACCGCGTTGCCGGCAGGCTCGGGCATTCTCGATGCAGGAACCGCGGTCGCGTCAGCCACGCAGTAAGCGGCCCGTTCTCGACGCATGCAGCCGCGGGGGGGGGGGGGTGGGGGGGGGCGGCGGGCGGCGGGATTTTGTGGGAGGGGGCGGGCCGCGAGGGCGCGGCGCCGGAGTAGTAAAAAGTCCAAAGAGAGAACAA
>NZ_QTPU01000056.1:0-20248 GCF_003857805.1 Burkholderia sp. Bp9099
GCAAAAGGCTGACTGTACTGAAAGGTGGCTCAGATTTACTTCGCGCGAAGTGGCTCATTATTACTTTGCGCCCAACACCGCGCCCCTGAGACCCGAGCCTGAACGGATTGATCTGCGATAACACCCACCTCCAACCGGTGAATTGCATCGCCGCTCAATTCAAACGATCGCACATCTCTATCCACGACCTCAGATAGATTCGAGCAAGTCCAATCTAGGTCAACACTGCCTCGCTTGCAAAAATCGGGCTGACGATAGATTTTGTTTGGAGCGGGCAGTGGGAACGACATCTGAGCCGAGTTCCGGTAGACCTAGCCACTGATGGGCTGAGTTTGCTTACCGTGCTCATCCGCCGACAGCACCGGTTCGGGCGTGCCGCCACCCAATGTCAAAAGCGATGTAGGCCGGGCGTCGATTTCGTCTGTGGAATTGCGAAACTTTTTGACGCACTTGCCCTGTGAAGATTAAAAGTCTAGAGTGGACTTCGGCGTCTTAGTGTGGTGCTCGCATGAAGGGAGCGCGCGACGTCGATTCGACGGTGAATGACGACTCGTGCGTGCAGATCTTCAATCGGGAGATTCACGCGAACTAGCTAGCCGATCCGTCCTATTTTTCGCGATGACTACGGGAGCAGTGACGAAATGAATCGCTTTGTCCAAGCAGTCGCGATTCTCGCGACAGTGATGTGCGCGGGCGCGCACGCAGATACCACCCAGGTTGTCAAATTCGGTACTGAGCCGAACTATTTCCCGTTCGAATACAAGACGCCAGAGGGAAAGTTAGCCGGTTTCGACTATGACATCGGAACCGCGCTATGTGCTGCAGCTCAAGTCCAGTGTACGTGGGTAGAGGTACCGTTTGATGGACTGATTCCTGCGCTCGAAGCGCGAAAGTTCGACATCATCAACTCGGACTTCAGTGCGACTGAGGCTCGCGCACGTGTAATCAGCTTCTCCGACATGTTGTATGACGTCGCTCGGCGTCTTGTGGCGAAGAAGGGGACCAATCTGCAGCCGACGGTGGCTTCGCTATCGGGCAAGACGATTGGCGTCGTCCAGGGCACGATCGAGGAAGTTTTTGTTCGCAAGAACTGGGTTCCAGGCGGCGTCAACATCGCCACCTATCAAACCGCGGACCAGGCATACGCAGATCTGGCAAACGGTCGGATCGACGCGACCTTCCAGAACGTGATGGCGGCAAAGAAGGGGTTTCTGAGCAAGCCTCAAGGCGCTGGCTTCGATTACTCTGGTGGTCCGATTATCGACAGACAAACGCTCGGCGTGGGCGTGGCACTTGGCTTCCGCAAGGATGACAGTGGATTGCGCGAGCGCTTCAATACCGCCCTTGCGAAGATCAAGGCCGACGGTACTCTGGATGGCTTGATCGCAAAGTACTTCCCACAGGGCTTCATCACGTTGAAGTAGAGCCGAGTAGGGTCGGGCTCGTGTGCGGGCCTGATAACCTAGCTGATTTTGTTTCACTCCTAGATCGCTCCTATGGATTCCAAGCTCTTTCAAGATACCGTCGCACTTGCCGAGCGGCTTGCCGACGTCGCGCGTGCGACCTCGATGAAGTACTTCCGGACCCCGCTATCGATCGAATCGAAGGATGATCAATCGCCAGTAACCCTCGCCGATCGAGAGGTCGAACAGCAGATGCGGGAGTTGATCACTTCGACCTTTCCGGGCCACGCAATCTGTGGTGAGGAGTTCGGCTCCACCCAGTCCGCCGAATACACGTGGCTCCTCGATCCGATAGATGGAACTAAACCCTTTGTGCTCGGTTTTCCAATATTCGGCTCGCTGATCTGTCTGATGGATCAGGACCGACCGACAATCGGCATTATCGAAATCCCGGCAACGAATGAGCGCTGGATTGGTACTCCCGATGGCGCGGCGCTGAATGGCCGGAAGGTGCGGACTGGTTCGTGCAGGATGTTGTCGGACGCCAAGCTTGCGGGCACGTCACCCTATGACTTCAGCGAAGAAGACTGTCCGAAATTGCATCGACTCATTTTGCAGTCCGCGATGCACCGATTTGGTGGTGGCTGCTACTCGTTCGGGCTTTTGGCAAACGGCGGAGTCGATCTGGTGATCGAAGCAGGGCTTGAGCCGTGGGACTACATGGCACTTGTGCCTGTCGTTGAAGGCGCCGGCGGCGTAATCACTGACTGGAGCGGTCAGCAGCTGGGCATGTTGTCGGACGGACGCGTAGTGGCCTCATGTACGCCGGAACTTCACGATGAGGTGTTGCGTAGCCTACGAACCTGATCGCGTCAGCCAGGGTGCCTACCGCTAGCGGGGAAAGAAACGAGTGACGGTGGCGATCAGGCGGCTAATCAATCAAACCCACCATGGAGAAAATAGATGATAACAAACGGCGAATTGCTGTTGCGACTCGCACTGGCTGCGATCCTAGGGGCGGCCGTCGGTATTGAGCGAGAGAGAATGAGTTGGGCTGCGGGCTTACGCACACACATGCTGGTTTGTGTCGGCTCCTCACTGATCATGCTCGTATCCGCATACGGATTCAACGACGTCGCCGCTCAACAACACATTTCACTTGATCCATCGCGAGTGGCGGCGCAGGTGGTTTCCGGTATCGGCTTCCTTGGTGCTGGCGCCATCTTGCTGCGGGGAGAGGTTGTGCGAGGTTTGACAACGGCGGCTAGTGTTTGGTGCGTTGCGGGAGTAGGCCTTGCGGTAGGTGGCGGCATGTACGTCGGTTCGATAGGCGGCACAGTAATCATTTTGTTGATTCTCGCGGGAGTGAAGCCACTAGAAAAGCGCTTTGTTGTGCCGAAGCGGTTTCACAATCTCGATCTGCTCACCGTGAGAGGTGCGTTGTCGCTCAACACGTTGTATGACATGCCAAATTTGCAGAGCGTCCGTGTGAAGCAGTTCGTGTCTCGGGTCGCGGAGCACGATCCTACGCTGGATCAAGTATCGATCGCGTTTTCCAAGATTACGGACGACCAGTGCGACGCAATCGTTCGCGCGTTGGAAGGCTTTCCTGGAGTCTGCCGATGCCTTCGCTCCGCCTGACAGTCGAGTAGAGGGCCCGTGTATTCACGGTAATTCAATCGCAGCCGGACGAGTGTTCCAATTGGATTGAACTTGGCGAGCGGTGCCGTTACACA
Organism: Burkholderia sp. Bp9099; assembly: GCF_003857805.1. NCBI lineage: Bacteria > Pseudomonadati > Pseudomonadota > Betaproteobacteria > Burkholderiales > Burkholderiaceae > Burkholderia > Burkholderia sp. Bp9099. Next base: position 3,140 of record NZ_QTPU01000056.1, read on the forward strand.
GCTCGCCAAGCGGATTTGTGCTGGTGCGTCACGAGTAGCGGATCAATTGAGTTGGAATTTATTAGACATCCTGTATATTTGTTTTGGAGATCATTTGATGAAGCTTCGAATTGCGGCAGCAGTGGCCATGGCCATTCTAAGTGCCCCCGTCTTTGCACAAAGCAGCGTTACCCTTTACGGTCTGATCGACGAGGGCATTGACTATACGAACAATGTCGGTGGCAAGCACGTATACGAGCTTCAGAGTGGCTTCGTCCAGGGCAGTCGCTGGGGACTGCGAGGCACCGAAGACCTTGGCGGTGGTCTATCGGCGATCTTCAAGATCGAGAGCGGCTTCAACGTCAACAACGGAAAGCTTGGACAAGGTGGCCTCGGATTTGGGCGCCAGGCTTACGTCGGTCTGGCGAACGACCGTTACGGCACCCTGACGTTTGGCCGCCAGTACGATTCGGTTGTCGACTATCTGGCGCAGACTACTGCGAACGGCAACTGGGCCGGGTACATGTTTTCCCATCCGTACGACAACGACAACACGGACAACACTTTTCGGGTGAACAACACTGTCAAGTACGCGAGTCCGGAGATCGCCGGCTTTCAATTCGGCGGTACGTACAGTTTCAGCAACGGCACGGAATTCGCAAACAACCGGCAGTACAGTGTCGGTGCGCAGTACACGAACGGCGGGCTGCTCGTCGCGGCAGCATATCTGCAAGCCGACAATCCGTCCGCGACGTCGAGCGGCGCGATTAACAACGGCGGCGATGAAAACTTTCTCGCGAAGCGACTGCGAGTATTTGGCGGCGGGATCAACTACACGTTTGGCCCGGCGACAGCCGGCTTCGCGTATACGAACTCGTACCTGAATCAACCGCAATCGACGACGTACATATCTGGGTCGATCCTGCCGGTAGTTGGGACGCTGAATTCGTTGCGATTCCAGAACTTCGAAGTGAACTTCAAATACCAGTTCACACCAGCACTTTACGCGGGTGCAGCTTACACGTTCACGACCGAGAATTTCAATGCGTCGTCTGGTAACGCAGAGCCGAAGGTTCATCAGGTTGGCCTGATGGCAGACTACAATCTGTCGAAACGCACGGACATCTATGTGCAGGGGGCTTACCAGCACGTCGCGGGCGACAAGACTGGCACCTCGCTGGATCTCGCGTACGTCCCCGGTGCGGCCGATGCGTCGTCGACCTCGAATCAGTTTGTGATTCGTGCGGCGATTCGACACAAGTTCTGAGTTGGCTGGCGCTGGGCGGCTTCAATAGCTTGCCGCTCGGCGCCATGGGTGTGAGGTGGTTCTCCTTGTTCACGGGCCGATCGGTAGGTAACGATTGGCTTCTTTTTTATCTGCAATGGGGGCGCACTGCGGGCTCGCGCTGAGGCCGACGGCGTAATATCATGCTCTTTTCGTTGCAAGATACAGACAATCGATGTCCACCCGAAAACAGAGGAAATCCACGGCCGATCAGCTGTTGCTCAGTCGATATCGGAGCATCGCCGACGGTATCGCTTCGTTGTTTTTTCCCTATGCGGAAGTTGTCATCCATGACCTGACGAGCCAGTCCATCGCGTACATTGCCAACAACCTGTCAAAGCGCGCGATTGGTGACGATTCGGCTTTGGAAGAGATCGAAGGTACGGCTGTCGGAAATGTGATGGGTCCGTATGAAAAGATGAATTGGGACGGTCGTCGAATGCGATGTGTGAGTATGCTCGTACCCGGCGAAACGTCAGACCCTGTCGGTGTCATGTGCGTCAACTTCAATGTCGCGGCATTCGACGATGTCAAGCAAGTGGTTGACTTGTTCATCATGGGTGCTGGCTTGGTTCGACCGCCGGAGGCGTTGTTCAAGGACGACTGGCAGGAGCGGATTAATGGGTTCCTGCATAGTTGGCTGCGGGAACGGCAGCTCGCGCTCAATTCTCTTTCGCGTGACCACAAGCGTGAGCTCGTGGAAGCCTTGTATGCGGAAGGAGCATTCAACGGGAAGAGTGCGGCGAACTACATCGCCAACGTTCTTGATATGGGGCGGGCGACCGTCTACAAGCACTTGAAGCAAATGCGCGAAGGCGCGTGATTCGCTCGAATGAACTCTACCGCGGAGCCGACGCAAACGTCATGTAACTCCGCGGCGTGAGTAGTCGATTCGGGCGGCGAGTCGTGCTGGCCCGAATGATCGGTGAAGGAGATTTAGCTCGCTTTGCCGCGCAAGAAGCTGGATACGCGCTTGAGCCCTTCCTCAAGTACAGTGCGGTTGTTCGCATATCCGATCCGCACATAACCCTCCATATCGAGTGCGCTACCCGGCGTAAACATCACGCCTGTTGCGTCGAGCAATTCCGTGCAAAATTCACGCGACGGCATGTCGATCGCGAACTTGAGCAAAGCCGTCGTTCCGGACTTCGGCTTAATCCACGACACGAGCGGCTCACCGTCGACCCAAGCTTCCACAATTGCGAGGTTCGTACGCACGATGTCGTGATTGCGTTTCAGGATGGCGTCGCGATGCTCGAGCGCGAGCGTCGCGAAGTAGTCGTCGATCATACCGACGCTGATGGTGTTGTAGTCGCGATGCACGGCAACGGCGTGAATCAACTCGACCGGGCCGGCGATCCAGCCAAGACGCAACCCGGCGAGGGAGTAGGTCTTCGACATACTTGCGGTGCTGATGCCTCGCTCGTAGAGATCTGCGATCGACGCGCTGTAGCCACTGCCGGCCTGGTCGGTACCGCGATAGACTTCGTCGCAAAGGATGTATGCACCGCAGCGCCGAGCGATCTCGACGATCTTGAGGAGAAACGCTTCGTCCATCAGCGACCCGGTCGGATTGTTCGGGTTGTTGATCGCAATGAGGCGCGTTTTGTCATCGACGAGCGACTCGAGTTCCTTGAGATCCGGCAGAAACGCGTTCTCTTCGCGAAGCTTCAGAATTTTTACGTTCGCGCCGTAGCTTTCCGGAATCGAATAGTGCTGCTGGTAGGTCGGCAGCACTGAAATCACGGTGTCACCTGGCTCAACCAGCGTTTCATAGATGAGGGCGTTCCCGCCGATCGCGCCATGTGTCACGATGACGTTCGATACCGATTGCCGCGCGTAAGTAGCGGCAATGGCTTCGCGCAGGCGTTGCGTGCCCTCGATCGCGCCGTAGGTAAGCTTCATCGGTCGCAGTTCGTCGAGCACCGATGCCTGACGTCCCGTCATGGTGAGAAGTTGATCGACCGTCAGAGATTCGACGCAGGTCTCTGCAAGGTTATAGGTGCAATGGTTCTCGTAGAGATCCATCCAGCGCTCGACGCCAAATTCCTTGATCTTCATGACCGCTCCTTAGGCGATATGGATTGAGCGGCCAAACTGTGGCCGCATGCAGAGTAAATGGTGTTTTCGTAGCCGTCGTCGGGACGGTTACTTGGCGATGATGTCGCGTTTGAAATACTGAACCGAGAGCTTGCTCAGTGTCCCATCTGCTTTTAGTTGGGCCAGAGCGTTCGAGACGCGGCTACGCAGCGCCGCATCTTGCTTTCTGAATGCCCAGCCAACGCCCTTCCCAAGCGTCACGGAGTCTTCCAGCGGTGCGCCGACGATTGCATAGTCATGCCCCTCCGGTTTATCCAGAAAGCCCTCATGCGCAGTCTGATACTCCTGAACGGCACCGTCGAGGCGGCCCGCGGCCAAATCGGCGTAGACCTGATTCTGGTCCGAATATTCCGCGATCTCGACGCCGTGGGGCTTCCAGTTGCGCTGGACAAAGTCGTCTTGAACCGCCCCTTGGAGCACGCCGATGCGCTTACCCTTCAGCGAATCAGGGTTAGGAAGAAGTCCGGAGTTCTTGCGCGCGATCATGACCATCGGGACCACATAGATCGGGGGAGTGAAATCGACGATCTGTTCCCGCTTGCTCGTGATGTTCATGGCCGAGTTGACGAGATCGAACTTGCGTGCCTGCAGAGCCGGCAGCAGACCGTCGAAGACATTCTCAACCCAGATGCACTTGACTTGAATCTTTGCACATACAGCGTTGCCGACGTCGATATCGAACCCCTGGAGTTGCCCGGCTGCCGTTTTGCTTTCGAACGGGGGGTAAGCGGCTTCGATGCCAATTTTCAACGCTGCATTGCTGCCTGCGAACGCGAACCCTGCTGTCCCTACGGACATGGCGACGGCACAAACCAGATGCTTCAATTTCATATCAACTCCGATGATGACGATCGAGTACGGGGCCGTAACCTGAATTTGGTCCGCGAGCCTCGGCGAGCTACCTATCGCTCCAAGAAAAGGTAGACGAATTGTCCATAAGCGACAATTTCACCAAGTATCCGCTTCCAAAAAAAGAATGTCCATAGTAGACTGAAAATCTATTTTTTAGATGGAGCGGGTGCAGCCCGGAATCGCTAGATGAGTGCTCAACTTAACAATTTGCCGTGTGTGCTGGACGAGGCACAGGTTCGTGCTGCATTGCCGGAGTTGGATACTCGTGGCGCGCTTGCGCGGATGTTTCAGTCTTTGGCGAACGGCCGTGCGGTGCAGCCGCCACAGACGCTAACCGTTTTCCCGGATAACGCAGGCGATTTCATTACCTACCTTGGTACCTTGGCTGATGAGCAGGTGTTCGGCGCGAAGCTCTCTCCCTATGTGCCAACAAGCGCTGGCCCAATCGTCACCGCATGGACCGCACTCATGTCGATGGAGACTGGGCGTCCGCTCATGTGGTGTGACTCGGGCTTGCTGACTGCCGAGCGTACCGCGGGCGCCACGGCACTGGCGGTCGAACACCTCGCGCGGCGCGATGCAGGCTGTCTTGCGTTGATCGGAACCGGGGCATTGGGACTGGCGCATCTGCGTCATCTCAAGGGCGTCCGTGCATGGCAAACCATTCGGGTGTATTCGCCGGAACTCGCCACGGAAGAAGCCAAGCGCGAGATGGTGAAATCGATCGATCCGCGAGTTCTCGTTATCGACAGTATTGAAGCATGCGTACGCGATGCGGACGTCGTTTCGCTTTGCACTTCGTCCGGCAAACCGGTATTGACTGATGGCATGCTGACGCGCCCGGCTCTAGTGACTTCGATCAGCACGAACGTCGCCAACGCACACGAAATTCCGCCAGCGTGGTTGCCGGAAATGGATGTCTACTGCGACTATCGTGCGACGACGCCGATGAGTGCAGGAGAGATGAAAATTGCAGCGGCCGAGTTTGGCTGGAGTAAGGATGAGATTGTCGGCGATTTGCCTGAGCTCGTAGCAGGCCGTGCACAACTGCCATCGTACGAACGTCATGCGTTCTTCCGCTCGATCGGTCTCGGACTGGAGGACATTGCTGTCGCTGCTGAGCTTTATCGGCTTGTCGCCAGCACAAGCGGACATTGACCAAGGACGCGCGTACCTGGCGGCGGGCATGCGAACCGCTGGGACGAATGTGAGGAGAGACCACGTGAACTATCGACGTATCGAGATTCCTCTGCCGTCGCCGGCGCCGGGCGTTGCGTTGCACCTTACAGCGCATCGGTTCGGCGATCCCGACAGCGGGCGCAGTATCTATCTTCAAGCTGGATTGCACGCAGATGAACACCCGGGCCTGTTGGTCCTGCAGCATCTCATTGAGGCCCTTCATGCCCTCGACAATGCCGGAAGGATCACCGGCTGCGTGACCGTCGTGCCGTACGCAAACCCGATTGGCTTGTCGCAACGATTGTTTGGCCCTGTCGTGGGGCGTTTCGACTTCGAGAACGGAGAGAACTTCAATCGCAACTTTCCGTTGTTGGATCGGGCCGTCGCAATGCGTCTGCGCGATGCGGACGCGCGTAGCCTGACGCGGCGGCAGTGGAAGCAATATTTTTCCAGCGTGATCGAAGTGAGTGGTGATTTGAGCCCCACTGCGGCGATGAAGCTCGAGTTGGCGAGGCTTTCGATCGATCACGACATCGTGCTTGATTTGCATTGTGACACCGATGCGATCGCGCATGTTTACGCGTCCTCGCTGCAACGCGAGCGAGCCGTGAAGGCGGCTCACTTGATCGGAGCGCCGGTCGTGATGCTGGAGCCATCACAGACAGGTGGCGGTGCATTCGATCAGACGCATTCAAGCGCGTGGGGCGCACTGCAGCAGGCAGGCGTGTTCGATGCGGACGAATGTGGCTTCTCGGCGACGATCGAGTTGCGTGGTCAGGCGGACGTCAACGATGCGCTTGCGCTGGACGATGCCCGGCGTCTACTGCATTACGCAGAATCGGAGGGGGTGTTGTCTCTGCCCGAAGCAGACGACGACCCTCGATTGGACGAGCCGCCCAAGGTGTTTCCTCTGCAGGGAGCCGCGCATGTCCGATGCCCCTGCGCGGGCGTGATCGTCTATCGGCGCACGCCGGGAGAGCACGTCAGTGCGGGCGAGACATTCGCGGAAATCGTGCGTCTCGACGGGGCGCTCAATTCGCGCGCCCCGGTCGTCAGTCCGATCGACGGCGTAATGGTTGTGCGGCAGTTGCAAAAGCTCGTCAGGCCGGGACAACGGGCGGCATTGATCGTCGGAGATGCAGTGCTGGCTGGACGCGAGCCCGGCAATCTGCTGCTCGACTTCTAATCGCTTTATTGCATGCCGGACCGGTAGGGAATGGGAGTTAAGTGATGGAGAGAGTGGAGATTCCGCTGCCTGGTACTGCTCCGGGGATGCGTCTGATGCTGCGTGAATATGCGTTCGGCCCAAAAGACGCGGATCGATCACTTTACGTGCAGGCCGCATTGCACGCCGGCGAGGTGCCGGGGCTTCTCGTAATCCAGCATCTGCTGGTACGGCTCGCTTCGCTGGAGCGCATTGGGGCCTTGCGCGGGCGCATCGCCGTCATGACCTGGGCGAATCCTTTCGGTATGCAGCAGGTCGTCGGTGGATCGCTTACCGGGCGCTTCGATTGCGCAGGAAGCGGCAATTTCGATCGTCGATTCCCGGATATCCGTTCAGAGGTCGTCCGGCGGATCACGGCTGGCGATCGTCCCCTGACCCGCCGCAACGCGCAGGCGTGGCTGACGGCGATAGCGGCGCCGCCGACACAAGGTACGGACCCGGTCGAATACCTGAAAGCGATGTTGCTATCCCGCGCATTTGCCTACGATATGGCGCTCGATCTGCATTGCGACAAGACGGCCGTCATGCACGTGTACAGCAATTGGGCGCACGAAGAGCGCGCTGTCGCACTCGCGCGGTGCCTTACTGCTCCCGTGCTGCTTCTTGAGGAGCACGCTGGTGGCGGAACGTTCGACCAAGCATTTCACGATGCTTGGAGTGCATTGCGCCAATCCGGTTTGCCATGCGATTCCCGTCAAGGGTTCGCCGCGGTTGTCGAGTTGCGTGGACAGCGCGATGTGTCTGATGAACTAGCGACCCATGACGTCGATGCATTGCTTGACTTTCTGAGAGTCGAGGGCTTTGTCACGGATCGACTGGCAGGGGAAAAACTAAAGACGCCGGCAATCGCCACACTCGAAGCCGTCGATCACTTGAAGGCAACGCAAACCGGAATGGTCACGTGGCATGTGCCGGTCGGGACGCGCGTCGAGCGAAATGAGGTGATCGCGGAGATCGTCAGCGAGGCGCGCGATCGGACCGTGTGCCGAACGATAGTCCGATCGCGCACGGACGGGATTCTCGTCGCCAGAATGCATGTCCACTACGTTCTGGCCGGACAGCGGATCGCAATGATCGCGGGGAGCGAGAGAATTCCCGAGCGCATCACGGGAGCGCTTCTTCCAGACTAAACAGCTGTAATGGCTGCGACGCGATCTGGCAGGTGGTCGGACCGAGGGAGAAAAGACCGTTAATGATGGGACGTTTCTCTTCGGCGAGTTCCAACCGCACCATCGACTGGATCATGGCATGATCGGCTCCAAGCTCGTCGCGCGGTACTGTCTGGACGACTCAATCTGCTAAAGCGCTGATCGATCAGCACTGCGGGGACTGCCAGGACCGAGGTTGCAGCAATGACCAAGATTCATGAACCCGCGTACCCGGTACTCCCGGCGGAGCTGGACGAGGCGGAATTGCGAACCGTCTATATGCCTAGTTGTGAAGCGTCAAGAGCCCAGGGGAGATCCGGTTCGTTTTCGACCAGTTCCGTCAGGCGCCTACGCGCGTACTGATTCTCGCGCAGTTGAAGCTGCTGCAGCGCCGCGGTTACATGCCGGTGATCTCGGACGTGCCGCCGGCGATCGTCGAACACGAGTGCTGTGCTCGGCGTCCGCCCGCTGCCCCGTACAACTCTCGCGCGCTACGACCGCTTGGGCAGCAAATCCCGGCACCAGAAAATCCTCCGTGAGTTTGTCCGGATTCTCCCGGTCGACAGCGCCGCCCACGCATGGCTGGCCAATATCGCCGCGCACGCGGCCCGGACCAAGGCGGAATTGCCGGACATTGTCAATGTGATGTTGGAAGAGCTGGTCAGGCGCCGCTACGAGCTGCCGCCCCTTGCGACGCTCACCCGGATCGCCGGTCACGCCCGCAGCCAGCTCCATGAATCGATTTACTGCGCCTACATTTCGCGCGCGACCGACGCTTGTCCTGCCTTGAGCGGGAAACACGTCTCGCCCCATGTCGTCCGGCACACGGCGGCCATGCATATATTGCAGTCGGGTGTCGACATGAGCGTGATCGCGCTTTGGCTCGGTCATGAGCATCTCGACACGACGCACATCTACATGGGAGCCGATCTCGCCCTGAAGGAGAAGGCGCTGAATCTGCTTCACCCAGCAGGGCAGATCGCTCCGCGGTTTCGTGCGACCGACAAGGTGATGGCGTTCCTCGAGAGTCTGTGATTATGTTCAGCGCGGCGACCCAAGACGTCCGTCACTCAATGCGTTACGGCCGCCGCTGCGCATAATCCGGTGCTGAGCATATTCACGAATCCCGGCCGACCCTCGGAAAGGCCTTGTCCTAAAGGGAGGCTTGAATCGGATCTGATGTACATGGACGAAACGGGTTCGGAGGCCGATTCGTCAGTCGATTCAGGCTTTCGACGACCGTAGTGCAATCAGCCACCGCGAGCTAGGCCGGGATTCGCGGAAGCGTATTATTTAATGGCAAGTATCTTTCCTGTAGGGTATTTGGCTTGACTTTTGAGTTTTGGCGTCCAACACTGTTCCTCAAGCGCCTGACCAAGCCTCGGTGTCTGGGAGTGTCGGTAGCGAACGGCCGCCCAGTCGGTGCTTCACAGGAATCTACAAGCCTGTGTAAATGAATTCGCATTACTAAACAATGGATATGGCTAGGAGATCGGAATGTCCGGAGCTTCACGTCTTTTGCGTATTGGATTCGTTGTCACAGCTGCCGTGGCAGCGATGCATGCTCACGCAGACCAGGTTGTAAAAATTGGTCATGTGGCTCCGCTCACGGGCGGTATCGCGCATCTGGGCAAGGATACTGAGAATGGTGCCAGACTGGCCATTGAGGAAATCAATGAAAAGGGGCTAACAATCAATGGCGAGAAGGTTGTCCTGAAGCTTTCGGCGGAGGATGATGCTGGCGATCCACGCACTGCTGTTCAGGTAGCACAGAAGCTAGTCGACGATAAGGTAGTGGCGGTTATCGGCCATCTTACGTCCGGCACGACCATCCCGGCATCGAAGATCTATCACGATGCCGGAATTGCCGAAATCTCGCCGGCTGCGACCAACCCAATGTACACGCGTCAAGGGTTCAACAATACTTTCCGGGTTGTTGCGACCGATGCGCAACAAGGGCCGGCGCTAGCCACATACGCGGTAAAGCAGCTGCGTGCGAAGACGGTCGCAATCGTGGATGATTCGACCGCGTACGGCCAGGGACTTGCGGACCAGTTCGCGAAATCGGCGTCAGGACTGGGCATCAAGCTTCTATCGCGCGATGGAAGTACCGACAAAACCATCGACTTTCGCGCGATCTTGACCAAGATTAAGGGGGAGCGACCGGACGTGATCATGTACGCCGGTCAGGATGCCACGGGCGGGCCGTTCGTGAAACAGGCGCAGCAGCTCGGAATTACGGTCCCGATTCTTGCTGGCGATGGCGTGTGCACCGAGAAGCTTTCTGGGCTTGCCGGTCAAGGCACCAAGCAGGTGGTGTGCTCGGAAGCTGGCATGGCTCTTGAGAAGATGCCGCGAGGGGTGGATTTCCAGAAAAGGTACGAGAAGCGTTTCAATGTCCCGATTCAGACCTACTCCCCGTTCGCGTACGACGCTGTCTACATCATCGTCGACGCGATGAAGCGGGCCAACTCGACGAGCGCCGCGAAGATTCTCGAAAAGTTGCCTTCCACGAACTTTGAGGGGATCCTTGGCCAGACTCAATTTGACCAGTATGGGGACATAAAGAACCCAGTAATTACCCTCTACCACTACATCGATGGTAAGCGGACGCTTCTGGATTCGATTCGGATGTAAGCAACCGCCAGGATCGCACACGAACAGGCTGCCTGATGTCGCGTCAGGCAGACTGTTGCCGAAGCTGGCGCGATGTCAGACTGCCCGAACTCGCACGTTCCCTGTTAGATTGACTTGAATAAATTCGAGCCGGATATTGAGGGCATCTCTGACCAGCAAGACTGCAAGCGATCAATCGTGATTTGTTTGGTCCGCCTCTGATCCGGGTTCCGCGCCGTGGCACGTTGGCTCGGCGGCTGGCCGTGCTTCGTCGGAATGCACTGTCGCTCAATAAGCATTCTCTAGGAACTGAGCAACGGGTAAACACGGATATATTGATTCCTGTCAGGAAAGTATCTTTCCTTGCGGGGTGTGCAATTGAAATTGCACGGCGATCCCAGCATAAGGGAGGGCCCGATTACGTAGCCCTTTCGTGTGTTAGGCGTCGCACCGACGATTAATCAGCTTTTCGACGAGATAGGTCACATGGATCACGCACTGCTTCGGCAACAATTTCCGGTCTTCGGTACTGAGGTCGCCCGAGACACGATTTTCTTCGACGGCGCCGCAGGCACCCAAGTAACGCAACACGTCATCGACAGGATGGTGGGGTCGATGGTGGAAGGCAACGCGAATCTCGGTGCATTTTTCCCCGTCTCGAGCAAGGCCGTTGGTGAGGTTGCCAAGGCGCGCGAAACGTTCAAGGATTTCTTCAATGCGAACGATGTCCGGGAGGTGGTGTTCGGGCAGAGTATGACGACGCTGACCTTCTCGTTCTCGCGGGCGATTGGCCGGACGATTGAGGCGGGGGACGAGATCGTTCTGACGCGGATGGATCACGACGCAAACGTGTCACCCTGGGTGCAAGTCGCGAAAGACCGGGGGGCGGTCATCAAGTGGATCGACTTCGATCCGACGACGTGCGAGTACGATTTCTCGAATCTCGACGAGATCTTCACGCCGCGGACCAAGGTGCTCGCTATCAATTATGCGAGCAACGTGACTGGCACCATCAACAATATCGTGGTCCCGATTCGCAAGGCGAAGGAGGTTGGGGCGCTGGTGTATGTGGACGCCGTGCAATACGCCCCGCACGGTATCGTGGATGTTCAGGCCCTGGGCTGTGATTTCCTGGTGTGCTCTGCCTACAAGTTCTACGGCCCGCATATCGCCATCCTCTGGGGACGTCTCGAAGTCCTCGAGCAACTGGTTCCGTACAAAGTTCGGCCGGCATCGGACAGCGCACCGGACAAGTTCGAGACCGGAACGAAGGCGCGCGAGCAGATCGCAGGTGCGTATGCCGCAGTCGAGCACTTTGCGTGGATTGGGGAGCAACTCGGTGGGGCTGGAGCGACGGCGTCGCGCCGTGACAAGATCGTTGCCGGCATGGAGGCAACCAAGGAGTACGAGGACAAGCTCGTGGCTCGAGCGATCGAAGGTCTTACGGCGTTGAAGGGATTGACGATTCATGGGGTCACTGCCCTGGACCGCCTCGAGCATCGCGTGCCGACGATTTCCTTCAGCGTGGCTGGCCTTGACCCTGCGGTCATCGCGAAGAGCCTTGCCGACGTCAACATCAACGTGTGGCACGGGCACAACTACGGTATCGAACCGGTCACCCGGCTTGGTCTGATCGACAAGGGTGGCATCGTTCGTGTCAGCTTCGCCCAGTACAACACGCTCGACGAAGTCGAAACGTTCCTCGGTCACATGCGCCGCATCGTCGGCTGATCGGCGTCCCACCTCTCTAAGTGCGAGAGGTGGGATGTGATTTCGCATCCTTCGACAGGAACTCCCACATATGCAGACCTCTCAATTCTCTCAGTCCCTTGAGGGCTGGCAAGCACTGGCTAATCGCATCACGTTTCCGTCGCAAGCGTTCATCGACGGGCAATTCGTCGACGCAGCATCGGGAGAAACGTTCGACTCCGTCAACCCGGCGACCGGCGAGGTTTTGGTGTCTGTGGCTGCGTGTGACGTACAAGACGTCGACCGGGCGGTTGCTGCAGCACGTGCGGCGTTTGAACGCGGTTCGTGGTCGCGCATTGCACCTTCCGAGCGAAAGAAGGTACTGCTGCGACTGAGCCAGCTCATTCTCGAGCATCGTGAGGAACTCGCGGTGCTGGAGTCGCTGGACATGGGCAAGCTCGTTCACGACGCCGTGACACTCGATGTACCGACGTCCGCGGAGGTATTCCAGTGGTACGCGGAGGCCATCGACAAGGTCTATGACGAGGTGGCGCCATTGGGCAGCGGTGCGCTCGCGACAATCCGTCGGGAAGCGGTCGGCGTTGTGGGCGCAGTGGTTCCCTGGAACTTTCCGCTGAAGATGGCCGCATGGAAATGCGCGCCCGCATTGGCCGCAGGGAACAGCGTTATCTTGAAGCCGGCGGAGCAGTCGCCGTTGTCGGCGTTGAAGCTGGCCGAGCTCGCGGCCGAGGCAGGCGTTCCTGCGGGCGTTTTCAACGTACTGCCTGGTTTCGGTACAACGGCGGGTCGCGCGATTGGGATGCACAAGGACATCGATTGCGTGGCCTTTACGGGGTCGACGGAAGTCGGGAAGATGTTCCTGGGTTACTCGGCCACGTCGAACATGAAGCAGGTTTGGCTCGAGTGCGGTGGCAAGAGCCCGTTGCTGGTGTTCGATGACTGCACGGACATTCGCGCTGCGGCAAAGGCTGCCGCGCAAGGCATCTTCTTCAACCAGGGTGAGGTGTGTTCGGCAACGTCACGCGTGCTCGTGCAGCGCAGCGTGAAATCGCAGTTCATCGAGGCGCTTCTCGAGGCCGCATCGGCCTACCAGCCTGGGAATCCGCTGGATCCGGCGTCGAAGATGGGGGCAATGGTAGACGAAGAGCAGACGAAGCGGGTGTTGCGCTATATCGAGCTTGCCAAGCGCGACAACCGGCTGCTCCTTGGCGGAAATCGATATGCCGAAATCGGGAAAGGGTGCTTCTTAACCCCGACGATCTTCGACGACGTGAAGCCTACCGATACGCTTGCACGGGAGGAGGTGTTCGGGCCGGTCTTGGGTGTCCTGGAGTTCGATTCCGAGGACGAGGCTATCCTCGTTGCCAACGATTCCGTCTACGGTCTCGGTGCTTCGGTTTGGACCGGGAACCTCAAGCGGGCGCATCGGGTCGCGGGACGACTTCATGCTGGCACCGTATCGGTGAACGCGGTTGACCAAGTCAGCGTCATGACACCCTTTGGGGGCTTCAAACAATCGGGTGTCGGTCGCGATCTGTCGCTCCATGCACTCGATAAGTACACGGCCCTCAAGACCACGTGGTTCGACCTGAACGACTAAAAGCACGGCGCTCGACCTATGACCGATCAAGTTGTTGAACTGGGTCGAGCGCACCGACTTTGAACTACGAATGCGCAATATTCCGCACATCAATCTTGAGCGGCTCCAACGCACCATTCACGAGATGGCTGAATTTGGTGCGAAGGATAATGGGGGCTGCTGTCGTATTTCCCTGACCGACGAAGACCGACTTGGTCGCGATCAGTTCGTCGAATGGTGCAAAGAAGCTGGATGCAGCGTACATGTTGACGGCTTTGGGAACATTTTTGCGATCCGAGCTGGTACGCGACCGGACAATTCCATTGTGCTAACTGGTAGCCACCTCGATACGCAACCAAATGGTGGAACGCTGGATGGAATCTATGGCGTCCTTGCAGGGCTCGAAGTGATTCGAACTTTGAACGAGCAGGATATTCAGACCGAGCGCGCAATCGCGGTAGTAAATTGGACCAACGAGGAAGGAGCCAGGTTCTCGCCTGGCCTCACTGGTTCGAGCGGCTTCTCAGGGAATCTGGATGTCGCCTCCGCGATGAGCATTATCGGCGCAGATGGGGTCCGCTTTGGCGAGGCGCTTGGCCGAATTGGCTATGCCGGCGAGTTTTCACGTGAGGCCATCGACCCGTTTGCCTACGTCGAACTTCACATCGAGCAAGGGCCGGTGCTTGAACAACAAAAGCGAACGATTGGCATTGTCGAAGGCGTGCAAGGCGTTCGCTGGTACGAGATCGAACTGACCGGCAGCGACCGGCACGCCGGCACCACTCCGATGACCGACCGGCGTGACAGCTTTATGGCGTTGTCGAGAATTGCATTGGAGATGCGGCGGTTCGCGGCATTCATGAACCCGGATGTTCGCTTCACCGTGGGGCGCGTGGCCGTAATCCCAGGTTCGCCCAACACGGTTCCCGGACGTTCCAGCTTTTCCATCGACTTGCGCCATCAGGATGCCGGTGTCCTGGATACCATTGAGAGTGCATTGTTTGAATGCGCACGGAAGGTCGCAGCGGAAGAGCATGTTCAGGTCGAAGTGTGTCGTACCATGGTCGTTCCACCGATCTCATTCAGCACCGGTATCGTCGGGCTTGTTGACGCAGCATCGGAGAGCGCCGGATACACCTCAATGCGCATGAATAGCGGGGCGATGCACGACGCATGCAGAATAGCGAGCATTACGCCGACCGGCATGATTTTCGTCCCGTCGCGCGGCGGCGTTAGTCACCATGAAGATGAGTGGACAGCACCGGAAGATCTTGAAGCTGGTGCAAATATTCTGCTTCAGACGCTTCTGGCTCTGGCCGGCCAGAGCCAGGCCATCGAAGGACTGTCATCCGTCGATCAGTGCGAC
Source organism: Burkholderia sp. Bp9099 (assembly GCF_003857805.1). NCBI lineage: Bacteria > Pseudomonadati > Pseudomonadota > Betaproteobacteria > Burkholderiales > Burkholderiaceae > Burkholderia > Burkholderia sp. Bp9099. The sequence continues at coordinate 18,179 of NZ_QTPU01000056.1, forward strand.
CCCCGCTGAGTCCTGCTACACGTATGTAGAGAAGATTAGCCATTGACAGGATGTTCGAGATGGCAAAAATAAGATTAGGATCGCATAGGAGATGAAATGAATAGTGGAGAAAAGCTGCATAGAGGATTGAAAGAACGGCATATGAGCCTTATGGCAATGGGGAGCGCGATTGGTGTCGGGTTGTTTCTCGGCTCAGCGACCGCGATCAGATTGGCAGGGCCTGCAATTCTTGTGACGTATGCCATTGCAGGTGCAGCCATCTTTGTCATCATGCGCGCGCTGGGTGAGATGGCCGTAGCGAAACCCGTCGCCGGTTCGTTCAGCCGCTATGCACAGGATGAAATTGGTCCGCTTGCCGGCTATCTTACCGGATGGACATACTGGTTCACATTGGTGGTCGGTAGTATGAGCGAACTCACCGCTGTGAGCGTTTACATGCATCTCTGGTTCCCAGAAGTGACTCCATGGATTTGGGCGCTGGCCGCTCTTGTCACGATTGGTGCAATCAATTTTGTAGCGGTGTCACTGTATGGTGAATTGGAGTTTTGGTTCGCCCTCATCAAAGTGGTGACGATCGTGCTGATGATTGTTATGGGGGGCGGCATTATCGCGTTTGGCATCGGCAACGGCGGTGTAGCAACAGGTATCTCGAACTTGTGGAAACATGGCGGCTTTATGCCGAACGGGATGGGCGGGATGTTGATGGCGATGCCGATGGTGCTTTTCGCCTATCAGGGGGTTGAACTCCTCGGCCTCACGGCTGGCGAAGCAGCGAATCCGGAAAAAACGTTGGCACGAGCTGTGAACTCGGTTTTCTGGCGTGTCTCAGTCTTCTACGTTGGCGCATTGTTCGTCATCATGTCGCTCTTTCCGTGGAACGAGATTGGCACGCTTGGCAGCCCATTCGTTCTGACCTTTGACAAGATGGGCATTCGGTATGCCGCAGGCATCATCAACTTTGTGGTTCTGACAGCAGCTTTGTCCTCATTCAACAGCAATCTTTACGGTACCGGGAGGCTGATCTACAACCTCGCTGAGCAAGGACAAGCCCCCAAGATTTTCGGTCGGGTATCCGCGAGTGGCGTCCCCGGACCTGCTGTACTCTTTTCAGTTGTTTGCTTGCTGATCGGCGTCGTCCTCAATTATTTGGCACCCAAGCAGGTATTCGTTTGGCTGACTTCGATTTCGACGTTCGGCGCGATCTGGACTTGGAGCTTCATCTTGTTGTCGCATGCTCGCTTTCGCCTGAGAATCGCGGGATCTCGAGCCGCAGGCGCTAGAACGGGCAGTCGAATCTTTCCGTATGCAAGTTATCTGACTGGGCTATTTTTGGTGGCGGTTGTTGGCTTGATCGCATACTTCCCCGATACTCGAATCGCCGCAATTATCGGTCCTATCTGGATTACCTTGCTCATCGCGCTGTTTTATTGTTTTGTGCCTCGACATCAAAGTACGCCACTGAAGGTTCGTTCGACCACTTGAGTCGGAAACAAGCCCGGTTCCTCATCGTGGTGTGGGGGTGACCTTACCCCGCCGAGTACACCATTCGTAAGTTAGTGGGCTCGCCGGTTTTGGAGCAGCCCCCTGAAACGCCGGACACAGTCACCCACTTGCAATAACGGGTAGGCATAAGACTGTGTTTTTGACTAACACCAGGCAGGAAGTGATGGAAGTGTTGACGGGCCCGGAGCGTCGGCGGCGCTGGACGGCGGAGCAGAAGCTAGCGATGGTTCGCGAGAGTTTCGAGCCGGGAAAATCGGTTTCGATGGTCGCGCGCCAGCACGGCGTGAATCCGAACCAGCTATTCCACTTGACCTGCCCGGGAATTTTCGGACCAGTTGAAACTTGAGAGAATGGCTTCCAACGGAGAAAGGAAGTCATGAAGAAGAGCCGGTTCACGGAAGAACAGATGGTCACGATCCTGCGCGAGGCGGACAAATCGCCGGTCGCGGAGGTAGCGAAGAAGCACGGGATCAGCGAGCAGACGATCTACATATATGGACTGCTCCCAATAGCAAACGGAAGTTGACGGACACGGAAGTCGATTGCGTACATATATCCGGCGTCAGG
>NZ_QTPU01000057.1:0-18713 GCF_003857805.1 Burkholderia sp. Bp9099
TGTTCCTGTCGGCGTTCCCGAGCGCCGCGCTCACGGGCCAGTCGTTCGTCGTCAGCCACGGCTGGTTCATGCAGTAACGGGCTCCGGCACGGGCGGCCGCGCTGCGCGCCGCTTGTGTTGCAGCGAGCATTCGCTGACAGTAGAACGGCATGAAAAAACGCGCTCCGGGGAGCGCGTTTTTTGTTTCGGCAGAGCGGGTTGCCACCCGCTGGCACAGGCTTACTTCAGGACCGCAGCGACTGCGTTGGCGACCGCGTCGAGATTGCGCGTGTTCAGTGCAGCAACGCAGATCCGGCCGGTGCCGACTGCGTAGATGCCGAACTCTTCGCGCAGGCGATCGACTTGCGCCGAGGTCAGGCCCGAATACGAGAACATCCCGCGCTGCGCGTTGATGAAGCTGAAGTCGCGATCGACGCCGCTCGCCTTCAGGCGCTCGACGAGACCGTTGCGCATCGCGCGGATGCGGTCGCGCATTTCGCCGAGTTCCTGCACCCACGCAGCATGCAGTTCCGGCGACGCGAGCACGGCCGCGACGACGGCGCCGCCATGGGTCGGCGGGTTCGAGTAGTTCGTGCGGATCACGCGCTTCAGTTGCGACAGCACGCGCGTCGCTTCTTCCTTGCTCGACGTGATGATCGACAGCGCGCCGACGCGCTCGCCGTACAGCGAGAACGACTTCGAGAACGACGACGACACGAACGCGTTCAGGTCGGCCGCGGCAAACAGACGCACCGCGGCGGCATCGGCCTCGATGTTCTCGCCGAAGCCCTGGTAAGCCATGTCGAGGAACGGCACGAGGTTGCGTGCCTTGACGACGTCGACCACCTGCTGCCATTGCGCTTCGGTCAGATCCACGCCGGTCGGGTTGTGGCAGCACGCGTGCAGCACGACGATCGTGCCGGCTGCATAGCTGTTCAGCGCCGACAGCATGCCTTCGAAGTTCACGCCGTTGGTTGCGGCGTCGTAGTACGGGTACGCGACGACTTCGAAGCCGGCCGCTTCGAACAGCGCGCGGTGGTTTTCCCAGCTCGGGTCGCTGATCGCCACCTTCACGTTCGGGTTCACGGTACGCAGGAAATCGGCGCCGATCTTCAGTGCGCCCGTGCCGCCCAGTGCCTGCGCCGTGACCACACGGCCTGCGGCGATCAGCGGCGAATCGTTGCCGAGCAGCAGCTTCTGCACCGCTGCGTCGTACGCGGCGATCCCGTCGATCGGCAGGTAGCCGCGCGGCAGGCCGGCGTCGACACGCGCCTTTTCCGCTTCGCGAACGGCGCGCAGCAGCGGAATCTTGCCTTCTTCGTTCGTGTACACACCGACGCCGAGGTTGACCTTGGTCGGACGCGTATCGGCGTTGAAGGCTTCGTTCAGGCCCAGGATCGGGTCGCGGGGAGCAAGCTGGACAGCGGAGAAGAGCGACATGATGATTCGGCAGTAGTGAAAAGAGGGTCAGGCTTTCAGCCGGCGGGGCGGGCGCAGCGGACCGCGCGCCAACGGGCATGGCGCCGGAAAGCGCAGCAGCCTGACATTGTAGCGAATTCACGCTGCCGGAGGCGGCGATTGCGCGCCGAATTGCGATTTCGGACCGCTGCCGCGCGTCAGGAGCCGTCAGCGGTCCGCAACGCCGCGAAGCGCTAGAATAGTTTTTTTGCCCTCGCTCCGGCCGCACTCCATGTCCGAACATCACGCCGAAGTCGGCGACGCGCTCGACGAATCGAAATTCGTGACCTTCGAAGGGTCGCCGTTCCAGTTGTACCAGCCATACCCGCCCGCAGGCGACCAGCCGACCGCGATCGAAACGCTCGTCGAAGGTGTCGGCGACGGCCTCGCATTCCAGACGCTGCTCGGCGTGACGGGTTCGGGCAAGACCTTCACGATGGCCAACACGATCGCGCGGCTCGGCCGCCCGGCCATCGTGTTCGCGCCGAACAAGACGCTTGCGGCGCAGCTCTACGCGGAGTTCCGCGAGTTCTTCCCGCGCAACGCGGTCGAGTACTTCGTGTCGTACTACGACTATTACCAGCCGGAAGCGTACGTGCCGCAGCGCGACCTGTTCATCGAGAAGGATTCGTCGATCAACGAGCACATCGAGCAGATGCGGCTGTCGGCGACGAAGAGCCTGATGGAGCGCCGCGACGTGGTGATCGTCGCGACGGTGTCGGCGATCTACGGTATCGGCAATCCGTCCGAATACCACCAGATGATCCTGACGCTGCGCACCGGCGACAAGCTCGGCCAGCGCGACGTGATCGCGCGGCTGATCGCGATGCAGTATTCGCGCAACGAACAGGACTTCCAGCGCGGCACGTTCCGCGTGCGCGGCGACACGATCGACATCTTCCCGGCCGAGCATGCGGAGCTGGCCGTGCGCGTCGAGCTGTTCGACGACGAGGTCGAGACGCTGCAGCTGTTCGACCCGCTGACCGGGCGCGTGCGGCAGAAGATCCCGCGCTTCACCGTGTATCCGTCGTCGCACTACGTGACGCCGCGCGACACCGTGATGCGGGCGGTCGAGACGATCAAGGACGAATTGCGCGAGCGCCTCGAGTTCTTCCACCGCGACGGCAAGCTCGTCGAGGCGCAGCGCCTCGAGCAGCGCACGCGTTTCGACCTCGAGATGCTGCAGGAACTTGGCTTCTGCAAGGGCATCGAGAACTACTCGCGGCACTTCTCGGGCGCTGCGCCCGGCGAGCCGCCGCCGACGCTCGTCGACTACCTGCCGCCCGATGCATTGATGCTGCTCGACGAATCGCACGTGCTGATCGGCCAGCTGAACGGCATGTACAACGGCGACCGCGCGCGCAAGGAAAACCTCGTGAACTACGGTTTCCGGTTGCCGTCGGCGCTGGACAACCGGCCGCTGAAGTTCCCCGAGTTCGAGCGCAAGATGCGCCAGGTGGTGTTCGTGTCGGCGACGCCGGCCGACTACGAGCAGCGCGTGACGGGGCAGGTGGCCGAGCAGGTGGTGCGGCCGACCGGGCTCGTCGATCCGGAAATCGAAGTGCGCCCGGCAAGCTCGCAGGTCGACGACGTGCTGACCGAGATCAACGCGCGCGTGAACGCCGGAGAGCGCGTGCTGATCACCGTGCTCACGAAGCGGATGGCCGAACAGCTCACCGAGTTCCTGGCCGACCACGGCGTCAAGGTGCGCTACCTGCACAGCGACATCGACACGGTGGAGCGGGTCGAGATCATCCGCGACCTGCGGCTCGGCACGTTCGACGTGCTGGTCGGGATCAACCTGCTGCGCGAGGGCCTCGACATCCCGGAAGTGTCGCTGGTCGCGATTCTCGATGCGGACAAGGAAGGCTTCCTGCGCGCCGAACGCTCGCTGATCCAGACGATCGGCCGCGCGGCGCGCAACGTGAACGGCAAGGCGATCCTCTATGCCGATAACATGACCGAGTCGATGAAACGCGCGATCGGCGAGACCGAGCGGCGCCGCGCGAAGCAGATCGCGCACAACGAGAAGATGGGCATCACGCCGCGCGGCGTGGTGAAGCGCATCAAGGACATCATCGACGGCGTCTACAACGCCGACGAAGCGCGCGCCGAGCTGAAGGAAGCGCAGCAACGCGCGAAGTTCGAGGACATGTCGGAAAAGCAGATCTCGAAAGAGATCAAGCGTCTCGAAAAGCAGATGGCCGACTACGCGAAGAACCTCGAGTTCGAAAAGGCTGCGGCGACGCGCGACCAGCTTGCGTTGCTGCGTGAACGCGTGTTCGGCGCGAACGTGGGCGACCACGTCAACGGCGGCCGGTAAATCTTTCCAAACGTCACTGAAACCTTCTGGTAACACCGTTGTAAGCCTTGTCGGATCAGGGGTTTACGCGGTGTCTCGTTTGTTCCGGAGCCGGTTCGGTGCTAAACTTCGCAAGTATTGAGAATAGTTCGCATTAACGTTATTCGTTGCGTTAGTGTTTCCAGCGCGCGGACCTGACCGGCGGCGCGCAAGTCACCAGACAAATAACAAGGAGTGTCCATGTTGGGTTCTTCGTTCATCCGCACGTCGGTTGCGGTAGCGGCGGCGCTTGCCGCGATGTCGGCAACGGCAGCCGAATATCCGATCGGCAAGCAGCAGATCCAGGGCGGCATGGAAATCGGCGCGGTGTACCTGCAGCCGATCTCGATGGATCCGGAAGGGATGATGCGCAAGGCGTCGGATTCGGACATCCACCTCGAGGCCGACATCCACGCGGTCAAGAACAACCCGACGGGTTTCGCGGAAGGCGACTGGATGCCGTACCTGCAGGTCACGTACAAGCTGACGAAGCAGGGCGACACGAAGTGGAAGGCCGAAGGCGACCTGATGGGCATGGTCGCGAGCGACGGCCCGCACTACGGCGACAACGTGAAGCTGGCCGGCCCGGGCAAGTACCACCTGACGATGACCGTCAAGCCGCCGATGCAGTCGGGCCACATGGCGTTCGGCCGTCACGTCGACAAGGAAACGGGCGTGGGCGCGTGGTTCAAGCCCATCACCCTCGAATACGACTTCCCGTTCGCCGGTATCGGCAAGAAGGGCGGGTACTGATCGGTGGCATCACGGACGGCGCGCTTCGGCGCGCCGTCGCCGTAGAGAACCCAGAATGAAATTTCCCCAGAAAATCGTCGCCGCAGCCGCCGCGCTGTGGCTCGTCGGCGCGGCGCATGCCGCCGATCTGCCGACGTTCAAGCTCGAGATGACGGACGGCAAGCTGAATCCCGCCCGTATCGAAGTGCCGGCCGGGCAGCGCTTCAAGATCGAGATCCGGAATACCGGCAAGGGCGCCGCCGAATTCGAGAGCGTGCAGTTGCGCAAGGAAAAGGTGCTTGCGCCGGGCGCCGATTCGTTCGTGGTCGTCGCCCCGCTGTCGCCGGGCGAATACAAGTTTTTCGACGATTTCCACCAGCAGGCACAGGGCGTGATCGTCGCGAAGTAATGCGTTTTATCTGCGTGCGGGCGTACGCGTGCCTTGCCCCGCACGTCAGGAGGATTCAATGGGTCAGATCTTGTTCATCGTCTGGCGGGAGAGCGTCGAAGCGCTGCTCGTCGTCGGCATCCTCTATGCATGGCTGAAGAACGGCGACGACGACGCGCGCCGCGGCCTGCCCTTTCTCTGGACGGGCGTGGCAGTCGGCCTGCTGATGGCCGTCGGTCTCGGCGCCGCGCTCGTCGGCTTCACCGAAGTGCTGTCCGGCGACGCGCAGGACTATTTCCAGACCGCGATGGTGCTGATCGCGTGCGTGCTGATCGTGCAGATGGTGCTGTGGATGCGCCGGCACGGCCGCACGCTGAAGCGCGACATGGAGCAGTCGCTGCAGCAGAGCACGCGCGATTCGAACTGGTGGGGCGTCGCCGTGCTGGTCGCACTCGCGATCGCACGCGAAGGCAGCGAGACGGTGATCTTCCTGTACGGCCTCGGTTTCGGCCAGTCGGGGCACGTGGACGGCGGCCAGATGCTCGCGGTCGTGATCGGCCTCGGCCTCGCGCTCCTCACGTTCTATCTGCTGCAGCTCGGCGGCAAGTACTTCTCGTGGCGGCATTTCTTCCGTGTCACCGAAGTGATGCTGCTGTTCCTCGGCGCGGGCCTGTTCCAGACCGGCGTCGACAAGCTGATCGACAAGGAAATCCTGCCGCTCGGCATTTCGCAGGTGTGGGACACGTCGGGGATCCTCGATGATTCCGGCACGTTCGGTTCGCTCGTCGCGACGCTGACCGGCTACCGCGCGCATCCGGCCCTGACCAACCTGATCGCCTATGCGGTGTACTGGGCGGTGGTCTGGCTGCTGATGAAGCGCGCGAGCCGTCGTCCGGCCGTTCCCGCAGGCCGCGCGGCATGAGTGTCGTCGCCGCAGCCAAGCCGGGCTGGCTCGCGCAGGCCGGCCAGTGGATGCAGCGCCACGGCGCGGTGATCCGCGGCATCCAGTGGGTCGTCGTCGGCGTCTACGCATTCCTGATCATCGTGCCGGCGGTGTTGCCGCTGCCGGACGATTCCGCGCACCTCTGGAACAATCTCACGCTGATCGCGCAGTTCGTGTTCTGGGGCATCTGGTGGCCGTTCGTGCTGCTGTCGATGGTGATGCTCGGCCGCGTCTGGTGCGGCGTGCTGTGCCCGGAAGGCGCGCTGACCGAATATGCAAGCAGGTTCGGCCGCGGCGGCGCGATTCCGCGCTGGATGCGGTGGGGCGGCTGGCCGTTCGTCGCGTTCGGGCTCACGACGATCTACGGGCAGATGGTGAGCGTGTACCAGTACCCGCTCGCGGTGCTGTTCGTGCTCGGCGGCTCGACCGTCGGCGCGATCGTGATCGGCGTGCTGTACGGCCGCGAGAAGCGCGTGTGGTGCAAGTATCTGTGCCCGGTCAATGGCGTGTTCGGGCTGCTCGCGCGGCTCGCGCCGATGCGCTACAAGGTCGACGAGGATGCGTGGCGCCGCTCGTACAAGAACGGCGAGCATGGGCATCGCGTGATTCCGATCAATTGCGCGCCGCTCGTGCCGTTGCGCAACATGAAGGGCGCCGCCGCCTGCCACATGTGCGGCCGCTGCAGCGGGCACCGTGACGCAATTGAGCTGTCGTGGCGCTCGCCGTCCGACGAGGTCGTGAACCTCGGCGCGCAGCAGGCGAGCCCGTGGGACACGGCGCTGATCCTGTACGGCCTGCTCGGCGTCGCGATCGGTGCGTTCCACTGGACCGTGAGCCCGTGGTTCGTGCAGATCAAGCAATGGCTCGCGGGCTGGCTGATCGATCACGACATCACGTGGCCGCTCGAGACCAATGCACCGTGGTTCCTGCTCACGCACTATCCGGATCGCAACGACGTGTTTTCGTGGCTCGACGGCGGGCTGATCGTCAGTTACATCGTCGGCACGGGGCTCGTGTACGGCACCGCGCTGCTCGTGCTGCTGGCTGGCGCGACGCTGATGCTCGGACGCTTCGATCGCACGCGTCTCCATCATCTCGCGCAGGCGCTGATCCCGATCGCAGGTGCCGGCGTGTTCCTCGGGCTGTCGGCGACGACGCTGTCGCTGCTGCGGGCCGAGCACGTGCCGCTCGGCTGGGCAGCCGACGTGCGCATCGCGATTCTGGTCGGCGCGAACGCGTGGAGCGCCTGGCTCGCATGGAAAGTGACGGGGCGCTATGCGGCATGGCCGCGCCGGCTGGCTGCATTCGCGTGGTTCGCCGCAGGCCTGGCCGTGGTCGACAGCGCATGGTGGCTGATGTTCTGGGGTTTCTGATGCGGGATTGAAGGCCTTGCGGTCGGGTTCCGGCGGAACCAGAGGGTGGTCCGCTGCGTGGCTCCGGAACGCGTCGAAGCCGCAGCGCAGACAACCGCGATGCTTTTTCCGTTGCATCCGGACGCCCAAACGAAAAAGCGACACGTCCTTCGACGTGTCGCTTTTTTCTGCCTTGTGCGAGAACCAAAAAAGTGGCTTGGCTTGCTGCAACGGCTGCTTGAGTGTGTTTGCACGAAGGGGTCTAGATCTCGCGTGCAAGCCGTTACGCTGGCTACTGCCCAACACCTCTCAGGGAGGTGGTCCCCACAATACTCTGTCGTTACTTCGTCAGGATCAGTTTGCCGAGCCGCGTGGCACGCAACTGATACGTCTCTCCGTTATGCGCGATGCTGATGTGGCTGTGGCCTTGCAGCAGCGCATCGCTGCTGAGGGTCCGGGTGCCGGCATCGTGGCTACTAGCGGCGGGTTTCGCCGGCGTCGTGACCGCCGCCGTCTTCTGACGGTTGGCGCTTGCGGTGCCGGTCGGGCGGCGCAAGCTCAGCGTGGTCGGGCGCGTGGTGTCGGTCATTCGGTTGATCGGTGACTGTCGATACGATGGAATGAATTCTAAATGATAACTATTCCCATTTACAAAAACTCTTTATCGATCGATATGACGAATTCGATAGCCTGAGTCGAATGGGCGGCCCGCAGGCCGCCGCCGACGTCAGTGGAGCGGGTCGGGGTCCTTGCGCCCCTGGGCGTATTCGCGAATCAGGCGCACCGTGTCGATGTCCGACGTGCGATACGCTTCCTTGACGATGCCGTGCGTCTGGCGCGCTTCCTCGCTGTCGTCCGTGACGGTCAGCGTCGTGCAGTATTCGAAGCGCAGGAACAGCTCGTGGTCGTCGCGCTCCTCGATCGTCATCGTCAGCGAGCCGCCGATTTCGCCGCCGGCCGCATGGATGTCGTAGCGCACTTGCTGGTTCGGGGTGAACGTCACGCGGTCGCGCACGGTCGCATGCCCGTAGTGCAGTTCGCGTTCGAGCGTCGTGTCCGTCCGTTCGTGGACGACACAGCTGTCGAGGCCGATCACGAACAGCTGCGGCTGTTCGGCGCGCAGTACGAGGCCTTCCCAGAGCTGGTCGCGGGTCAGGGAGGGCACGGCCGGATCGTCGGAGTTGATCTGGATCAGATGTTCGAAATTCACGGGGGCGGGTTCCTTCTGGTGGCGGGCAGCCACATGGTTCAAGAAGTCATTGTGACGCAAAACGAGCGGTTTCGCGGCACCTGCGCCCCCCCGATCGGACGTCACGCTTCGATGCGACCCATGCGGCCGGTCTGGTAGTCGACGACGGCCTGCCGGATCTCTTCCTCGGTATTCATCACGAACGGGCCATAGCGGACGATCGGCTCGTTGAGCGGCACGCCGCCGATCAGCAGCAGGTCGAGCGGCGTATCGCCGGCCTCGAACGTCACCGCATCGCCATCGTCACCGTAGACGACCATGTGCCGTGCGTCGACCGGCTGCCTGTCGGGCCCGTAGCGGCCGGCTCCGTCGAGCGGGTAGGCGAACACGCGATACCCTGCCGGCACCGGCTGCGTGATCGTTGCGCCCGGTTGCAGCGTGAAATGCTGGTAGAGGATCGGCGTGCGCGTCTCGATTGCCGCACGCACGCCGAACGCTTCGCCGGCGATCACGCGTACCTGCGCGCGGCCGTCCGGCGACGTCGCGCTCGGGATGCGGCCGGCCGGGATCTCCTGGTAGCGCGGTGCGATCAGCTTGTCGCGGCGCGGCAGATTGACCCACAGCTGGAAGCCGTGCGAACGTCCGCCGGCCCGAGCGAACTCGGGATCCGGCATTTCGCTGTGCACGACGCCCGCGCCGGCCGTCATCCACTGCACGTCGCCGGGCCCGAGCGTGCCGGCATGGCCGGCCGAATCGCGATGACGAAAACGCCCGTCGAGCACGTAGGTGACGGTCTCGAAGCCGCGATGCGGATGGTCGGGCGCGCCCTTGGCTTCGCCAGGGGCATAGTCGACGGGGCCCATTTCATCGAGCAGCAGGAACGGATCGAAATCCATCAGCAGCCGGGTCGGGAACGGACGGTGAACCACGAAGCCGCCGCCTTCGGTCGTGCGAAGCGCGGGGTACGTGCGGTCAAGCGAGCGAGCGGTCGTCATGCAAAAGCCCTCGATAACATCGGAATAGCGTCATTTTTGAAACATAGCGCTATTATATTGGGCGTTTTACCGGCCGATTTGCGGCGGTTCGCAATGGATTGTTCTGAAATTGGAACGATGACATGAACATCGATGCACACAACCTGAACGACCTCATGTACTTTTCGCAGGTCGTCGAACACGGCGGTTTCTCGGCGGCGGAACGCGTACTGGGCATCTCGAAATCGCGCCTGTCGCGGCGCCTGACCGAACTCGAGGCGGCGCTCGGCGTGCGCCTGCTGCAGCGCTCGACGCGCAAGCTCGCGCTGACCGAGGCGGGAGAACTGTTCTACCAGCATTGCCAGGCGATGCTCGCCGAGGCGCAGGCCGCGATGAACGCCGTGCAGCAGCTGCGTGCGTCGCCGCGCGGCTCGGTGCGCGTGAGCGTCCCCGTTACCCTGTCGCAGACGATGCTGTCGCGCATCCTTCCCGAATTCCTGCACCGCTATCCCGAGGTCAAGGTGCACATCCGTGTGACCAATCGCGTGATCGACCTGTTCGAGGATTCGATCGACGTCGCGTTGCGCGTGCGCTCGGAGCCGCCGCAGAACGCGAACATCGTCGTGCGGCCGCTGTGGCGGACCGAGCAGATGCTGGTCGGCGCGCCGAGCCTGCTGAACCAGAATGCGCCGCCGCTCGTGCCGGACGATCTGGCCCATTTCGAGACGCTCGATACGCCGAGCGTCGACGGGCGGCACGTGTTCAGCCTGATCGCACCGGATGGCACGCGTCATTTGCACGAGCACGATCCGCGGCTCGTGACGGCCGACCTGATGACGATCCGCGAGGCCGTGCTCGACGGCCTCGGCATCGCGGCGCTGCCTGAGATGATGTACGGCAATGCATTGCGCGCGGGGCAGCTGTCGCCGGTGATGCCGGGCTGGACGCTGCCGGTGCCGCAGCTCTACGCGGTGTTCGTGTCGCGGCAGGGGATGCCGCCCGCGGTGCGCGCGTTCGTCGACTATCTGGTCGAGAAGCTCGACCACGGCGAATACAAGCAGCCGGGCTGCCCCGAGCGCGCGAAGAAGGATGCGGCGGCGGCCGATGCTTCGGCCACCTGAATGCAAGATGCGCGTCGTGGCAAATTTGTTTTGTCATTGAAGCGCCGCCTGCAATCGCAAGTTTCAATCGCCGGGACCTTGAATGCATCCGCGGGCAGGCCTATATTGAAATCCCATTTCGCGAAGGAAGTTCTGAGCGGAATCAGGTGGCCGCATATATTGCGAGCCAGATAGGGCAGAACGCGCAGTCCGTGCAGACCACGGTAGCCGCATTTGCGTTGCTCGAGGCGCAACCGATACCGCCGAAGAGCCCGCCGCCCGAAGGCGCCCGCGTGCGCATGAAAAAAGGCCTTCATCTGGCGATGAAGGCCTTTTACTTTGTGTGCGGCCGGCTAGGCGCTGCCGGCTAGGTGCGGCCGGCTAGGTGTGGCCGGCGAGGCGCGGCCGGCCAAGCGACCGACCGTCGCGTAGCGAAATGCGCGTGCGTTACTTCGCCCTCGCAGTCGGCTCCGTCACGAAGCCGAGCTTCGTCAGGCCGCCGGCCTGCGCATCGGACATCACTTCGGCCACACGTTCATAGGCAACCTTGCGATCGGCACGCAGGTGCAACTCCGGTTGCGGCTGATGCTGTGCCGCTTCCGCGATGTGCGCCTGCAGTTGCTCGCGCGTGACCGTCTGTTCGTTCCACAGGATCGTACCGTTGCCCTGGATCGCGACGTCGACTGTCTGCGGCTTTTCGTCGACGGGCTGGCTGCTCGCGTGCGGCAGGTCGATCTTCACCGCATGCTGCATCGCCGGGATCGTCACGAGGAAAATGATCAGGAGTACGAGCATGACGTCGACGAGCGGCGTCATGTTGATCTCGCTCATCACACCATCGTCGTCGTCATCGCTGAAGCCGGTGTTCATTGCCATGGTTCACCCCGTCTCAGCTGGCGCGTGAAGCAAGGCGCAGGCCGTCGCGGGGCGACGACGATGCGAGGCGCGCACCCGTCACGAAGTACGCGTGCAGACCGTGCGCGAAGCGGCGCAGCTTGCTGACGACACCCTTGTTCGCGCGGGTCAGTGCGTTGTAGCCGAGCACCGCGGGAATCGCGACGAACAGGCCGAAGGCCGTCATGATCAGCGATTCGCCGACCGGACCCGCGACCTGGTCGATCGACGTCTGGCCGGTTGCGCCGATCGCCAGCAGCGCGTGGTAGATGCCCCAGACCGTGCCGAACAGGCCGACGAACGGCGCCGTGCTGCCGATCGACGCGAGAATCGCGAGACCGGCCTGCATGCGCGAGATGCCTTCGTCCATCGTGTCCTTCAGGCAGCGCGTGACCCAGTCCGACACGTCCATGCGGTCGTGCAGGTGCGGTTGCGTCTGATGGTGGTGATCGGCGGCTTCCTTGCCCGACAGCGCGAGCGCGAGGAACGGGTTGTCGCTCGGCGTCGATGCGGCGAGCCCGAGCTTCTTGATGCCGTCGTCGAAATCGTCCGAATGCCAGAACGCCTGCTCGGCATTCTTCGTGAGACGGTTCAGGCGAACCACGTTCCAGCCCTTGACGATGATCACGATCCACGACAGGACCGACATCACGAGCAGCGTGATCGCAATGGCGCGCGTGACGAAATCACCTTGCGCCCAGACGTGCGCGATACCGTAGCTTTGCATTTTTGTTTCCTTTGAATCTTCCGAATGAGGCGGGTTAATCGTCGAGCGTGAAGTTGAAGGGCAGCGTATGGGCGGCGCGAATCGCTTGCCCGTTCTCGATGTACGGCGGACAGGTGCTGGCGCGCGTCGCATCGAGCGCGGCTTCGTCGAGACGCGGGTAGCCGCTGCTCTTCTGCAACTGGACGCTTTCGATCTTGCCCGTCACGCCGATGATGAAGTGAACATAAGCCGTGCCCGTTTCGCCGCGGCGGCGCGACATCGACGGATAGGTGGGCTTCACGAAATTGCAGCTGAGTGCCGATACGTTCTTCGGCGCGCTGACCTGCATCGTCTCGCGAGCCGGGCCGGGTGCGGCGGCCGGCGCGGCAGGGGCAGGCGCGGCGGGAGCGGGTGTCGGATCGGCAGCCGCCGGCGCGGGCGTCGGCGACGGGGATTGCGCGACCGGCTGAGGCGTCGGCTTGACCGCCTTCTGCACGGGCTTCGGCTCGACCTTGGGCTTCTCGCGCGGCACGGGCTTCGGCGGTGCGGGCTGCGCGGCCGATTGGACCGCGACCGGCTGAGCGGCAGGCGCAGGCGGGATGAGTTGCGCGGTGATCGACTGGACCTCGATCTCTTTCGGCGGCGGCGCGTTGCGATGGAGCCAGGCGGCCGCCAGCATGATCGCGTGTGCGGCAAGCACACCGACCGCGACGGTGATGACCCGGGGATTCATACGTGGGGCAGCCGGCAGGACGCCGGCAGGAGCGGATTGCGAAGCCTGCATGTTAGCTTGAAAGGACGACGTCGCACCCGGGGCGCGCCGGGTGAATCGGTGTTACTTGCGGAAGATCAGCAGCGAGATGCACACGGTGGTCACAAATCCGATCAGCAATTCCATGACAGGCTCCTTGGCAGGTAAGCCGCTGGCTCGCGCGGAAGATGGCTTGCTGACGGTCGGACATCAAATGCGGCCGCAGCCGCGTGCGTACGCTCGGCGCCGCTCAGGCGGCCTTGCGGTCGTAGAACGTGACCGGGATCGGGTGAGCGTGGTGCTCGACGCCGCACCGGCTCGCGCAGACGCCTTGCTCGGCCATGAGGTCGCGTACGGACTCCTCGCACTTGCCGCAGCACGTGGCCACGCCGAGCTCGAACTGGAGTTCATCGAAGGAACTCACGCCCTCGGCGAGGGACGCGCGAATCTTGCGATCGGAAACAGACTTGCACACGCAGACGATCATGATGAGTTGCGATAGCTAACGTTAATGCGAATTATTATCATTAAATTTGCGAGCGTTGACAAGCCTGGGTTCGGCTTTTTTTAAGGTCATCGGACCCTTGAAATGGAGGGGCGGCGCAGCGGCCGGCGGAGAGGGTGAACCGGCGGCGTGCCGGCCCGCTTCAGGCGGTCGCGCAGGCGCGCGCGTTCGGCGAGGAAATGGTGACGGATTCGACCGGCACGTCGAGGCCGAGCAGCGACGACGCGAGTGCGCGCAGTTGCAGGCCGTCGCTCGTCGAGCAGAAGCGCGGCGGCGCGGCACGCGTGCCGGCCGGCGCGCGCAGGCCGCGTTCGTCGAGCACACGCGTGAGCTGGCGGGCGATGGCATCGCTCGTGTCGACGATCGTCAGGCGGTCGCCGACAAGGTCACGAATCGTTTCCGTGAAGAACGGGTAGTGCGTGCAGCCGAGCACCAGCGTATCGGCGCCGTCGTCGAGCATCGGCTGCAGGTAACGCTCGAGCAACGCACGCAACGCGGGCGAGTTCGTGTCGCCGCGTTCGATCGCTTCGACGAGCCCGTGGCCCGGCTGGCAGATGAAGCGGCGGCCCGCGCCGTAACGGTCGAGCAGCGCCTGGAAGCGCGGGCTGTTCAGCGTCGATTGCGTGGCGAGCACGCCCGCGATACCGGTCGCGGACACGGCGGCGGCCGGTTTGATGCCCGGCTCGACACCGACGAGCGGGATCGACAGGCGTTCGCGGATGGCCGCGATCGCCCGCGCCGTTGCCGTGTTGCAGGCGATCACGAGCGCTTTCGCCCCTTCGCGGGCGAGCCACTCGCCGATGGCCAGCGTACGCTCCGTAATGAACGCCTCGTCGCGCGGACCGTACGGTGCATGGTGCGAATCGGCGACGTAGACGAACGACTCGCCGGGCAGGTGCGCGCGCACGGCGCGCAGCACCGACAGGCCGCCGAGCCCGGAATCGAAGATGCCGACGGGGGCGGCGCGGTGGTTCGTCATCGTCATGCTGAAGGCAAGGTGGCGATCGAGGGGGGGAGGATTACTCGGGCGAACCCATCATCGTCTGCTGGTAGTTCTGCAGGCCGACCTTGCCGATCAGGTCGATCTGCGTTTCCAGCCAGTCGATGTGCTCTTCGGTGTCGTCGAGGATCTTTTCGAAGATCTCGCGCGACACGTAGTCACGCACCGATTCGCAGTAAGCGATCGCTTCCTTGCACGTCGACTGCGAGATCTGCTCGAGCTTCAGGTCGCACTTCAGGATCTCTTCGGTTTCCTCGCCGACCAGCAGCTTGTGCAGATCCTGCAGGTTCGGCAGGCCGTCGAGCATGAACACGCGCTCGATCAGCCAGTCGGCGTGCTTCATTTCGCCGATCGATTCGTCGTATTCGTGCTTGCCGAGCTTGTCGAGGCCCCAGTGCTTGTACATGCGCGCATGCAGGAAGTACTGGTTGATCGCCGTGAGTTCGTTCTTCAGTTGGGCGTTCAGGTATTCGATGACTTTCTTGTCGCCTTGCATGGCTGTTCCTTGTTCAATGGGGCTTCAGAAACCGAACGATAATCGCTCGAACGGGAAATGCCAAGCCTCGGAGCCTTGTCGGGCCTGCCTTTTGCCGGGAATGAGAATCAGCGTCGAAGCACCGGCCGCACGCAATCATGAGAATGAGAAGTAAAAAGGCCGGATCGTCGTCCGGCCTTTCGTGCGAGTGCGCTTAAGCGGTTGCGACCGGGATCTTGCCGATCTTCGCCTGCCACTCCTTCGGACCGGTCTGGTGCACCGACGTGCCCGACGAGTCGACGGCCACCGTCACCGGCATGTCCTGCACGTCGAATTCGTAGATCGCTTCCATGCCGAGGTCTTCGAACGCGAGCACCTTCGCGCCGCGGATCGCCTTCGACACGAGGTAAGCGGCACCGCCGACCGCCATCAGGTAGGCCGCCTTGTGCTTCTTGATCGCGTCGATCGCGACCGGGCCGCGTTCGGCCTTGCCGACCATCGAGATCAGGCCCGTCTGGGCGAGCATCGTCTCGGTGAACTTGTCCATCCGCGTGGCCGTCGTCGGACCTGCCGGGCCGACTACTTCGTCACGCACCGGATCGACCGGACCGACGTAGTAGATCACGCGGTTCGTGAAGTCGACCGGCAGCTTCTCGCCCTTCGCCAGCATGTCGGCGATGCGCTTGTGCGCGGCGTCGCGGCCCGTGAGCATCTTGCCCGACAGCAGCAGCGTCTGGCCCGGCGTCCAGCTCGCGACTTCTTCCGGCGTCAGCGTGTTCAGGTCGACGCGCTTGCTGGTTTCCGTGTTCGGTTCCCACTGGACCTTCGGCCAGGCGTCGAGCGACGGCGCCTCGAGCTTCGCGGGGCCCGAGCCGTCGAGCACGAAGTGCGCGTGACGCGTGGCCGCGCAGTTCGGGATCAGCGCGACCGGCTTCGATGCCGCGTGCGTCGGAGCAGCCATGATCTTCACGTCGAGCACGGTCGCGAGGCCGCCGAGGCCCTGCGCGCCGATGCCGAGCGCGTTGACCTTCTCGTGCAGTTCGACGCGCAGCTCCTCGACCCAGTCCTTCGGGCCGCGCGCGATGATTTCCTGGATGTCGATCGGCTCCATCAGCGATTCCTTCGCCATCAGCATCGCCTTCTCGGCGGTGCCGCCGATGCCGATCCCGAGCATGCCCGGCGGACACCAGCCCGCGCCCATCGTCGGGACCGTCTTCAGCACCCAGTCGACGATCGAATCGGACGGGTTCAGCATCACGAACTTCGACTTGTTCTCCGAGCCGCCGCCCTTCGCCGCGACCTGCACGTCGACCTTGTCGCCCGGCACGATCTCGTAGTGGATCACGGCCGGCGTGTTGTCCTTCGTGTTCTTGCGGGCGCCTTCCGGCGGATTGACGATCGACGCGCGCAGCACGTTGTCCGGGTGCGTGTAACCGCGGCGTACGCCTTCGTTGATCATGTCGGTGAGGCCCATCGTCGCGCCGTCCCAGCGCACGTCCATGCCGACCTTCACGAAGATCGTGACGATGCCGGTGTCCTGGCAGATCGGGCGCTTGCCCTCCGCGCACATGCGGCTGTTCGTGAGGATCTGCGCGATCGCGTCCTTCGCGGCCGGGCTCTCTTCCAGCTCGTACGCGCGGCCGAGGGCCTGGATGTAGTCGAGCGGGTGGTAGTAGCTGATGTACTGCAGCGAATCCGCGATGCTCTGGATCAGGTCTTCCTGTTTGATGACGGTCATGGCTGAGACTCTGTGGGGACTGTGGGGAATACGTTTATGCGTGGACGGCAGGTTCGACCGATTTGCGGGACACGGCCGGCGTCGGCGCATGCGTCTCGTGGAAATGGGCCGGGTGCGTGTGGGTCGTCAGGCGGTCGACCCACGCCATCACGAGCGCCGACACGAGGAACGACACGTGGATGAGCACCTGCCACATGATCGCGTGCGTCGTGTGCTGATCCGGGTTGATGAAGGTCTTCAGCAGGTGGATCGACGAAATGCTGATCAGCGCCATCGACAGCTTGACCTTCAGCACGCCCGCGTTCACGTGGTCGAGCCACTCGGGCTCGTCGGGATGGCCCTCGATGCCGAGGCGCGACACGAACGTCTCGTAGCCGCCGACGATCACCATGATCAGCAGGTTCGAAATCATCACGACGTCGATCAGGCCGAGCACCGCGAGCATCACGCTGATCTCGTCGAGGGAGCTCGCGTGCGACAGCAGGTGCCAGACTTCCTTCAGGAACAGGAATACATAGACGGCCTGCGCGACGATCAGGCCCAGATAAAGCGGAACCTGGAGCCAGCGGCTCATGAAGATCAGCGCGGGCAGCGGGCGCAGGGGACGACGGGTGGAGCCGGGCGAATGCGGGGCAGACATGATGGTGGTACGGGCGCTGTGCGCAGGTATCGGGGGTAATCTTGAAAAGGCGCGCTATTGTAACGCGTCGGCCGGCGCGACTGCAGCGACGCGCCGGCGCTGCCGGGGACGGATCAGGACGCGGCAGCCGGCACGCGCTTCACGCGCAGGCTCGCGAGCACGATGCCGGTCACGACGCAGGCGAGCGCGATGCCGTGCGCGAGCGTCGGGCGTTCGCCGAGGAAAGCGATGCCGTACGCGGCGGCGGCGACCGGCAGCACCGCGCTGAACACGCCGGCGAGACTGCCCGGCACGTGCCGGATGCCCTTCATCCACAGCCAGAACGAGAAGATGCTGGCCGACAGCCCGTACCAGACGACGAGTGCCCACGTACCGGCCGGCACGCTCGCGTAATCGAAATGCCACAGCGCCGTCGCGCCGAGCGGCAGCATCAGGCACAGGCCGAACAGGTGCGTGTACGCGCAGATGTCGATCGGCGCGAGCGTCTGCGTGAGCCGGCGCGACAGGATCACGTAGATCGATTCGCAGCACACGGCACCGAGGATCAGCAGGTTGCCGGTCAGCGAGCCGGACGACGTGCCGGCGCCGTGCGCGGACGCGCTGCCTGCGCTGCCGTTGGCGAGGTTGATCGTCACGACGCCGGCGATCGCGAGCGCGATCGACACGAGCGCACGGCCGTTCGGTTTTTCCCGCAGGATCAGCCACGCGAACAGCGCGACGATGGCGGGGATCGTGCTCGTGATCACGCCGGCCGCGACCGCGCTCGTGCGCTGCACGCCGTTGAGCATCAGCAGCGTGAACATGAAGGTGCCGAAGAATGCCTGCAGGAACAGGTTCAGCCATTCCGCACGCCGGACCGCGCGCATCTTCACCGGGCTGAACAGCGGCCACAGCACGGCGATCGCGATCACGAAGCGCAGCGTGGCGAGGATGGCGACCGGGACGAAGACGACGATGGATTTACCGATACCGACGTTGCTGCCGACGAACAGCATCGACAGGATCAGGAAGAGGGCGTAGCGATTCAAGCTGGAGTCCGGGGGGCGAGTTCAGTTAGGATTGTAGGGTCGCGTTTGTAACAGCGTAAAGCCGGCTGTCATGCAGCCGACCGCAAGGCGGCGCTGGCGTGCGAAACGGTCATGCCGCGTAAGTGACGGGTAAGTTCGAGCGCTTATCGTGGATATCGCCGGGCCGTACGTCCATCGTCGCATGACGTGGTGCGGCGCAGCATCGTGCGCAGCCTCCGGGCCGCGCGCGGGTGGGTGGGAGACAGCGGCGCACATGCGCCGGCCAAAGAAGCGCGGCGCGCATGATCGCGCCGCCATGCAGAGGATTCATGTTCACCAAGGGGTTGTCGATGTCTGCGATTGAATCGGTTCTTCACGAAACCCGTCAGTTTGCGCCGCCCGCGGCGCTCGAGAAGGCGGCCAACATCTCCGGCATGCCGGCCTACCGCGCGCTGGTCGCCGAAGCCGAGCAGGATTACGAAGGCTTCTGGGCGCGTCTCGCGCGCGAGGGCCTCAGCTGGCACAAGCCGTTCACGAAGGT
>NZ_QTPU01000058.1:0-16702 GCF_003857805.1 Burkholderia sp. Bp9099
AGCCGGCCAACCCGATGATCCTGATCGAGCCGACGCTCGTCACGCGTGACAACGTGAAGGCTTACAAAGGCTGGAGCTCGCACTGACCCGTCCCAACGCATCCCAGGCCTGACACGACCATGACCTCACTGACCCAAACGCGCGCGTGGCGCGCGCTCGCCAGCCATCGGGACGCCTTGTCCGGCGTCTCGATTCGCGCACGATTCGACCGCGACCCGGCACGCGCATCGCGCTTCAGCCTCGAGGCGGCCGGGCTTTTCGTCGATTACTCGAAGAACCCCGTCGACGACGAAACCATCGCCCTGCTGGTCGCCCTCGCCCAGGAGGCGGGCGTCGATGCGTATCGCGACGCGATGTTCGCCGGCGAGCGCATCAATCGCACGGAGAACCGCGCGGTGCTGCACGTCGCGCTGCGCGACCGTTCGGGTACGCCGCGTATCGTCGACGACGTCGACGTGTCGCGGCAGGTCAGCGACGTGCTGGCCCGGATGCGGCGCTTCTCCCACGCGGTTCGCTCCGGTGAGTGGCGCGGCCACACGGGCCGCGACATCACCGACGTCGTCAACATCGGCATCGGCGGCTCGGACCTGGGGCCGAAGATGGTGTGCGAGGCGCTCAAGCCTTACGCGCACGAACGGTTGACGATGCATTTCGTGTCGAACGTGGACGCAGCCGACATCGCCGAAGTGCTCAAGCGCGTGAACCCGGAGACGACGCTGTTCATCGTGTCGTCGAAAACGTTCACGACCCGCGAGACGCTCCTGAACGCCCATACCGCCCGCGCCTGGCTGCTCGACAGCGGCGCGCCGGACACGGCGATCGCCCGCCACTTCGTCGCCGTGTCGACGAATGCCACGGCCGTTGCGGCATTCGGCATCGACACCGGCAACATGTTCGCGTTCTGGGACTGGGTGGGGGGACGCTACTCGTTGTGGTCCGCCATCGGGTTGCCGATCGCGATCATGGCCGGCATGGACGCGTTCGAGCAACTGCTCGACGGCGCGCACGCGATGGACCGTCACTTCGCGCAAGCACCGCTGGCCCGCAACCTGCCCGTCCTGCTCGCCCTGATCGGCATCTGGCATCAGAACTTCCTCGGTACGACGAGCCAGCTGATCGCGCCATACGACAACTATCTGCACCGGTTGCCCGCGTACCTGCAGCAGCTCGACATGGAAAGCAACGGCAAATCGGTGACGCTCGGCGGCGAGCGCGTCGATTACGCCACCGGCCCGGTCATCTGGGGCGAACCGGGTACGAACGGGCAACACGCGTTCTTCCAGCTCCTGCACCAGGGCACCGCGATCATCCCGACCGACTTCATCGTGTGCATGCGGCCGCATCACGAGTTCGATCATCACCATGCCGTCCTCGTCGCAAACTGTTTCGCGCAGTCGGAGGCATTGATGAACGGATCGCGCTCGACGACCGAACCGCATCGCAATTTCGAAGGCGACCGGCCCACGAACACGATCTGCCTGGACACGCTCGATCCGGCATCCCTCGGCGCGCTGATCGCGTTGTACGAACACAAGGTATTCGTGCAAGGCGTGGTATGGCGGATCAATTCGTTCGATCAATGGGGCGTCGAACTCGGCAAAAAGCTCGCGGTTGCGATCGAAGGCGAGTTACTCACCCCCGCGCAGATTGACTCGCACGACGGCTCGACCAACCAACTGATCAACCGCTTCAAGACGCGGCGCCACGCTGCGGCCTGATCTCCCGAATCCCATGATGAAGCTACCGCGACTGGTCATCTTCGGCGAAGCCCTGACCGATTTCATTCGAGACGACACGAACCGCTGGCACAGCGTTGCCGGCGGCGCATGCTGGAACGTCGCTCGCGTCGGCGCGCGCCTCGGCACGCCGACCGGCTTTGCCGGGGCCGTGAGCGCCGACATATTCGGCGACGAGCTCATGCGAAAGAGCGCCGAAGCCGGCCTCGACATGCGCTTCACGCAGCAGGTCGACCGCCCGCCGCTGCTTGCGATGGTGGTCGAGACGCGGCCGCCGAAATATTTCTTCATCGGCGAGAATAGCGCCGACCTCGCGTTCGATCCCGCCGCGTTGCCTTCGGACTGGCTCGACGCCGCCGAGATCATTCATTTCGGCTGTCTCGGCCTGGTGCGCGAGCCCCTCGCCTCGCGTCTGATCGACATTGCGCTCGCGGCGCGCGCCGCCGGCAAGCGGATTTCGTTCGATCCCAACTTTCGCGCGCCGATGGCCGACCCGTCGTACCGCGACACCTTGCGCACGATGATCGGTCTATCGGACTACATCAAGGTGTCCGACGAGGATCTCGCCGGCCTGTTCCCGGAATTCGACGAGGCAGCCGCACTCGCGCAAATCCGTGCGTGGGCGCCGCAGGCAGCGGTGCTCGTCACGCGCGGCGCGGCCGGCATGGAACTCTTCGCCGGTGATGAAACGCTGGTTCAGCCGGGCTTCAAGGTCACGGTCGCCGACACGGTCGGGTGCGGCGACGCGTGCGTCGGCAGCTGGATGGCGAGCCTGCTGACGCGCCCGGACGCCCCCGCGACGGAACATCTTCGGTTCGCCGCCGCCTGTGCGGCGCTCGTCGCGTCGCACGCCGGCGCCTATGCGCCGACGGCGGCCGAAGTACATGCGCTGATCGAATCGGCCAACGCAGCCACGAGCGAAACTCCATGAATGCGCACCTCCCGTTCTCCGATACCCAGGCTCCGTTCGAATTCGTGCTGTTCGGCGGCACCGGCGATCTCGCGATGCGCAAGATCCTGCCGGCGCTCTACTCCGCTCACCGCGATGGCCTGCTCGCCCCCGCGGGACGCATCATCGCGGTTGCGCAGAACGAACTCGATACCGCCGGCTACCTCGACTGGGTCGACGTGTCGGTGCGACCGCATCTGACGCAGGCCCGGTTCGATGAAAGCGCGTGGCGCGGCTTCCGCGAGCGGCTCTCGTACGTGGCGCTCGACGCAAGCCAGGCCGGCACGTTCTCGCGTCTGGCCGA
Source organism: Burkholderia sp. Bp9099 (assembly GCF_003857805.1). Lineage (NCBI taxonomy): Bacteria > Pseudomonadati > Pseudomonadota > Betaproteobacteria > Burkholderiales > Burkholderiaceae > Burkholderia > Burkholderia sp. Bp9099. Next base: position 2,990 of record NZ_QTPU01000058.1, read on the forward strand.
CGCGCTCTCGCCGGCGTCGTCGCGCCAGATCTTCTATCTGGCGACAGGGCCATCGCTGTTCGTGCCGATTTGCCGCGCGCTCGCGCAGGCTGGGCTCGCTCCGCCGACCTCGCGAATCGTGCTCGAAAAACCGTTGGGCTACGATCTCGCGTCGTCGACGGCGATCAACGATGCGGTCGGCCAGATTTTTTCCGAAGAGCAGATCTACCGGATCGATCATTACCTCGGCAAGGAAGCCGTGCAGAACCTGTTCGCGCTGCGATTCGCCAACGTGATGTTCGAGCCTCTGTGGCGCCGCGAATGGATCGACAACATTCAGATCACGGTTGCCGAGGAACTCGGCGTCGGCGGGCGCGGCGGGTTTTACGACCAGACCGGCGCGCTGCGCGACATGGTGCAGAACCATCTGCTGCAGTTGCTTGCGATCGTCGCCATGGAGCCGCCTCAGTCGATGGAAGCCGACGCCGTGCGCGACGAGAAGCTGCGCGTGCTGCGCGCGCTCAAGCCGCTCACCGAGGAAGCCTTGCATCAGAGCGTCGTGCGCGGACAGTATCGCGCGGGGGTGGTCCGCGGAGAGTCGGTACCGGGTTACCTCGACGAATCCGGAATCCGGGCCGACAGTCCGACCGAGACGTTCGTCGCGCTCAAGGCCGAGGTCGAGAACTGGCGCTGGGCCGGCGTGCCGTTCTTTCTGCGCACCGGCAAGCGGCTGGCGCGACGCGTGGCTGAAATCGTCGTCACGTTCAAGCGCCCGCCGCATTCGACGCTCGGTCCGACGGCGCTGCTGGCAGGCTCGAACCGGTTGACGATCCAGCTGCAACCGGACGAATCGATTCGCCTGAGCACGCTCGCGAAGCGGCCGGGGCTCGGCATGACCCTGCAAGGCGTCTACCTCGATCTCGCGTTCGACCGCTTCTTTCGGCAAGACCGGATGGAGGCGTATCAGCGCCTGTTGCTCGACGTGATCGCCGGCCGGCTCGCGCTGTTCGTGCGTCGCGACGAGCAGGAAGCCGCATGGCGCTGGGTCGCGCCGATTCTCGACCTGAAAACGGCGCCCAAACCCTATTCGGCCGGAAACTGGGGGCCTGCGCAGGCCAGCGCGTTGCTGGCGAGATACGGCACCTGCTGGAGCGAGGAAGAGAACTGATCCGCTCCGGCATGCCTCTTCCCATCGTAGAAGCGTTCTCTCCGACTACACCTGACGAAGCAATGGATACAGTCTGGCATCTCAAATGGGCGCACGGCGCGTTCGATCTCCATGCAGCAGGAGGTATGCTCGGCGGCGTTGCATTACAGCAAGGCGGCCGCACGATCCGTCCGTTTTACGAAGCGCCGTGGCTCGGCCAGGCCGAGCCGCAACCCGCCGGGCTGCTGGGCGTCATGCGAAGCGAATTCCCGTGCGTGCCATTCGGTGTTCCCTACTCTCCCGACCGACTGCCTCCCGGCTGGCGGAAAGCCGCCGCAACGCCGATCGTCCCGGATGACGTCGCACTCGACACCAGCGACGACCTTCAGCATGGTTACGGCTGTACCGGCGTGTGGTCACTCGTGAGGCAAACCGCGCACGAGATCGAAATTGAAATCGAATACCCCGAGACCTCGTCGATCGCACGACTGACTCGCATCGTGCGCGCCGATCCGGCTCGCGCTGCCTTCGACATCGTTCTCCGTATCGAAGCGCGCAAGTCGGCTCGCTGCCCCGTCGGTCTGCATCCGAATCTCGCGCTGCCGACGCTCACCGGCGCGTTTCGAATCGAGCCCGGCACCTACCGCTTCGGCATGGTGCACCCGGCAGGTCCGGAACCGCGCGTATCGAGCGCGCTGGCCGGCGCGACGTTCGAATCACTCGAGCGCGTACCGCTCGGCGAGGGCGGCTTCGGTGCATTCGACCAGCTACCGCTCGCGCAGCCCACGGAAGAAATCCTGCAGCTCTGCGGAATCGACGGTTCCGTCACGATGACCGACGCCGTCGCCGGCGCACGCTATCGCCTGACCTGGGATGCCGATGCGCTGCCGTCGCTGCTGTTGTGGATCAGCAACCGAGGACGTGCGTACGCGCCGTGGAACGGGCGCAACCTCTGCGTGGGCATTGAGCCGGTCGCGAGCGCATTCGAGCTTGGCCGTGCGGCATCGCTCGCGCCCAATCCAATCAATTCCCGCGGGGTCCGGACGGCACTTGCATTGAATCCTGACACGCCAACTGAAATCGCCTACCGATTCGAGGTGCTCGCCGCACGTTAGGCGTGCATCGTGGATCGGACCGATCGCGCTGCAGATCGTCGGCAAGGGGCGCCGGGCCAAGCCCGGCTCCATGAGCGTCAGACGGTCCGGCATTTCATATATGAATAGTTGTACTACGTGACTCGCCCGTAGTTTCGTCCCACATCAATACCGACCAAGGAGACCTTTTCGTCCAGTTTGCCCGGCTGGACATGCCGCAAGCAAAGAACATCTCACTTTCCCTGTTGATACGCGATCCGTTTTTCACGACAGATAATTTCGTTTTCCTTAATTTATTCAATAAAAAACTGACCGGGTCTGTTGTGCCGCAGTCACACGTTTTCTTTCTGACAGGTTTGGAGCCAATTATGAAAAAAGCAATACTCGCCGCCACGTTGATGTCCGCAGGCATCGTCGCCCACGCACAAAGCAGTGTCACGCTCTACGGCCGCCTCGATGCCGGCATCGAGTACCTGAGCGGCATTGCCAACGGCAACGGCGGCACGACGAGCCGCTGGCGCGCCGAGAGCGGCGACTGGGGCACCAGCCTGTGGGGCTTGAAGGGCTCCGAGGATCTCGGCGGTGGAAACAAGGCGGTCTTCCACCTCGAAGGCTCGTTCAATGCGATGAACGGCAGCCTCGGCGGCACCGGGTCCATCTGGGATCGCTGGGCAACGGTCGGTTTTTCCAACGACGCTTACGGCACGCTGCTGCTCGGCCGCGAGCTCTCGATTTCGAACGGGTTGTGGGACTTCGATCCGCTCGGCCAGACGTCCTGGTCGTCCGGTTCGCTCGTGCGCGGCCGCAACTGGAACAAGACGAGCAACAACATTTCGTACCAGTCGCCGAGCTTCTACGGTTTCGACGTGTACGGCCAGTATTCGCTGTCGAACGCCACCAGCTGGAATGGTAACGGCACGACCGCACAAGGTCGTGCCGACGGCCTGCAACTGACCTACACGAATCCGTACTTCCAGGTGCGCGGCATCTACGACGAGGCGCGCGACGTCAACGGCAAGTTCTCGGACGTGTTCAACTATTCCCGGGAGTACTTCGCGGGCGTGAACGTATTCCTCGGCCAGTTCAAGCTGCAGGCGGCCTATCAAGCCTCGCACGCGAACGGCGCGCCGACCGCCAACAACGGGATTACGTCGACGCAGCAGGTCTGGGGCGGCGTCACGTGGCAGGCGACGCCGGCTGCGGCCTTGACCGGTGCCGTCTATCACGTCAACGCAAACCATGGCGGCGGCAACGCCAACATCTATACGGTGGGCGGCACGTACAACATCTCGAAGCGCACGCTCTTCGACATGCAGATTGCTACCGTTCGCAACAGCAAGAACGCGAACTTCGGCCTGGAGTCGAACGCGGCGGGTGCCGGCGGTCCGATCGCCGGCGGCGGCTACAACGACAATCCGACACCCGGGCATAGCCAGACGGGCGTCTATGCAGGCATCCAGCATTTGTTCTGATTCGATCTCGCTCACGGGCTAGAAGCGGCATGCCATGCCATGCCGCTTCTGGCACCGTGTCCGGGTGCGATGCGCCGTCAGGCCATCGCACCGCACGCATCGACAGAATGCCAGGCCTGGAATCGATCCGAATGCGCGCCGGGCCAGCCGCCCGGACGGATGACGACACCCGCCGTGGCGACGCGGCAATCAGCCAGGCAAGCGAAACGGAATTCACGGGCAGGCCGGGAATGGCATGACGAGGGAAAGCACGTTCACGACGACGTGGCCGACAGATCGCCCGGCTTGCCGCACACGCCGATCAGCGAGCGCGCATGGCCGAGCCAGAGCACGAGCGAGCCCGTCGACACGGCGCCCGGCACGACGAATGCGGTCGGATAACCGAAGTGCTGCGCGAGCACTTGCACCGGCCAGACGCCCGCCTCGCTCATCAGCATCGCGGCAAGCGCGCCGCGCACCGGCAACACCAGGTAGGAGAGCAGCAGCACGCGCCAGTAACCCTGCGCGCGAATCAGCCGAGGCGCGCGCGAGCAAGCCCGGTCAACTGTTCTGATCGGGCCGGTCGCGAGCCGTGAAGGCAGGTTAATTACCGCGGTCGTCCTCGAAATACAGGTTCTTTTAGGAAATGCCGGCCTCGCGCAAATGCACTTCTACCTAGTGCCGCAATCACCTCCACAGGTCAGTGCCCTGATCCGCGCAAGTCGTGATCTCGATGCATGCATTCGTCGCATCCGCGCACTCCTGCGCCTACCCTTCTTCGTCGTATGTGCAAATCGCTTCGACGGACATCAAGTCCTTTCCGTCGTATTGCGTAACAATCACAAGATCTTCGTACGCAGTGGTCTCCTTTTGTGCTGACGGTGCGAGGCGGCGAATTTACCATGGACCGGCACTGCGACTGCCTTTACGAAAGAGCGACGCACCGTGCAATTCTCTATACTGGTGTCGCCGTTTCCGAAGCAAAGATGTCACTCCGCAGGTCGACGTGCACCGAATGATGCGGACTTCTCTGGAATTCATGAGGTTGCACATTGCGAATTAAAGTTGTCACTGACTGCAACCAGGCGAAGACCAGTGCCAACTCCCGTATGGCACCGTGCAGCGACCGCAACCCGGGTCACGCGTTATACGAAACCTGAGTTTGAACAGGCGATCGTGCCATAGTGATAAGGTTCCCTATCTTGTTGGCGCGTTCATCCCGGCGTCAGGATCGGCACGTGACCACGAATGGCGGTTGTGGAGCAACGCGAACGACTCTGAACGACCCTGATCTGCCCTTCAGTTTTCCCCAGAACGGCCGTTCAACAGTCGGGAGCCTTCGGATAAAAATATGATATTCACGCCAGAATTTTCTACAGCGGACGCCACGGAATATACACTGATCGCCAATCATTATGTCGAGACGCAAGTAGCGCTGAACCTAAGCGTTGCGTACGTTCGGGCGCGTGTACTCTTTGGCCGACAACACGTGCCGCTGCCTACTGCTAGATTTGTGGTGGTCTATGATGTCCGTGGACAAAAGGTGGCAGACGATCTTGAAGGCTGCCTGCATCACGCGCTCGGAGATATTGCACAGATTCGGGTGAAACGGTCATGAGCTTTCAACTTATGGTTCGAGGTATACCCCTGAACGATGTCGAGCGTACGCTTGGACAACTGCTCGCAGTGCATGTGACGCCGGCCAACGAACGGGAACGTGCACAGGTCGGAGAACTGGCGCGTCAGGTCCAGCAGGCCACGGGCCAGACAGTCAAGGTGGCGTTCGCGGATCAGGGGTATACAGGTGAAGAGCCCGCGCAGGCGGCGCTTGACGAAGGAATCGAGCTTCAAGTCATCAAGCTGCCGGAGGCAAAAAAGGCTTCGTATTGTTGCCGCGCCGCTGGGTAGTCGAGCGCAGCTTCGGCTGGCGCAACCGGTTCCGCAGACTGGCCAGAGACTACGAGCGGTTGCCCGAAACCCTCGCTGGTTTGCACTTCGTCGTATTCTCTGTGCTTATGCTTGTCCACTTTGCAGCCCTTACTGGAGGGCGACAATTATTTTGGCCGGTGTAGCGGCGAAGGTTTTGGCCGGTGGGGAGAAGTCGGAGGCGGCGTAGCCGCCGGAGAGTTCTCCCCACCGGCGGCGCCGAGTCGGCTGGGCTCTACGATGGCTGATCGAATAAGAAAGCGATCAGCTACATGTCTGGAACACCTCATATCAATCAGGGTATTGCACTTCAAACTTGAGAACTTGTTGTCTAACGAAATGCGCGCATCTGCGAATGCATCAGCTGGAGTAGTCGGTTCGAGGCGACGGACAGCTTTCGGCCGACGCGTGTCACGAGCTGCGCCTCCGCGTTGATAAGCAACGGATGATCAATCGGAATCGCGAAGAGTTCCCCCGCGTCCAGCTCAGTCGAGACGGAAAACGCCGGCAAACACGCAATGCCCAGCCCCGATTTCACGAACTGCTTGAGGATGGATATCGAGTTGGTCGTGACGATCGGATCCAGGCGTATCTTTTCGGCAAACTCGACGGCCTCGAGCATCTGCCTGGTACCGAAGGAGGGATGCGCTGCCGCCAGCGGAAAAGACGCCAGCTCTCGCACAGTCATAGCCTTTTCACGTTGCGCGCGAGGAAAGCCGGGGCCAACGATCGCCATCAGTGGTTGCATGCGCGATGCGCGCGCGACGATCTTGGGCTCGGGCGGCGGGTTATAGACTAGCCCGATATCACCCTCGTCCTCGGTGATCTTGCGCATGACCTCGTTCGTTCCGGCGAGGTCGAGATTGACCTTGATGCCCGGATACTGTTTGCAAAACTGCTGCATCGGGCCCCCCAGCATGTCGGACACAAAGCCCTCGCCGAGCACGACGTTGACATGCCCCGTGCGCAAGCCGCGCAGTTCCTGCAAGCGGCTGATGAGGTCTTCCTTGTGCGCCATCTGCTCGCGGTAGTACTCGATCACGTACTGCCCGGCCTCCGTCGGTTTCACCCCGCGCGCATGCCGCTCGACGAGCGCGGCATCGAGTTCACGCTCCAGTAACCCGATCTGTCTGCTCACCGCCGACGGTGCGACGTTCAGCCAGTCGGCCGCCGCGCGAATGCTGCCGAATCGTACGGCTTCGTAGAAATAGACAATCCTGCTCTCCGTCAGACCCTCTGCCATGAGAAATCACCGTTCGAATTATTAGAACGCTTTGCAAATTGGCGTTTATTGATTATAGGCTTTCGAAAGTCCAGTATGGAACCCAGGCAGTCGAAAACTTGGAGCGGCAGCCACGATATGAACTGCGAAATCAAGAGACCTGGAGCTAGAAACATGAAGACGGTTGGTGTAATCGGTCTGGGCAATATGGGGCGCGGGATGGCGCTCTCGCTCAAGCGCGGCGGTTTCAACGTGCTCGGCTTCGACGCCGCGCCCGGCGTTGCCGACAAGTTGCAGGAAGAAGGCGTTCAGGCGCGTGCTTCCATCTCTGATATCACCCGTGATGCCGACGTGCTGATTCTGTCCCTGCCGACATCCGATATCGTCGAGCAGGTCGTGCTCGGTGAAGGCGGCGTCGCCGCGAGCGCGAAGCCGGGCCTGATTGTTGTGGACACGACTACCGCGGAGCCGGGCAGCACGCGCAAGGTGGCTGCGGCGCTTGCTGAACGCAAGGTGGGGTTCGTCGACGGTCCCGTCAGCGGCGGACCTAAAGGTGCCGCGACGGCCACAATGACGATGGTTCTGGGCGGCTCCGACGCAGACGTCGCAGCTGTCGAGCCGATCCTCGCCGTGATGAGCGCGAAACGCGTCCACGTCGGCCCGGTCGGCGCGGGGCACGTGACCAAGATCATCAACAACATGTTGACGGGCGTTCATCTTCTGGCCGCGAGCGAAGCCGTGCGCGCCGCCGAAGCGAACGGCGTCGACCCGGAAAAGCTGGTGGAGGCGCTCAACGGCGGCTCGGGCAAGAACAGTGCAACGCTGACGAACTATCCGACATGGATCTTCAACGGCAAGTTCGACTCCGGATTCACGATGAAGCTGATGAGAAAGGACGTGCGCCTTGCGATGGCGCTACTCGATAGCGCGGACGCTACCGCGCCGATCGCGAAGGAAGCGGGCCGCTTGTGGGCGGCGAGCGCGGACAGCATCGGCGATGCGGAAGACTTCAACCGCATCGTCCAGTTCATCGACAAACAGTAATCGCCAGATATCCGGAGCCATTTTCAGATGAGCAATAACGCAGAAGACCTTCTCGTAGCGTTTCAGCATTTCTTCCCGCAAGCAAAGACCATCGGTTCGTATGTCGGTGGCGAGCTGGTGGAAGGCGCGGGTGAGACGATTCAACTCTTCGATGCCGCGACAGGCGAGAAGAGCATTGCCTACAAAGATGGCGGCGCGGCCGTGGTCGAACAGGCTGCCGCGGCAGCCGTGCGCGCGCAGAAACAGTGGTGGGCGCTAACGCATGCGGCGCGCGGCCGCGTGATGTTCGAGATCGCCCGCCAGGTGCGCGCGGAAGCCGAAGCCCTCGCGCGGCTCGAGTCACTCGGTTCGGGCAAGCCGATCCGCGATTGCCGCGGCGAAGTCGCGAAAGTCGCCGAGATGTTCGAGTACTACGGCGGCTGGGCCGACAAGTTCTACGGCGAAGTGATTCCCGTGCCGACCTCGCATCTGAACTACACGCGCCGCGAGCCGGCTGGCACCGTGCTGCAGATCACGCCGTGGAATGCGCCCGTGTTCACGTGCGGCTGGCAGGTCGCACCCGCCATTTCGATGGGTAACGCGGTGCTGCTCAAGCCGTCCGAACTCACGCCGACCAGCTCTATCGTCATCGGCCTGCTGTGCGAGCGCGCGGGTGCGCCGAAGGGCCTCGTGAACGTGCTCGCAGGTCTCGGACAGACGGTCGCGCAGTCGGCTATCGCGCACAAGGCGATCAAGAAAGTGGTGTTCGTCGGCTCGCCGGCGACGGGCGCACGGATCGCCGAGGCGGCCGCGAAGCGTGTGCTGCCGTGCGTGCTCGAACTGGGCGGCAAGTCGGCCAACATCATCTTCGGCGACGCGGACCTGAAGCGCGCGGCACTGACCGCGCAGGCAGCCATCTTCGCCGGTGCTGGTCAAAGCTGCGTGGCGGGCTCGCGTCTGCTGGTGCAACGTAGCGTCTACGACGAGTTCGTCGCGATGGTCGCCACGGGCGCCAGGAAAATCAAGGTGGGCCAGCCGCTCGACGACAGCACCGAGGTGGGCCCGATCAATAACCGCAGGCAATACGAGCATGTCATGTCGATGATCGACAAGGGCGTGGCGGCAGGCGCGACGCTCGCATCGGGTTCGCAGGAGCGCTCGAACGCGGGCTACTTTGTTTCGCCGACGGTGCTGTCGAACGTCACCAACGATATGGCCGTTGCCCGTGAAGAAATCTTCGGGCCGGTGGTGGCAGCGATTCCGTTCGACACGGAAGACGAAGCCATCGCGATTGCCAACGATACCGAGTTCGGCCTGGCCGGCGCAGTGTGGACCACCGACGTCGCGCGCTCGCATCGCGTGGCGGCGCAAGTCAATGCCGGCACTTTCTGGGTGAATGGCTACAAGACCATCAACGTGGCGTCGCCGTTCGGCGGCTTCGGTTTGAGTGGTTACGGTCGTTCGAGCGGCGTCGAAGCGCTCTACGAATACACGCAGACGAAGAGCGTCTGGGTCGAAACCGCGAAGGAACCGCCCACGGCCTTCGGCTACCTTTAATCGGCAAGGTATCCTCCCCGTTCTTTCGGGGAGGATCGTCACTCTGGGGAGACCTGACCAAATGAATAGCATAGCAATGCACTCATCCGACGGCCAAGGCATGCGCACGGCCAAGCTACTTGTCTTCGCTGCGGGCGTGATTCTGCTTGCCGAGCTGATCGGATCTTTCACGTTCAAGATCGGCCCGGGCAAGGTGGTCCTCTTGCCGATGATCTGGGCGCTTCTGCTCGGTGCGGCAATCGGCGTGGCCAGTGCGCGATCGAACAGCGCCGCGCGCCTCGACGTGAAAACGCAGTTTTACGCCGCGGCCATCCTGCAGCCTGCGTTGCTGCTGTTCATTGCGAAACTGGGGTTGATGATTGGGAGCGCGCTACCCAAGCTGGCGTCTGCGGGTTGGGCGCTCGCCTTCCAGGAGCTGGGGCATTTTGTCGGCACGATCCTGCTTGGCTTGCCGCTCGCACTTCTGCTCGGTATCAAGCGCGAAGCCATCGGCGCCACCTTCTCGGTCGGCCGTGAGCCTAGTCTCGCCATCATCGGCGAGAAGTACGGGATGGACTCGGCCGAAGGGCGTGGCGTGCTGGCGGAATACCTCACTGGAACCATCTTTGGCGCGGTCTTTATCGCCATATTTGCGGGCTTCGTCGCGAGTCTGAATATCTTCGACCCGCTCGCACTCGCGATGGGTTCGGGCGTCGGCTCGGGCAGCATGATGGCAGCGGCGTCGGGCGCTATCGCTGCGCAGCAGACGCCTGAGGTCGCCAAATCGGTGCTGACGTTTGCGGCTGCGAGCAATCTGATTACGACGACGGTGGGCACGTACTTCACGTTATTCATTTCGCTGCCGATGGCATTGTTCGGCTACCGCATTCTAGAGCCGCTGATTGGCCGCACGACCAGTGCCTCGAACGCGCCCGAAGCGGCAGAAGCCAGCGGACCGAAACTGGGCGATGTGCAAACGGAAGCGCCGCATCTCAGCTATGGCGGCAAAGTGCTGGCATGGGTCGTCACCGCCGTGTTTGCACTGGTATGCGACTGGATGGCGCACGGTACGACGCCGCTGGCGGGGCTGCCTGGGATGCTGCTCATGCTGCTGGCTGTCGTCGTTGGCGACGCGCTTTCCACGCTGACTGGCCGCAAGATCCCTGCGGTGTGCTGGGTCTCGTTTGCGGCGATGTACGCGACGTCTCCTTGGTGCCCTTGGGGCGCACAGTTGGCTGAGCTGAGCGCGCGGAACGATTTTCTTGGCGTGACCACGCCGATGCTGGCCTTCGCGGGTCTCTCGATTGCAAAAGACTTGCCCGCTTTCCGCCGGTTGGGATGGCGCATCGTCCTTGTTTCGTTCGTTGCCAATGCAGGCACGTTCCTCGGTGCGACCGTCGTCGCGCAACTGTTCCACATCTAGGCGACCGGCACCGCCTGCGCAAACGCAGCGGTGCAACGCGCGCTATGAGCTGTGCAATCTGACGGCTGCGTCGATTGCCAGCAAGAAACTCCTATCAAGTGACTATGAACGCTATTGCCGAAATCCAGGCATTCTCGGAGGAGATGACTGCCGTCCGTCGTGACATCCATGCGCACCCGGAACTGGGATACGACGTGAACCGGACGGCGGATCTCGTCGCCAGCAAGCTGGAAGAGTGGGGCTTGCCTGTCGTTCGCGGAGTCGGCAAAACGGGCCTCGTTGCGACGCTGAAGCGTGGGAACAGCACTCGCGCAATCGGACTTCGCGCGGACATGGACGCGCTGCCCATGCAGGAAGCCAACGAGTTCGCGCATCGCTCCACCGTGCAGGGCGCAATGCATGCATGCGGGCACGACGGTCACACGACCATGCTGCTTGGCGCCGCAAGATATCTCGCGAAGTCGGTCGATTTCGACGGCACCGTGCATTTCATTTTTCAGCCTGCCGAGGAAGAAGGCGCAGGCGCGCAGGCGATGATCGACGACGGTCTGTTCGAGCGCTTTCCTGTCGATGCCGTTTTCGGCGTGCACAACTGGCCGGGCATTCCGGAGGGACACTTCGGTGTGCGCCCCGGTGCGATCATGGCATCGACGAGTCTCTTCAGGATTACGGTGACGGGCGCGGGATGCCACGGCGCGATGCCACATCTCGGTGAAGACCCGGTGTTTGCGGTGGCGCAGATTGTCAGCGCATTGCAGAGCATCCTGACTCGCAACAAGAATCCTGTCGATGCGGCAGCCTTGTCGGTGACGCAGATTCACGCGGGTGAAGCGCAGAACGTTGTGCCGACCGATGCCTGGCTGGGCGGCACGGTGCGCACGTTTTCGGAAGAGACGCTTGACCTCATCGAGAGCCGCATGCGGGCCATCGTCGCGGCGATTGCGTCTGGTCTTGGCTGTCGCAGTGAGATCGAATTCAACCGGAACTACCCGCCGACCGTCAACGATCCTGAACAAACCGCGCTGGCAGTCGAAGTCATGCGTGAAGTCGTCGGTGATGAGGCCGTCGACGCGGCGATTCAACCCACGATGGCTGCCGAAGACTTCTCGTTCATGCTGCGTGCAAAGCCGGGTTGCTACGCGTTTATCGGAAATGGCGTCGGCGACCATCGCATCGTGGGGCATGGAGCAGGGCCGTGCCTGTTACACAACGCGAGTTATGACTTCAACGACCGGTTGCTTCCCGTGGGGTCGACTTACTTCGTGCGACTCGTGGAGAGGTTTTTGAAACGCGCGTGAGCCAGTGCCATAGCAGGCGATAAGGGCTCTGAACGCAGAGCCTAGCCTCGCAAAGGCTGTTGCAAGTCACTCGAAACTGAACGAGTCGATTGCGCGCTCCAAACGTGCCAACCCTTCGTCAAGACATTCGTACGGAATGTTGAGCGCCGGCGCGAATCGCAAGACGTTCGGACCCGCATTCAGAATCATGACGCCGTGTTCGAGCGCGGCTGTCATGATGTCTTTCGAGCGTCCCTGATACGCGTCGCTCAACTCCCCGCCGATCAGTAATCCGGCGCCTCGAAGCTCGCGGAACACGCCGGTGCGGGAATTGATCGAGCGCAGGCTCGCAAAGATGTGAGCGCTACGTTGGCACACGCCGTCGAGAACCTGTGGGGTGTTGATGAGTTCGACAACGCGGTCCGCAACGGCGGTAGCCAAAGGATTTCCGCCATACGTCGAGCCGTGCGTTCCCACGGAGAAGTGCTTGCCGATCTCCGCGGTGGTGAGCACCGCGCCGATCGGGAAACCGTTGCCGAGGGCTTTGGCTGCCGTGAGGATATCCGGCGTCACGCCGGCGTCCATATACGCGAAGAGCGAGCCGGTGCGTCCAATGCCCGTCTGCACTTCATCGAAGATGAGAAGCGCGTTGTGCCTGGTGCAGGCATCGCGCAGGCATCGCAGGAAGTCGGGCGTTGCCGGAATGACGCCGCCTTCGCCCTGGACCGGCTCCACGATCACCGCGCAGGTCCGATCGTCAATTGCAACCAGCGCTGCGTCGATATCGTTAAATCGGATATGCGAGATGTCGCCGGGCAGCGGGCCGAATCCGTCCGAGTATTTCGGCTGGCCGCCGACGCTGACGGTAAATAGCGTGCGCCCGTGGAACGATTGCTCGAAGGAAATAATCTTGGTCTTCCTCGCCTCCGTTCCAAACCGGTCGATTGCCACGCGTCGGGCAAGCTTGAGCGCAGCCTCGTTTGCTTCTGCACCGGAATTCGCGAAGAAGGCGTTTTCCGCGAAAGTCGCCTCGGTCAGACGCAATGCAAGTTTGAGTGCGGGGATGTTCGTGAAGACGTTGCTCACATGCCATAGCTGTTCAGCCTGTCTGGTTAGCGTTTCGACCAGCGTCGGATGCGCATGACCGAGAGCGCAAACGGCGATGCCGCTCGTCAGGTCGACGTAGTCCCGGCCCTCTTCGTCCCAGACGAGAGAGCCTTGCGCGCGCACGGGTATCAACGGTGCAGGCGCATAGACGGGGGCCATGACTGTATCGAACGTGTTTCGTGATGGATGTGGGGTAGTCACTGGAGGGTTTCGCTGCAACTGATAAAGGAGTTGCGGAACAAGGGAGGCGTCGCAGGACCGGCGGCTACCTCGCAGTCCGACTTGTGTAGCAGGAGTGTGCCGCTACCCGGCCTGCTTGTGGCTAACTCAAAGTTGCAAACTTGTTCGAAAAATCCGAACGCAGTGTGGCGTCACGCCGTCTAACCTTATCGATAAGACTGGACGGTATTCCATACGGCGGGCGTGTCTTATCAGAGCATTGACGACAGCGTCAGAGTCCTTGCTGGCAATCTTCACCAACATCACGAACCGGGTCTGGCGTTCGACGAGTGTTGCAATCTGACTGTT
>NZ_QTPU01000059.1:0-16118 GCF_003857805.1 Burkholderia sp. Bp9099
GAACCGGCCAGCATACCGAGGTCAAAACACGACATTTCTAAGTAGCCAGAACACGACATTTCTAAAAAGCTACTACAATCAAAACTATCGATAATTTAGCTTATGTAAAATCGAATCCTAACGATATCCGGGAAGGACGGATTCGTGTCGCGACGAACGGTTTCGCTACTGTAATGAACTGTCGGATCTCGGCGAGCTACCGACGATGACTCGTAAGCTTACAGCCGATACCGTCTTGACGGCGTGAGTTATCGATTTCCCCAACGATTGGAAGCCGTGCGAAGCAGCGTGGCATCGGCAGCACGCAGATTGAACAGTTCGGCTTCGAAGCGTAAGCGTGTTCGCACGACGATTCCCGATGTGACCGCGCTGCGCCCGCTCAACTCAACTGGGCTCTAACTCAAGCGCGCGCGTGACAAGCGCATCGATCGTACCGTCGTGCTGAAATCCCGCCTCGATGGCACGGCGGTCAGTCAGTGGCGGTTGTCGTCCGAAAAGCCGCTCGATCCGTTCCACCGGAGCGTAATCGATGTCGAACGAGCCGAAGCGCCGGACCAACGCATCGACGATCTCTTGAACCGACAGATGCAGCACCGGGGGCGTCCAGACTCGGCCCGCGTGCAAACCCTCTGCGGACAGGCGTGCGGCGTGCAGCAGGTTATCGACGCAGCATCTGCGCGACATCCACCATACGGTGGCCGAAGGCGAAACGGGACACGTATAGGACTGGCCGCGCTGCGCCGCGCGGAAGATCTGACTCATGAACGCGGATCCATGTCCGGCGGACAGCGCCGGACGAGCCACGATGCCCGGCAGGCGTAACGCACGACCATCCAGCTTGCCGCGGCGCGTCCAGTCGGCAAGGATCAGCTCGCCCACCAGCTTGTGCACGCCGTAGCTCATGGTCGGGCGCGGCACGGTGTGCTCGTCCACGGCAGGGGGTAACGACTCGCCCAGCGCCGCAACGCTGCTGGCATAGACGACGCGCGCCGCACTCCCCTGCTCCGTCGCCTGCTTCGCCAGGCGGTCGAACAGCGCCAGCATGCCCGACAGATTCACCCGGTCACCCTCGGCCGGTTCGGCCTCCGCCTGCGAGCCGGGCATGCTCGCCAGATGAAAGACGACGTCGACGGGTTTCGACAACTGCGGATCGAGAATCTCCAGGCTGCTGAAATCGCCGACCAGCGCCGTGATTCGGGCATCGTCGTACGGCCATCCCGCTTGCCGGTCGACCAACAGCAATTCCGACACGTCGCCAGGCTCCACGATGCCGTCGTGCAGCAGCCGTTCGACCAATGCCGTTCCGACAAATCCGCCCGCCCCGGTCACCAGCACTCTCATGGCCGGGCCTCCCCGTCGTCGGCGCATGACGCACGCACAACCCGCTGGTCGATCGTGCCGAATGGGGCGTTGCCGGCGTCATCGCGCGCCGTCATCCTGATCCGGTCGCCAAAGCGCATGAACCGCGTGCGTGCGCCCCCTTTGTCGATCATTTCGATCACGCGGCGCTCGGCGAGGCACGCCGAGCCCGCGCCGCGATCGGCATTCGACACCGTCCCTGACCCGACGATCGTCCCCGCCGACAGGCGGCGCGTCCGGGCCGCATGCGCGATCAGTTCACCAAAGCCGAAGTTCATCTCGCGTCCATGCGGATGACCGAACCAGTGGTCGTTCCATTCGACGTGCAGGCTCAGATGCACACGGCCGTCGCGCCAGTGCTCGCCGAGTTCGTCAGGTGTGACGGCGACCGGAGCAAAGCTCGTAGAGGGCTTGGCCTGCAGGAAACCAAAGCCCGTTTTCATTTCGCGCGGACCGAACGCACGCAGGCTCCAGTCGTTGAGCTGTACGATCAGACGGATGCAGTGCAGCGCGCCGGCGGCCGATACGCCCATCGGCACGTGCCCCACCACCACACCGAATTCGCCTTCGAAATCGATGCAGTCGGCCTCGTCAGGAAAAGGCACGTCGCTGGCCGGGCCGAGGAAGTCGTCGCTGGCGCCCTGATACATGACCGGCACCGTATCGAACTCGGGAATCGGCGGAGTATTGAACGCCTGCTCCATCAGGCGGCCGTGATTCAGAAACGCCGAGCCATCGCACCACTGCGGACTGCGCGGCAAGGGCGCGGCGCAGGCGGCCGGATGGAACGGACGCGCCTCCGGCACGCTGCCGGCGTTCAATGCGTCGTAACGCGCCTGCAAGCCGGGCGCGAGCGCGTCCCAGCGCTCAAGCACATCAAGCAGCGTCGTGGCGATCGGCGCGGCCTCGACGGCATGGCGCAGGTCGCGCGACACGAGCAGCAAGCGGCCATCGGCGCCACCGTCGGGCAAGGTGGCGAATTTCATCGCGCGCCTCCGTGTGCCGGCGTATCGAGCACGGCGGCAATCGCCGGATCGTAGGCGCCGTCGATCAGAACGAACAGCATCCGGCATGAACGGCCCGAGCGATTCGCCCAGGCATGATTGGTTCCGCGCTGAATCACCACGCTGCCCGGCGCCAGGGCGACTTCTGCATCGTCGAGGATCAAGGTCATTTCGCCTTCGATCACCACGCCGTAGTCGATCGACTCGGTGCGATGCATCAGCGGATGCGGCGACCCGGCTTTCACCGTCGACGCTGCGGCGTCGCCGATCTGGCTGAATGCGTGGTGCATTTTCACCGCCCCGTGCGCGAGAAACTCCGGCGTGTCGGGCGGAATGTCTACGAAGCGCATACGGGTGCCGTGCTTCGGCGGCGGCAGCATGAGCGCGTCAAGCGTGGGATCGGCACCGTTGTCCACCCTGGCGGGGCTCGATGATGTGCTCCACACTTCGTGGAATACGGTGCCGGGAATCGCGGCGATTTCCACCACGGTAGGCAGAGGACCGTCGGATGCGACGACGGCGCGGCCGTCGGCATCGTGTCCGGTCACCACGCGCCGAATCATTGGAAAGTTCATGCTGCCGCCTCCATGTCGGTGTCGTCGAAAATCGCGACGGCACGCGTCCACCCTGCCGACGCACCGCGAATCTTGTGCGGGAAGCAACTGATCGTGAAGCCGGTCGGCGGCAAGGCCGTGAGGTTGTGCAGCTTCTCCAGATGGCAATAGCCGATATCGCGCCCCGCCTTGTGCCCTTCCCAGATCAGCGACGTATCGCCCGTCTCCACGATCTTCTTCGCGGTATGGGAGAACGGGGCATCCCAGCTCCATGCATCGGTGCCGGTCAAGCGCACACCACGCTCCAACAGGTACATGGTCGCTTCGTAGCCCATGCCGCAGCCCGCGTTGACGTAGTCGTCGTGCCCGTAGCGCGATCCGGCCCGCGTGTTCACGACGACGATATCGAGCGGCTGCAGTGCATGGCCGATGCGCGCGAGTTCGGCCTCGACGTCGGCGGCCGTCGCGACGTAGCCGTCCGGAAAGTGCCGGAAATCGAGCTTCACGCCCGGCTGGAAGCACCATTCCAGCGGCACCTGATCGATCGTGATAGACGGCCGGGCTTCGCCCAGGCTCGCATCCATCGTCGAATGGAAATGCCAGGGCGCGTCGAGATGGGTGCCACTGTGGGTCGTCAACGTGACCCACTCCGCGGCGGCGGCTTCACCGTCGGGATAGTCCTCGGGTTTGGTCCCCGGCAGCATCGCCATGAATTCGGGCAGCGTGTCGCCGTGCTTCTGGTAGCTGATCTTGGGCGCGAGCGGCGGCGGATCGGAGAGAACGTCGTTCTCGAGATAGATGGACAGATCGACAAACCGTCGAACGGGTTTCATGTTCAGACTCCTGGGGATGGGGGACGGCGGTCGAGCCGCGAGAAGCAGATCGCCGCAGCGGCAGCGATCAGCACTGCGGCGATCCCGAGGCTGCCGTAGCCGGACACCTTGACGAGCGTGCCGCCGAGCACCGGCCCAATGGCGGCGCCCGTCATCAGCATGGCCGGCGTCGCGGCAACGGCGCGGCCGGTGCGGTCGATGCGCGCGAGCATGCCGAACGCGAAGGTGTGGGTGAAGATCATCACGGCGGCAAAGACCGAGGTGGCCGCCGCGTACGGCGCGAACGCCGCGCTTTGCGTGATGACCAGCGCGAGCACGGCCTGTACGACGGGGCCGGCCTGCACGACCTTGCGGCCCGGCACGCGCGTTTCGAGCAGCCCCGCGACGGGAGCGGGAAACAGGTTGACGAAGCCGAGCGCGATCAGCGTCGCGATCACGGCACTCAAACCGAATCCGCGATCGAGGCCGATACGCTGAACAAAGCTGAACAGCATCGACTGCGTCAGCGCCATGCAGCCGACGCCCGCCATGCCGAACCAGACGACACGCTCGAAACGAGGCTCGTCGCCGGTTGCCGCGTTGCGGCGCGCCTGAATCGACGGAAACGCGAGCGCGCATGCGAGCGTGGCGACGCCCATCACGCCCGCAAAAACGCGAAACAGCGTCGGACCGCCGTGCGTTGCGACCAGTCCCGGCACGGCACCGAGAAACGCGATCGCGAAAACACCGAGCGCGAGGCCGGCGATCGCGAACAGACGATGCGGATTGCGGCTGCGCCCGACGGTGCCGTGCGTGAAGCTCAGGCCGCATCCGACGGCGACGCCCGCGACGGCATGCAGGGCCGCCATCATCAGATAACGATCAACCGGCACGGATGTAATGCCGAGAAACGCGCCCGCCGCGATGCCGAAGCCGACGGTCGACATCACGCGCGCCGGTAGCCGATTCAAGCGCGGAGAGAAATAGACGCTGCTCAGCACGGCACCGGCCAGAAACAGCGTGGGGAGCAGACCCGCCCGCTGTGGATCGAACCTATACGCACCGATCAACGTGCCGACCCAGACCGGCAAGGCCACCAGATCGACCATGCCGGCGCAATGCGCGATCATCAAAGCAACGGTGCCGAACGTGCCAAGCCGCACCGTGTCGGTCGATGCCGACAGGTCGACACGCGCCGGCGTCGAGGGGGAAAGGTTCGTTTCCATCGTGCCTCCCCTGCGTCAGATCGGCCGCGCGAGATTCATGTGCGTCTCGTGCATGATGCGTCGGTGTTCGTCTCGGTCGCCGCCGACGATTTCGATTTCGCCAAGGCGCCCCGAGTTTTCCACCACCATGCGGCAGCGCTCCCAGCGGCGCGCCTGAAATGCGTGCAACGCAGCGTCCACCGTCACGCCGCGCCCCAGCTCTTCGGCCAGCACGATCGCATCCTCGATGCCGATACCCGCGCCCGCCGCCATATGGGGCGTGGTGGCGTGCACCGCGTCGCCGACGAGCACCACCCGCCCGCTGAACCAGGGCGTCGGCAGCAGCAGGCTTTCCAGCGGACGATAGTTGACGCGTGATTCGGTGCCGATCTGGGCGCGGATGGACTGGATCAGCGGCACGTCGAACGATGCGAGCAACTCGGACAGCATGCGCGGCCATTCGGCAGGATCGATGTAGTCGTTGGTCGGCCTGTCCTCGGTGACGAAGACGTACATTTCGTCCCTGGAAACCGGATTGACGCCCGCCTTGATCCGGGGCCCCAGCCACATCGTCGCGCAAGCGATCTCCGCCGGTCGCGGCACCACGGCGCGCCATACGCCCTGGCCCGTATAGCGAGGCTTCGGCGCATCGGGAAATGCAACGCCGCGCACTTTCGAGTAGAGTCCGTCCGCTCCGACCACGAGGTCGTAGGTACCGTGCGTGCCGTTCGTGAACATCACGTCCACCTGTTCGCCGCGCGGCTCGATCCGCGAGAAGGTACAGCCGAGCTGCACGCGCACGCCCGCGGCACGTGTAGCCTTGGCGAGAATATCGGCCAGCACCGGGCGCATGATTGCGCCGCCGCCAGGAACGTCCTCGCCGGCCACTCGCGGAGTCGGCAGCGTGCCGATGGGCTGGCCGCCGGCGGTAAACAGATTCACACCGTCGCCGCCGTGGCCGCGATCGAAGAAGGCATCGAGCACGCCGATCGTGCGCAGCGCGCGCAGCGTGGGGCCGCCGATGCTGATGCCGGCACCGTACGAGCGCCAGCCCGGGTCGATCTCGACGAGGTCGACGGTGAGGCCGAGCTTCGCGCACTGGATTGCCGTCGCCATGCCGGAAAAACCGCCGCCGATGACGAGGACGTGTTGAAGAGGGGCTGCCATCTGGATGTCTCCTTGTTATGTCTGATGTGGGTGTGTCATGTCGCAATCAGCACGATGGCGCCGTCGTCCGTCACGTCGATCTCGACGGGCGTGAGCCGCTGGCCGAGGCACGGGCCGAGTACGCACTCGCCGCTTGCGATGTCGAACTGCGCGCCGTGCGCGTGGCAGA
The DNA here is from genome assembly GCF_003857805.1 of Burkholderia sp. Bp9099. Classification (NCBI taxonomy): domain Bacteria; kingdom Pseudomonadati; phylum Pseudomonadota; class Betaproteobacteria; order Burkholderiales; family Burkholderiaceae; genus Burkholderia; species Burkholderia sp. Bp9099. The sequence continues at coordinate 6,271 of NZ_QTPU01000059.1, forward strand.
CGATGCGGGTGCCGTCGCCGTTCAGGTAAGCGTCCTTGCGCCAGGCCATCTGCGTTTCACCGAAAAAGTGCGGGCACGCGTCGCGATACGCACAAACCTGCGTGCCGTGCCGCACGACGAAAAGCGTGTCGTGCCCCTGCCCGCCGGGATCGAAACCACGCGCACCGGGATCGGGCAGATCGTCGACGCTTGCGAGAGGAATACGGTCGGGGTATGTCTCGGACATGGCAGAACGATTCTCGCCGTCAATCCGACTTCGCCACCGCTGCCCCCGCAGGAGGACCGCCCGGCGCCCACTTCTCGCGATGCTGGAACAGGAACAGTTGCGATGCGTCGGCGCCCATCGGCGCCTCGCGCGCGTTCCACGCATCGTCGTGCAGATCCATGTCGGCGTCGTACTCGACGTGACAGCCGAGCGGGCTGTTGAAATACCAGAACCAGTTCGAGCCGAAGCGATGGCGCCCCGGCCCCCAGAACGACTGGTAGCCCTTCGCGACGAAACGCGTACCCGCCTGCAGAACCTCGGTCGGTCCGCCCATGTGGAACGTGAAATGCTCGCACCCCTTCATGAACGGCGGCGTCTGAATCATGAACAGCGTGTGATGGTCGAGCGTGCCGGCCGGCTGCAGGAACGGCCCGACGCCCGTGAATCGGTCGGTACAGCGAAAGCCCAGACGCTCCACATAGAACGCTTCGGCCTTCGCGGCATCCGGCACGAAGTAGACGACGTGCGATAGCGTGCGCGGAGTCAGCAAGGCATCTTCGCTCACCGCCACGACGTTCGGCGCGCGCTGTGCAGGCGCGCCCGGCGCATTCACGGGCTCGGCGGGCAACACGAGCGAACGGCGCGTGGTGACCTGGAAGCCGATCGCGAAGCCCATGTCGTCGAGCGATTCGATCGATCCATCGGCGAGTGTGTTCACTTCGCGGTCGCGGCGCAGCTCCGCCGCGATGGCATCGAGCGTCGCGGCATCGGCGACGCCGTAAATCGTCTTGCGCAGCATGCTTGCCGTGCCGAGCGCAGGCGGCAACGCCGGATCGTCGCGGCGCGCGATGTCGATGCCCGTTCCGTCGAGTGCCTCGAAACGGCCGCCGGTGTCGTCGCTGCGCACCGGCAGCAGCCCGTAGTCAAGCAGATATTGGCTGCAGGCGGCGACGTCGTCCACGCCGAAAACCAGCGTATCGGGTCCGATGATGTTCATGAGATGTGCGTGCTTGAGATGGGTGAATGAGTCAGAGCGAGGTGCGTCCGCCGAGCGTTTCGGCGATCCAGTCGGCGATGAAGTGCCCCGCGTTGATCGAGTTGTCGAAGCTCGAATGCTGAACGCCGCCTTCACGCTCGGTGAAGATCTTGAGTTCTCGCTTGGGGCTGTTCACGAGTTGCTCGTAGGTGCGGTGCGCCCAGGCGACCGGAATCTGCGAATCCTGCGAGCCATGCGTGACGAGGAACGGCACCTTGATGCGATCGAGCACGCCGTCGAGATGCACGTCTTCGGCGATGCGCATGAAGTCGTCGATATCCTTCGCGCCCCAGACCCAGCAGACGTGCTTCCAGTAGTGCGGCACCGGGAAGTTGCCTTCGCGCTGCAGGCGCTTTTTCTGGACGTCGCGCCAGTCGTGGTTGGCGCCCCACACCACACCGCAAGCGAAGCGCGGCTCGAAAGCGACTGCGCGCGGGCAGTAGTAGCCACCGAGCGACACGCCTTCCATGCCGATCCGCTTCGGATCGACGTCGCCTCGGCTTTCGAGCCAGTCGACGATCTTGCTCGCCCAGACCTCCGAGTTGTACACGGCATTCAGGCCGTGCAGCCGCAACGCTTCGCCGGTACCGGGCTGGTCGACAATCAACGACGATACGCCGCGCGCGGCCAGCCATGCCGGCAAGCCCACGAAGTACTTCATTTCCTTGGTCGAATCGAGCCCGTTGACCTGCACGAGCAGTGGACTGCGCGCATCGGCGCTCTTCGCTTTCACAAGGAGTCCGGAAAGATGAGTGTCGCCGTACGGAATCGCGACGCGCTCGCAGTTGTCGCCGGCGAGCACGATGCCCTTGTCGAACGTATCGAGCGAGCGGTGGTACAGCTCGAGGCGCCCCGGGGCATCGTGCGCGAGCATGCGCTCGGCCGTGATCAGGTAGATCGCGGCACGCTTGTATTTCTCGCCCGCCGACAGCAGCCGCCCCAGGGCCTCGTCGTCCCGCGCGAGATCGCAAAGACGATCGGCCTTGTCGACCCACGCTTCGCGAAACGCACGTGTGCCGTCCGCGTCCGGCTGCCTGGCCGCTTCCTGGAGCGGACCGCACATGTCCTCGATTTCGCCGATGCGCGCACCCATTTCGATGGCGAGATTGACGGACAGATTCCAGACATAGTTGGTAGGAAAGTATCGGAACATGCTGATTGCCTCGATTGAAATTGCGTATTGCTCGATGACGGTGCTGACGACCGGGTTCTCGCGCGCTGTCCGGCACGCGAGACGATGCTCAGCCCTTGCGCCCGAAGCCTGCCCACAACGGGATGGCGATGTTCAGCCAGACACTGCTGCTCTTGGCCGTGTTGGCGGCATAAATGCCTTGCTGATAATTGAGGTTGACGTTCCAGCTTCTGGCGTCGTACACGACCGACGGGCCGATGCCGAAAGTGCGCATGCGATTGCCCACGCGCACGCCGCCGGCCTTGTCGTCGCTGAACTGGTTCAGGTACGCGCCGACGACGCCGAGCTTCCATGGGCCGAAGTTCCAGCCGGCGTTGAACTCGGCGACGTAACCGTCGCCCGAGCTGTAGTCCGTCGCGCCGTTCTTCAGGTTGAGTAGGAAGCGGTTCGCGAGTGCGACGTCGATTCCGTTGGGAACGTTGTAGCGAATCGAGATCACCGGCTGCACCGAGGTGTACCCCACCGCGACGCTCGACTTGACTGGGCTATAGGAACCCGTCTCGAACGCAACGTCGATGCCCGACGCGATCGCCAGGTTCGGCGAGAGATTCCATTGCAGCAACACAGGCGTCAGCGTGATGTTGGAGAGGCCGTTCTGTGTGCCCGACTGCCCGAACACCGTGCTGTGCAAGGACACAACGGGAATGACCAACTGCGTATAGACGTTTGCGCCGAGCAGGTGGAACGGATACGCCGCCAGCAGGCGCGTGGTTTCCGAGAACACCGACGTATGGAACGGAATCGGCAGTTTCTTGCCGTCGTTGCCGTAGAGGCCGTTCGCAAAGCTGTAGTTGAACTGTTCGAGTGCGAACAAGCCCGGGATCGGTGGCAGGTTGGCGATGTTCGTCCCCACCGCTCCGGCCGGATACGGTGAAATCCCGCCTTCGAATGCCTGCGCTTCCTTCATCGAACCGGTCGCCAACACGGCGCAACCGACAACGGCTGCGATCAGTTTCGTGGACATGCTGTCTCCTCCTGCTCGGGGCGCGTTTGCACCTCCGGTCATCTCTTTTAATAGTGGAAAGCGCGGTGCACACGGCCGAGGTACAGCGGTACGTTCGACCTGAAATGCCCTGACGCTGGCCTCCCGATGCGATGCGTCGGCAGCCGTCGCGTCGAGATAGGGCTAGGTTAAGATAGGCCGATGTATCCTAAAAATGGATTCGATCCATTGCCGATATCGACGGCGTCAATACTTTCAGGTTAAACCCTGATAGCGCATCCGGCGGTCACGCGGCAGCGAAGAGGACAACGGAGACAGCACACATGCGGTTCAACAAGCTCGACCTCAATTTGCTCGTTGCGCTCGACGCGCTCCTGAGCGAACAGAACATCAGCCGGGCGGCCGAAAAGATCCATCTGAGCCAGTCAGCGATGAGCAACGCGCTTTCGCGGTTGCGCGACTACTTCAACGACGAACTGCTGGTGCAGGTCGGCCGCAAGATGGAACCGACGCCCCGCGCCGAGGCGCTCAAAGACGCCGTGCGCGACATTCTCGTGCGCGTCGACGCGACGGTGGCTGCCCATCCCGAATTCGTGCCAGCGCAAGCGAATCGGTTGTTCCGCCTGTTCGTCTCGGACTACACGATGACGACGCTCATGCCGCACCTGTTCGCGCTCGCTTACAAGGAAGCACCCGGCATCCGATTCGAGCTACGTCCGCAAGTCGCTTATCCCCACCGCGTGCTTGAACGCGGCGAAGCGGATCTGCTGATCATCCCCAAGGAGTATTGCTCGACCGAGCATCCGGCCGAGGTGCTGCTGGAGGAAACCTACTGCTGTGTGGTGTGGAACCACAGCCCCCTCTCGCAGGGCGAGATGACGAACGAGCGCTACATGGCGGCCGGGCACGTCATCGTGCAGGTCGGCGACGCACAGACGACGCTCGAAGACTGGTTCATGCAGCGGCTCGGCGTCGTGAGGCGCGTCGAGGCGAGCACGTACAGCTTCGTGTCGCCGGCCCATCTGCTGGTCGGCACGAACCGGATCGCCACCATGCACCGACGGCTCGCCGAAGAGGCCGCACGCAGCCTGCCCATCGTGCTGCGCGAGGCGCCGGTGCCGGTTCCGACGCTGGAGCAGGCGATGCAATGGCACAAGCATCGGACCTCGGACCCCGGACTCACCTGGTTGCGCGGGCTGCTGAAAGAGGCGGTCGCGAAGATGGACGAAGGGCGCCATGATGCTCGCAAGACATAATGCCTCAAGAGGTACTTTCTCGGCACCACTACGCGCGCATGGCGCTATGAGGCCGATGCCCGTTCCGTGAAGTCGCCCACTCGCTGCGACTTCGTTCCAATGGGTCAAAACCAGGGATGTCCACACAAAGACGACTTGCGTATTGCCGAGCGAGTCAACCATTTTCTCCGTGGGTACGATACGAGTAGCTGACCACGACGCCGCGCTCGAACAGCAGTTCTTCGATGTCGCGCAGGCTAAGCGGGAAGCAAAAATGCCAGCGGCACGGCCAGGCTGATGATGGCCGCCGGACATCGATGTCCACGATAAAGCGATGTCGTCTTCATTCCGTCATACTATGCTAACGTGACATTGCCTGTGCCCCTCGTGAACCTACTCCGCTAACGTGATAGCGTCTCCGGTGCTGAGAACCCCGGACGTTCCGTATAGCACGATACCCATTCGGCAAAGTGCATCGCATCGATACGATCGGGTCCGCAACGGGTCCATGCGGGCAGATCGTCACCATTCGGGTCTCCCGTTTCGATGAAATTCATCAGATAGGACCGCATCATGCCGGAGAGATCGTTCGCGAAAGCACGGCTTGTCCCGGCCAGCATGGGTGCGTCGGTCCAGTCGTCGAAATTGCCGAAAGCGAAGGGCAACTCGAAACAATGGCCAGCGCCCACATGCGGCTGGCGAGACGCGATGTCGAATTGGTAGCCGTAGACATCGCTGCCGGCTTTCGCCAGCGAACCTGCTGCCTCGATTGCGGGCCGCTTGAAGATTGAATACGACGTCAGTTCGACCAATGCCGCGTAGGGCGTGCTTCCCGGACGCTGCTGCATGACACGCTCGTAATGGCGCGTCCCAGCCTCGCCCAGTTCAGCTTGGAATACGCGCTCGACCATGCTTCGCGTCGCATCCACGGCTGCCGGGTTGCTCGCGAAGAAGCTGCCGGTTTCGTGGCGCGTCCAACCGATCATCACGGGCTTTGGCGCAAACCGCAACGACTGCGTCACGGGATCCGCCGCGACGCGATCGACCGCGACGGGCATGAAGCCCACCGGTACTGTGCCGAAGCCCGCGCGCGACGCGAGCAGCCTCGCTTGCAAATCCAGCAGCACCTGTACCGGCGCATTTCGCAGATCGACAGCGGGGTCGTGAAATTCGGCGAGTGCGCAAAAGTCCGATGCGATCCGATGCGCCTCCTCGGGCAGGAGAGGCGGGAGGCCGGGCAAGCTGAGTACGGCAGCGGAGCGCGCGAGACCGGCCGTTTCCTTCATCCCCATGAGCATCCTCGTGTACCACGCACCGGCCGATTGGCCCGCAAATGTAATAGCTTCGGGATTACCGCCGAATCGCTCGATATTGCTGCGAACCCAGTCGAGCGCACGCAGGATGTCCGTTACAGAAAAGTTGCCGGCCGCCACGCCGGGCATACACAGATTGCCGAGAATCCCGAGCCGGTAGTTGAAGGTAACGACAACCGCGCGCCCGGACCGGGCGAGTTCGGTTCCGCTGTAGCACGGTAAGGCGCCGCCGGTCACGAACCCGCCGCCATGTATCCAGAACAGCACCGGCAAGTTGCCGGCAAGCGACGGTGTGTAGACGTTCAGGCGATATGCGTCTTCGGACATCTGCACACCTTGCGCGGTCGGGCCCATCACGAAGTCGAGCCGGCTCGGCAACTGCGGAAAGACCGGCCCGGGACCGGTGCAATCGCGAACGCCCTGCCAGCTCGCGGGAGGAAGGCAGTCGCGATAGCGACCGCCGTCGTTCGCATAGGGAATGTCCTGGAAGACCAGCGCACCGTCTACGCTGCTACCGAGCAATTCGCCTTGCTCGCAGCTCGCCAATATCGTTTGCATCAAACGCCCCTTGATCGGGAACCACACGGCCGTGCGTCGCACACAGACGCGCCCCGCACGATCCCCAGTGTTGTCCGAGCGTAAATCGTCGGCGATTTTTTCCGGGAACACGATGGAAATATCGTCACGTCCACGTGAATAACGCTCAACCCCGCACGATGCGCGAGGCCGCAGCGACATGACTGTTTTTCAAGGGGGAGCGCAATTTATTTCCGTTTTGTTTCGGAAGGTGGCGTCGCAGCATGGGCCGTCCACATGCAACGTCCCGATTCCCAACTACAAAAGGAGGCCCCATGTTTCGAAGCGTTCACTTCCGCTATGCAGCATTTGCGTTGAGTATCGGATGGATACCGCCCGCCGTTGCGCAAAGCAGCGTGTCGATCTCCGGTGTGCTCGGCGAGGGCGTTGCGTACACCAGCAACGTGGGCGGCCATTCGAGCGTCTACGCACTGCCGGCCGGGGTGCTACGCCCGAACTCGCTGATATTCAGCGGCCAGGAAGACCTGGGCGGCGGATACAAATCGCTGTTCATGCTCGGCACGCTATTCGGCATGAACAACGGCGCCGTACTGGGCGCGTCGGGCAGCCTGTTCTCGCGCGAATCGTATGTCGGCCTCGTAACTCCATATGGCACGCTGACCTTCGGACAACAGCGGGACTTCATGTTCGATACGCTCACGCTCCAGCAGTACTCCGGTGCGTTCTATCAGGGCATCTGGGGCGCGCACATGGGGCCGTTCGCCTCCTTCGGCGTGCCTTACGTCGTCCGGCAGGCGTACGACTTCGACCGACTCAACGGAGAAGCCCTCAACAACGCGGTGAAATTCAAGAGCATGCCCTTCGACGGATGGACGTTCGGCGCGATGTACAGCTTCGGCGGCGTGCCAGGGCAATTCGCGAATTCGAGCGGTTCGAGCTTCAGCGTGGCTTATCAGTTTGCGAACGGCAGCATCAGCGCAGCGTATACGTACGCCCGCTCGCCGCTCATCGAGCACGGCAACGCGGGCATCCGAAATACCGGCATCGGCGGACGCTACCGGTTCGGGCGCACCCAGGTCGCGCTGCTCGGCACCGTTTCGCGCAACACGAGCACCGGGGCGCAGATCGACAGCGTGGACACGAGCATCAGCTACGCAATTTCGCCGTTCTGGAACATCGCCGGCACCTACACGTACATGGGCGGCAATGCACCGCTCGACAACAACCACGCGAACCAGCTGGCCGGAACGCTGACATACAACCTGTCGAAGCGCACGTCCGTCTACGCGACACTCGCATGGCAGCGCGCCTCCGGGCGCAGTGCGTTGGCTCGCATCAACTCCACACTGGCCGAGCCGTCCGGTTCCGCCGTGCAAACGTCCGCTGCGCTAAGCATTCAACACGCCTTCTGAGCCTGACATGACCCACCCTCTTTCCGCATCGCCAGGCGCCACGGATAACATCCGCGGTCCGCGCAGAACGTGGCTCGCCGGCATCACGGCCTTTTCGATCATGGCTGTCGACGGTTTCGATACCGCCGCGATCTCGTACGTGGCCCCGACGGTCGCCGCAAGATGGAGCCTTCCGCCTGCTGCACCGACTCCCGCGTTCATGATGACGAGCCTCGGCGCGGTGATCGGCTATCTGCTGAGCGGGCGAGCGGTCACCCGGTTCGGCCGCCATCGGCTCGTGGCCGCATCGATGATCGGCTTCGCGCTGCTTTCGCTGGCGAGTGCCGCTGCGGGATCGATCGTGGAAATGTCCGTGCTGCGGCTCCTGACGGCGCTGTTTCTCGGTCTCGCGGTGCCCGCCACCATTGCGGGCGCCACCGGGCACGCGAGCGCGGGCCGCCGCTCCGCGGTGGCGGCCGCCGTGGCGACGGGGATTTCGGCGGGAGGCGCCATCGGTGGCGGCATGGCAGCGCTCCTGATTGCGCATTTCGGCTGGCAGGCCATCTTCATCGTCGGGGGTATCCTGCCGTTGCTGCTCTTGCGCGCTGCGCACGTGCTGCTGCGGGATCCGCCGAATGCGATGCCCGCCACGCGCGCTGCGACCGTCGTCTGCAACGGCCGCGCAGATGGGCAACCGTTTCTGCGAGCGATGGTGCGTGCGCCGTATGTAGAGTTAATCAATTGATGTCGCGGTTTGACAACCAATTCTCGTCGTTTTGAGGTGCCAAACGGCCACACGACAGACTTGCCGCCAGCAAAAACACTCAATTCCTGTCGCTTTAATACGCGGATGCTTAAAAAATCGGCGGTCCGCACCTGTTTTCCAAGCTTCCGGGAACCGCCGACGCAACAGATATTCAGTTTCCCAGGAATACCGAGGTGCGTAGCCTGTTCCGCCTGCGTTCACGAAAGCGCGCCCCAGCGCAACCCGAACGACATCGGCACGGCGAGTCGTACCAGCCCGCGCGGCTGCGCGGCCATCTCGACCGCGGCGCTCTCCGCCTCTGCGGCATGGCGATTACACTCCCGGCCTCTGCGTTTACATGTTTGGACAGTTCGGGCCGCCGCCTTCCGGCGTGACCCACACGATGTTCTGCGTCGGGTCCTTGATGTCGCAGGTCTTGCAGTGCACGCAGTTCGGACGAGCTCAACGCCTACCCGGACGCCTTCAAGCAATCGTGGCTGTACTCGGAGTTGTACCGCCGCGCTTCCAGTGGAATTCGAGCCGGAATGGAAACCGGTGGTCCGCCCAGGATTCAAAATCCGGGAACTCGAACGTGTCCGTCGGCCACGGCCACGATTACCAACTCTTTGATCAATTGCCGATCCGGCCGATCGTGAACATGGAAATCCGCAATTGAAAGTGACCAGTAGCCGAGTCTTGTAGGAGTCCACGCTCGGCCGGGACGGCCACGATTGAGTAATGCGTACCTCTCGATTCGCTCCTTCTCGTAAGTTGAAACCGCTATCATATGCGCAGCACAACCAGAGGAGGAAAACATGGCAACTTACAAGGAGCTGAAAGCTCAAATGGACGCCTTGGCTGCGAAGACTGAAGCCGCCCGGGTAGCAGAATTCCGATCTGTTGTCGACGACATCCGTGCCAAGGTCACCGAGTACGGCATTACCGAGCAGGATATCTTTGGTACGCGTCGCGGCCAGTCGGCAAAGCGGACGAAGGCGCCTCTAGAAGCAAAATATCGCGATCCCAAGACCGGCGCAACTTGGTCGGGCCGCGGCCGCGCGCCTGCCTGGATCAAAGATGCCAAGAACCGCAATCGATTCCTGATTCAGGAGTAAGTCTCTTCACCTATGACATGGCTGGTCGCGGAAAGGCAATATCCGCGGCAGTCAAAGCAGGGGATGCGGACAAAATCTTGGACTACTTTGGAGGTAGTCCATGTATTCATACGAAGACCGCGTTCGGGCGGTCGAG
>NZ_QTPU01000060.1:0-15451 GCF_003857805.1 Burkholderia sp. Bp9099
CGCTGTTTCATTTGCAACACCTCCACTGCTTACGCAGCGTCTAGTGTGTTGCATCGACCGGTTGAATCCACCGCCGATTCCGGAAGTTCGCAGCTCGTCGATGATCGAACGGCGCGGAGCCGTTTCTTGACTTCCGCAGCCGAGCCTTCGCCGACGTTCGGCGATGTGCGGGGTGCGTCGACTACAACTCGGTTTGCTGCCATTCGCCAAACCGATGGCACCTCTTGCTGTCAATGAGTGAGTCTTCCCCACCCGCCGGACAAAATCTGAATATCATCGTTCAGACTTTGCAAGCAGAAAAACTTGGACGAATGCCCTCGGGCAAAGACGGCAGTTATGGCTAGCCGATCACTTTGCGACATCGAAATAGAAACTGTGGCGACTGCCAACCACCGGACAGTTTCTAGTCGATTTGGCGAGAGATCAACGAACTTGACGCGTTGCGTCACGCAGGCTGAATTGACTGTCCCCGAACGCTCATCGCACATCGATTGCCCGAAGCGCAGCGCGAAACGTCGAACTCGGAACGGAGACTGATCGATGGCCGCTCGATAGGGTCTTCGGAAGACGTCGCGCAAGCGTTGCTGCAGACGAACTGCGATAGGCTCAATCGACCTCGTCGGCGCAACGCATTTGAACGCATCGACAGGTAAGTTCAAGTGCTTGATGACCTCGCCCACATTTGCTTCGCTCATCTGCGTGACGCTCGCAACTTTCGTGAGACTCAGCGACGCTTGAGGCGCAAAACAGAACGATCGATTCGACGCAGCGTTTCAGTTAAGGACGTTGAGACGTATAGTCCACGGTGACAGCAGTGGTCATGTTACCGTGATGCGGATTAAACGTCGTGGTTTGCGCCATGTCCACGTCGTCGCCCAGAAAACGTGCGATGTAGCGTGCATGCCCTGGCGCTCGAAAAAGCCGAAGCCGCCGCCGTTGACGAGCACCGATACGCGCCCAATAGCAGCGAAGCGGTTTTTCGAGCGCGTGCTCGCTTCCTGTGGTGAAGTACCGAGCAAGATTGTCACGGATCAGCTACGCAGCTATCCGGCGGCGAAGGCCGACATCCCCGAACTGACTGACGTCAGGCACATCTTCGTCAAGGCAGCGGCTCGCGTGAACAACCGCGCGGAGAACAGCCATCAACCAACCCGCGAACGGAAGCATCGGATGCGCGGCTTTCGTGACCGGAAACGTACCCAGGCTTTCCTGTCGAGCATCGGACCGATCCGGCAACACTTTGCGCTCAAGCGACATCTGCTGCGCGCTTCGCGCTACCGCAAACAGCTTGGCGAGCGCTTTGCCAGGTGGCATCGCTTTACTGGGTTGGCACAAAATCCGTCTGCCGTCTGAGCAGACTCGCGCGAACTGTACTTTCGCGTCGTCAGCGATTTAACGTGACAACGCCCGTGCAGCCAAGCTCATTCGCGAGCCGCACCATCATCGCATCGCAACGCGCAAGTTGTTCCAGCGTGACAAACTCGTCGGGCTTGTGTCCTTGATCCATGCTGCCGGGTCCGCACACCACCGCAGGAATGCCGGCGGCGTCGTACAACCCGCCTTCCGTACCGAACGCCACGGTGCCGAACGCACGCGTCTCTGCCTGCACGCCGCTGATCGACGCGATCAGCCGCGCGCCGTCGCTGTCCGGGTCGGTGGCGAGTCCCGGATAGGCGTTGAGCGCCTCGAAACGAATGTCGGTATCCGGTTGCACCGCGCGCATTTTGGGCAAGAGCGTCTCGCTCGCATAGGTTTCGAGTTCCCGCGCCACGCTGCCTATGTCGAAGCCTGGCACCGCACGCACTTCGAAGTCGAAATCGCACTCGGCCGGCACGATATTGAGCGCGCGTCCGCCGCGAATCAGCCCCGCTTGCACGGTCGAAAACGGCGGGTCGAAGCGATCGTCGCGATGCTCAGGATGCGCGAGCGTTTCGCCGATCTCCTCGAGTTTGCCGATCAAGCGCGACGCATAGTGAACGGCATTGACGCCATACGGCGCATACGCCGAATGACACGCCGCGCCGCGCACGCAGCAGCGCACCGCCATCTTCCCTTTATGGCCGAGCACCGGCTGCATCTCTGTCGGTTCGCCAATGATGCATACGCGCGGCCGAAAACCGCGCTCCTGCAATGCCGCCAACAACGGTCGTACGCCCACGCAACCAATCTCTTCGTCGTACGAAAACGCGAGATGCAGCGGCACCGCGAGCGATCCCGACCGGGCACGCTCGACGAACAGCGGCACGGCCGTCAGCACCGAGGCGAGATAGCCTTTCATGTCGGCGGTGCCGCGTCCGTAGAGGCGACCGTCTCTCTCGGTGAGTTCGAACGGCGTGACAGTCCAGTTCTGTCCGTCCACGGGTACAACGTCGGTGTGTCCCGAGAGCACGATGCCGCCATCTTTCACCGGCCCAATCGTCGCGAAAAGATTGGCTTTCGTGCGCTCCGCGTCATAGAACAACTCACTCTCGACGCCGACATCGCTCAAATAAGCCTGAATGAATTCGACGAGCGCGAGGTTCGAATCGCGGCTCACGGTCGGGAATCCCACCAGCTTCGCCAGCATGGCCTTGCTCGAAAGCGTATTCATCGCTTGATCCGAATAACAGGAGAGTGAGTTTTCATGCGCCCGTCACGCCTTTTGATACGCCAGGTAACTGCGCTGGAGTGCAATGTGATCAGCAATGTATTTCGCGTCGTGCCACACGCCGTAGATAAACGACGAAGCACGATTGGTCAATTCTGGCAGACCCAAAAAGTACACACCGGTTTCCGCCGAAATGCCGCGCTTGTGGAACGGCATACCGTTTTCGTCGAAGGCGTCCACGTCCAGCCAGCTGAAATCGAACTTGAAACCCGTGGCCCAAAGAATCGCCTTCACGCCCGCCTTCGCAAGATCGAGTTGAAGAATCGGCTGCACGATACATGCGGGATTGTCGAGCAGATCCCACGCTTCGGGTTCAGGCGGCAGATCAAGACCGTTACGCTCGACATAGGCATCGGCATCGCGCAGCACGTCGAAATAGGCCTCGTCGCCCTCGGCGATGTTCGCAGCGAGATCGTCGGCAATATGCAGCACGCCGTTCTCGTAGCCCTTCGTCAAACCGAGCACCGTGATGCCGCTGTGCGCGAGACGGCGAAAGTCCATCGTCTTGCCGCCGTCGTAGCCGCTCACGGCGAACGCCACGTGCTTCTTCTTCGGCTTGATCTTGATCTCGTCCCACTTGCCGAGTACACCCAACCACCACACGTAGTCGCGGTCACGATACGAACGCGGCGGACGGTAATGCTCGCCGATCGAGAGATACACGGTTCTGCCGCTCGCACGCAGTTCTTCCGCGATCTGCGAACCCGACGCGCCGCCGCCCACGACCAGCACTGCGCCGTCTTCGAGTTGACCCGGATTTTTATACGCCGACGAATGAAGTTGCTGAATGCCCGCATCGGCGGGAACGATGTTCGGATATTGCGGCACCTGAAATGGACCGGTCGCGGCCACCACGCGCTGCGCCTCGATCACGCCTTCCGAAGTCGCGATGATAAAGCCAGGCCGATTCTCGCAGCGCTTCACGTGCCTGACTTCCACGCCGGTACGCACTGGTGCCTTGATCATCTTCGCGTAATCCTCGAAGTATTGCGCCATGCGCTCCTTCGGCGGGAAGACGTCCGGGCCGACGTCGTCGAATTCGAGGTTCGGAAAGCGGTCGTGCCACGCCGGGCCGTTGGCGACCAGCGAATCCCAGCGCTCCGAGCGCCAGCGTTCCGCCACGCGCTTGCGTTCGAGAACGATATGAGGGACGTTCATCTGCGTGAGGTGCTCGCTCATGGCAATTCCGGACTGTCCGGCGCCGATCACCAGCGTATCGATTGCTTCAACTGACATGTTTGACCCTGAAAGAGGACTGAGATTGAACAAGCGGTTCATTGGATGGGAAGTGTGCTCAAGGTCCGCGCCGCTGATAACCAGCATTTTTGAAGGCGAGACTTCGGAAAAACCAAAGAGGTCGCCCGGCGCTTCGCGCGCTCCTCCGTTTTTCCGACGCCTGCCCTCAAGATTCGCAAACGGCATCCGCTCGCTTTTCTCGTATCCTTTGATGCAAGTTTTTATCCGGTAACGCCACGCATCGAGCGCGCAGACAAAAGACTTCCATGAAATCCGACGATTCCTCCGCACGCAGTCCCGCCCGCCCATCGACGTCCGGCTCGCCGGTTGCCGTCAGCATGGAAGGCGTGGTCGCGAAGTACCGCGAGCAGACCATCCTGCACAATCTGTCGCTCAAAATCGGTCAAGGCGAATTCATCACGCTGCTCGGCCCCTCGGGTTGCGGCAAGACTACTCTGCTCAATCTGATTGCAGGCTTCACGCAGGCGAATAATGGCGAGATCTTTATCGACGGCAATCTCGTCACCGACCTGCCACCGCACGAGCGCGAAATCGGCATCGTGTTCCAGAACTACGCGTTGTTTCCGCACATGGATGTCGCGCGCAATATCGGTTACGGGCTGCGCATGCGCGGCGTGCCGAACGCCGAAATCGCGCAGCGCGTGGAAGCGGCCATGCAGCTCGTCAAGCTGGGCGGGCTCGGCCATCGCAAGCCGCGCGAACTTTCGGGCGGCCAGCAGCAGCGCGTCGCGCTCGCACGCGCGCTGGTCATCAAGCCGAAGGTGCTTCTGCTCGACGAACCGTTCTCGGCGCTCGACAAGAGCCTGCGCGGCGCGATGCAGGTGGAGATTCGCGAGATCCAGCGCGAACTCGGCGTAACGACCGTGTTCGTCACGCACGATCAGGGCGAAGCGCTCAGCATGTCTGATCGCATCGCGGTGATGTCGCGCGGACGCATTTGCCAGATCGCCACGCCCGACGAGGTGTATCGCCGCCCGACCGATCCGTTCGTGGCGTCGTTCCTCGGCGACGTGAACATCCTGCCCTCGCATTTTCACGGCGAAGACGCCACGCATCTGCATCTGCGCCTGGGCGGCGGTATCGTGAGCCTGGAGCGCGAGCGCCTCGTGGGCGGGGAGCACGGCGGCGGCCGCATGGATATTTACGTGCGCCCCGAACATATTCACTTCGAGCCGCTGGGGGCGGATTCGGTGCTCACGGGCACCGTGGTCAATCACGTGTTCCAAGGCGACCACGTCGACACCTATGTCGATATAAACGTCGTCGCCGACGGTTCCCAGCGCGTCATGGTGCGGACGTCAGGCCTCGATTCGATCGAGCGCTTCCCGATCGGCACGGTCACCGCGCTGGCGCTGCCGCCGCGCAACATGACCGTATTCCCCGAAGCCACAGCTTGAACGCGCCCTTCATGATGATTCCACTTTCCATGCAAGCCGTCGTCGCCCGCGAACCGGGCGGCCCCGAAGTGCTCGCGCTCGCCGAGCGCGCCGTGCCTACGCCCGGCCCCGGTCAGGTGCTGCTACGCGTGCGCGCAGCGGGCGTCAACCGGCCCGACATCATGCAGCGCGAAGGCCGCGCCAAACCCGCGCCCGGCGCCACCGATGTGCTCGGTCTCGAAGCGTGCGGCGAAGTCGCCGCGTGCGGCGCCGGCGTGCACCGCTTCGCACCGGGCGCGCGCGTCATGGCACTGTTGCCCGGCGGCGGTTACGCGCCGTGGTGCCTCGCCGACGCGAATCACTGCCTGCCCGTGCCCGCCACGCTCGACGACGCTGAAGCCGCCGCGTTACCCGAAGGCCTGTTCACCATCTGGCACAACCTGTTCGAACTCGGCGCACTCAAGATGGGCGAAACCGTGCTGATTCACGGCGCGGCCGGCGGTATCGGCACCCTTGCGATTCGCATGGCGCACGCGGCGGGCGCGACCGTCATCGCCACGGCCGCACGCAGCGACCGGCTCGACACGCTGCGCGACATGGGTGCGGCGCTCGCGCTCTCTTATCGCGAGACCGACTTCGTCGCGGCATGTGACGAAGCCACTCAGGGGCGCGGCGTCGACGTCGTGCTCGACATGGTCGGCGGTGAGTACGTGCGCCGCAATCTCGACGCACTCGCATTTGGTGGACGTCATCTGAGCCTCTCGTTCCTGCAGGGCTCGCAAGTCAACATCGAATTACTGACGCTCATGCAAAAGCAACTGAGCCTGCATTCGTCCACGCTGCGCCCGCAAGCCGACGAAGAAAAATCCCGTATGGCGCGCCTCATCGAGCGCCACGTGCTGCCACTCGTCGCCGACGGCCGCGTGCGTCCGCGTGTGCACCAACGCTTAGCGCTCGCCGAAGCTTCCGAAGCGCATCGTCTGCTCGAATGCGGCGACGTGTTCGGCAAACTGGCGCTCGTGCCATGAGCGACATGCAACTGCTCCACGCGCCCACTTCGCCCTATGTCCGCAAGGTCATGGTCAGCGCGCACCTGTTGGGACTCGCCGAACGCATCGCGCTGCTGCCGAGCGCCGCGAATCCGATCGTACGCGACAGCCGCATTGCCGCGCACAATCCGCTCGCGAAAGTGCCCACGTTGATTCTCGCCAACGGGCACGCGCTCTACGACAGCCGCGTGATCTGCGAATATCTCGACAGTCTTGCGCCCGCCTACGGTTTGTTTCCGCAGAGCGGCCCGCTGCGTTGGCTCGCGCTTAGCCATCAGGCGCTCGGCGACGGCCTGCTCGACGCCGCCCTGCTAGCGCGCTACGAATACACGGCGCGCAAGGCCGAAAAACAATCGCACGACTGGCGCGCCGCGCAGTTGACGAAGGTACACGCGTGCCTTGCGGAGATTGAAAAAGACGCGCCCGCGCTCGCCACGGAACACCTCACCATCGGCGAAGTCACGCTCGGCTGCTCGCTGGGCTACCTTGACTTCCGCTTTCCTGAACTCGCATGGCGCGACGCCCATCCCGAATCGGCGCGCTGGCATGCTCAGGTTCAAGCGCTGCCCGCCCTGCAAGTCACACTTCCTTACGAGCTTTGAACGCACGCTCATGACCGACATTTCTTCGACGCAAACCGTCTGGTTTCTGAACGGCCCCAACGCGAATCTCTACGGGCTCGACACCAACCACGTGTATGGCAGCGACAGCTATCTCACGCTCAAGGCTCGCTGCGAAGGGAAGGCCGCCTCGCTCGGGCTCATGCTAAATTTCGTGCAATCGAACTGGGAGGGCCAACTGGTCGACTGGATTCAGGAAGCGCGCGGCACGGCCAGCGGCATCATCATCAACGCGGCGGGCCTGACCTATTCTTCCGTGCCCATTCTCGACGCGCTGCTGTCCTTCCCCGGAAAGATCGTTGAAGTGCATATGAGCAACATCTGGCGCCGCGAGAGCTTCCGGCATCACTCGTATATTTCGAAAGCCGCCGACGGCGTGATCGCCGGTTTGGGCGGCGACGGCTACGAGTTTGCCATCGAGGCCATGTCTCGTTTGATCCAGCGCCCGGTATGAGCATGATTCCCGAGGATACCTCTCACGGCACGCTCGTTTTTTATAGCAATTTCGACGACTTCGACACGTGGAAGCGCGCACTGCAAACACAGCTTCGCGGCTTGCGGGTGGTACGCGCGAACGAAGTCACCGATCCGCGCGAGATTCACTTCGCGCTGGTGTGGAAACCGCCCGCTGGCTTTTTCCAGTCGATGACGAACCTGAAGCTGATCGTCAATCTCGGCGCAGGCGTCGATTCGCTCACCGCGCGCGACGACTTGCCCGCGCAGGTGCCGATCACGCGCATCAGTGATCCGAACATGGCGCGCATGATGGCCAGCTACGTACTGTTCGCCACACTGCGGCACGCGCGTGAGATTCCGCATTTCGAAGCGGCGCAACGGCGCGGCGAATGGGCGTACCGGCATCCGCGCAATCCCGAGGACATTCGCGCGGCCGTGCTCGGTTTGGGCGAACTGGGCGCGCTCGCCGCGAGCGAGTTGCGACGCCAGGGCTTGACGGTGCTCGGCTGGTCGCGCAGCCGGCGCGAGATCGACGGCGTACAGTGTCACTCGGGCATGGACACGCTCGATAGCGTGCTCGGTCAGGCCGATATTCTCATCATCATGTTGCCGCTTACCGCCGATACACACGGCTTGCTCGATCGCGCCCGGCTTTCGAAATTGCCCCGCGGCGCCGCCATCGTTAATGTGGCGCGCGGCGCGATCGTCGATCAGCCTGCGCTCACGGCGTTGTTGCAAAGCGGTCATATCGGTTCGGCCACGCTCGACGTGTTCGAGAAAGAGCCGCTGCCGAGCGACGATCCGCTGTGGTCGATGCCGAATGTACTCATCACACCGCATCTCGCTTCCGTGGCGATTCCCGCTTCGGCCGCTCGGCAGGTCGCCGCCAATCTACTGTGCGTGTCCAGCGGGGAAAGCCTCACAAGTCAGGTCGATTTGCGGCGCGGTTATTGAGCAAGGTTAGATCGTCGTGGCTGCTTCCTGCACCGCCATGCCATGCACGGCCAGCAAGGCGGGCGTGAGATCAGTGGGTTCCGCGCCCCCCAAGCTACGCATGCAAGTCTGCATTCCTTGTGCAGCATAGCGAGCACGTCGGTGGCGCCAGAACGCCCCGCCGCCGCGAGTCCATAGAGGGGGGCGCGGCCGAGCAGCGCGCCATGCGCGCCCAACGCCACGGCCTTCGCGATATCGCTGCAGCGCCGAATGCTCCCATCGACGAATACTTCCGCCCTGCGCGGCGCTTCGCTCACGGTTTGCGCGAGCAGATCCAGCAGGCTACGCACACCGTCGGGTTGCCGTCCCACGTGATCCGGGAGCACGGTGCAACCAACATCGTGTTCGAACCCGCGGCGCGCATCGCTCACGCTTTGGTATCGAGCGCGAGGCAGGACCGCCGTATCGCGCAGAATCAGCTGGCGCGCGCCGGCGCGGCGCAATTCTCCACGCTGATGCACCCCTACGCGCGCGGCGCGCACGCTTCTTCCGCGTCGCGGCGAAATATGCCGCTGATGCCCCGGGGTCAGACCACGGCGAGCCATGCCGCTGCGCGGCCCGCGAGCGTCGTGCACGTGTCGAGCGTGGGCGCGTCGCGCAGCACGTGCGGCTCGACGCCAGCGCCCTGAGTGCGGCGCGATTGCGGTGCAGCGTGAGTTCGCTTGCGGCACCGCCCTCGTGATACCCGAAGGCGAACTTCGGCAGAAAGCGTCGCGCCGCGAGATGATAGTTCGCCACATCCGAGAAAATCATGAGTGTCCTTCTCGCGCGTGGCCGCTCAACGGCTTTCCTCGATATTCAGGATCTTGCCAAGACCGAGGAAGTAATTGGCGAACGCGAGCAAACTGGCCGTCACGACGATATACACCACGGAAAGCGCCGCCAGCGTGGGATCAGCGAACTCGCGCACGTAGTTGTACATGGTCACGGGCAGCGTTTGCGTGCTTTCTGTCGTGATAAACAGCGAGGCCGTGAATTCGTTGAACGACAGAATGGCCGCGAACAGCCAGCCGCCGAACAAGCCCGGCCCGAGCAGCGGCACCACCACCGTGAACAGTACTTTCATGGGGGGCGCGCCAAGGCTGGCCGCCGCGTGTTCGAGCCGCTCGTCGAGGTTTTCCATCGACACATAAACGCTGCGCAACACGAATGGCAGCACCAGAATCACGTGGCACAGAATGAGGATCGCATAGCCGCGATCGAGCCCGACTTGAGCGACCAGAATCAGCAGCCCCAAACCGATCGTGAATTGCGGCACGACCATCGGCATCATCAAGATGGCTTGCAGCGCGTCCTTGCCCTTGAAGTCGAGCCGCTTGACCGTAATGGCTATGCCCGTGCCAATCACCAGTGCGATCAGGGAAGCCCAGAACGTGACGACCAGACTCGAATGAAAGCCCGACTGAAAGTCGGAGTACGTAAGCACGCGTGCGAACCATTGCAGCGACCAATGCTTGGGCGGAAACGCAAGTATCGCCTTGTCGTTGAACGCAGCCAGCGTCACCACGATGACCGGCAACAACATGAACGCGAGAATCGCCGCAATCAACAGCGGGCCGGCAACGCGCAACGGCCAGGGCAAGCCGTGTCTGATTTTCATCTCAATGTCCTCCAATCCGTTTGAGGCGCACGGTGAGTTTGCCGAATACCAGCAACGAAACCGCGGTGAGCGCGAGGCCGATAACGCTGAGGCTCGCCGCCAGCGGAAAATTCAATGAAGACAAGCCAAGCTGATACACCAAGGTGGAAAGTGTCGGCACGCGGCCCCCGCCGATCATCTGCGGCGTGGCGAACGCGCTGAATGTCCAAGCGAAGGCCGTGGTCGAACTCGCGAGAATGCCGGGCATGGAAAGCGGCAGCGTCACGGTCACGAAAATCTTCACGGGATTCGCGCCCAGACTCTGCGCCGCGCGCTCGTAGTCGCGGTTGATGTGCGAAATGGCGGCGCCGAGCATGAGCACGGTCACGGGAATCGTCACGTGCACGAGCGCGAGCACCACGCCAAAATGCGTGAACATCAGGTCGATAGGCCATTCGATCAGCCCGAGCTTGCGCAGCACCGTGTTGACGAAGCCGTTGCTGCCGAGCACTACCGTCCACGAGTAGGTGCGCACGATCTCGCCGAGAAATAGCGGCGTGAGCGACATGATGAGAATCACCGACTTGAGCGCGCGATTGCGCACACGCACGAGCGCATACGCGAGCGGATACGCGAGCAGCAGCGAAAACACCATCGTTTCTACGCTCAGGCAGAGCGTATTGCCCAGAGCGCTCAAATAGATGGACTTCATGAGCCCGGAGAAATTGTCCAGTGTGAAGCCGCCCACGTCGAGCGAGCCCGGAACATAAGTGCGCAGGCTAAACTGCAATACGGTCATCAAGGCCGAACATGTGCCGATAGCCACGATCACCGCGGGCGAGATCAGCCATCCCTTCAGCCTGCTATACATATTCATGGTATCAATCGCTAGTGTTTGCTGTTCCTGCTTCGCTGATACGGAAAGGCTGCTCGCGCGACGCCCCGAAAGCCACGAGTGCGTTCGGGGCTGATGTAACGCGATATCGCGAAACCACGCTTAGTTCATGATGTTTTCGGTGAACCACTTGCGCCATTCGGGCGTGAGTTCCGCGCGCAACTTCGAGTCGATCACAATGGTCTGCTTGTCCCACTGCGAGCGCGTCGTGAACACGCCAGGCAGCGCGGCATCGGCCGGGGCCACGGTGGCGTTGTCGACCACCGGACTCGCTTTTTCCATCGCGACGATCTTGGCCTGCACCGCTGGTGACAGCGCGATATTCATAAACTTGTAGGCCAGCGCTGCCTTCTTCGAGCCTTTCATGATGCCCATGGTGTCGATGCCGAGCACCGCACCTTCTTTCGGAATCACCACCTTGAGTGGTACACCCTGACCGATCTGGTAGTAAGCGTTCATCGAGAGCAGCACTTCGACCGGCGTTTCACCCGTTTGAATTAGCTGCTCGCCGTTGGCGTCGTCGGTGTAGAACGCTTTGAAGTTCGGTTTGAGCGCCTTGAGCTTGTCCTCGCCCTTCTGCCAGTTCTTCGCGTCGCCGCCCGAAAGCACGGCCGCGACCGTGATGATGTGGCTCGGATCCCAGTCCGGCGCCGAAAGCTTGCCCTTGAGCGCCGGATTCCACAGGTCGTTCCAGCTGTCGAACTTCATGCCCGGTGGAACCATATCGGTGCGATACCCGATGGTGTAGACATACGCCCACGTGCCGATGTGATACGGGCTGATCTTCGCCTGATCCATGAGGTGCGCGTAGTTCGGCAGCTTGCTCGTGTCGAGCTTCTCGAACAGATTGCTATTGGCGTAGAGCCAGCCGACCTGCGAAGTCGTGACTGTCACGTCGCTTTCTGGCGTCTTGGCGAGCTTGGCCTTGTTCAGACGGTCGATAGTGCCGCCCGTCACGTACTTCACCGGCACGCCGGTTTCCTTGGTGAACTCCCGGCCGACCGTCTGGTCGATCATGTCGCGGAAGTTGCCGCCCCAGGTGCTAACGACGAGCGCGTCTTCGGCGTTCGCGGTGCCCGCGATCAGTGCGCCGAACGCAATGCTGGCTGTGAATAGT
This sequence comes from Burkholderia sp. Bp9099, assembly GCF_003857805.1. NCBI lineage: Bacteria > Pseudomonadati > Pseudomonadota > Betaproteobacteria > Burkholderiales > Burkholderiaceae > Burkholderia > Burkholderia sp. Bp9099. The sequence goes on from NZ_QTPU01000060.1 coordinate 11,990, forward strand.
GTCTTGATCACTCTAAATCCCGTAGGTTGATGGATGAATCGCGTCGTGTGCTGGCCAGACGCCCGGTTTGCGGTGTGTTCAGGTACACGTGAATAGTGAAAGAGTTGATCTTGATCACCAAGTTGCCTTTTCTGCAGGCATGACTCGCAATTCCTGACGTCCGATTTTTCTCTAACGTGAACGGTTGCGAACGCTCGTGCCGCCTGCACACTTTCGGAAAAGCTGAGACACCGCCCTGGAAAAACCAAATAGGCAGCGTCGCGGGTCTCGGTGACTATCTGATCCATCGCAAGCGCGCGCTCCGTTTCGCCACGATGCGGCGACGCTATCGCGTCGATCCCAGTCAACCCAACCCATTCGTGCCATGAAACACAAACGTATCCGCACCTTCAACACCCAAGCCACCTACCCCGAACAGAAGCTCGACAACGATTTGTGCCAGGCCGTGGTCGCACGCGGCCAGTTCGTGTTCCTGCGCGGCCAGATCGGGCAGAACCTTGACACCTCAGAGAGCGTGTGCATTGGCGACGCGGCGGGGCAGGCCGAACAGGCCATGTCGAACATCGCCATGCTGCTCGGCGAAGCGGGCGGCGAACTCGCCGACATCTGCAAGATCACCGTCTACATCACCGACCCGCGCTACCGCGAGGAGGTGTATCGCGTAGTCGGCAAATGGCTCAAGGGCGTTTTCCCCGTTTCCACGGGCATCGTGATCTCAGCGCTCGCGCGTCCCGAATGGCTCGTGGAAGTCGACGCCACCGCTGTGATCCCCGATTGATCCGCCATAGACCTCCGACTGACACACGACCTTGAGGCAATCCTCATGACCTTCTCGATCATTGCGCGCTGCCCGCAAACCGGCCAGTTCGGCGCGGCGGTGGCCTCGTCGTCGCCCGCAGTGGCGGCTCGCTGCATTCGCGGCCGCGCGGGCGTGGGCGCGGCGGCCAGCCAGAACATCACCGACCCGTCGCTCGGCCCGCAGGCGCTCGACCTGATGGCGGCCGGACACACGCCCGCCGAGGCGCTCGAACGACTGCGCCGACAGCCGTTCGTCGACTACCGTCAATTGATGGCAATCGACGCGCATGGCACACCGACCGTCTTTACCGGCGCCAACGCGCTCGGCACGCTCGCGAGCGTCACCGGCGAACACGCCGCGTGCGCGGGCAACATGCTCGCCTCGCGCGACGTACCCGCCGCCATGCTCGCCGCGTTCGAGCACAGCACGGGGCCGCTCGCCGAGCGTTTGATGCTGGCGCTACTCGCGGGCGAAGCGGCAGGTGGTGAAGAAGGGCCAGTTCACTCGGCCGGTTTGCTGGTGTACGGCGAACTGGATTGGCCGATGGTGGATCTGCGCATGGACTGGGTAGAGGAAGCCCCGGTGGAAATGCTGCACGCCGCATGGCAGGTGTACGCGCCCCAGGTGAACGACTACATCACGCGTGCCCGCGACCCGCGCGCTGCGCCGAGCTTCGGCGTACCCGGCGATTTTTGACGAGATAACGCCGATTCTTGCTTTATGCGAAGATCGGCTTGCCTGTGCTGGACTTGGTTCCGGTGGCGTTCCCTCACGTATGTCCCTGGTCCTGCTCATGCTAAATCGGATTTCCCTTCGCCAAATGGAGTATTTCCTGGCGGCCGCCCAATACGGCAGCATCGCCATCGCCTCCAATCAGATTCATATCTCCGCGCCGTCCATTTCCGCGGCCATCGCGCATATGGAAACGGAACTCGGCATTCAACTGTTCATCCGCCATCCGTCGAAGGGCATGACGCTCACGCCCATAGGCGCTCAGGTTACGCAGGAATGCGAGCAATTGCTCGACCGCGCGTCCAGGCTCTATGAGATCGCTTCCGATTCCAGCGAGGCGATGCAAGGCGTGCTGCGCGTGGGCTGCTTCCAGTCGCTCACGCCAATGATCGCGCCCGAGGTCATCTTCGGTTTCAAGCGCGCGTTCAGTAAGATCGATCTGCAACTCGTGGAAGGCGATCAGCGCGATCTGATGGAAAAGCTCCGTAACGGCGAGATTGATGTCGCCATTACCTACGACCTGGAATTGAGCAACGAAGTGCAATTCGAGGTGCTGTGCCAGTTGCCGCCGCACGTGATCGTCAACGAAGTGCATCCGCTCGCGCAGCAAAACGCGGTGACGCTCGGCGAACTCGCGCCGCTGCCAATGGTATTGCTCGACTTGCCCATGAGCCGCGACTATTTTTTCTCGCTGTTCGCGCAGGCGGGCGTGGAGCCGAATATCGTCGCGCGCTCGCGCTCGGAAGACGTCGTGCGCTCGCTGGTCTGCAACGGCATCGGCTATGCGCTCTTCAACGTACGCCCGAAGTCGAATCAGTCACTCGACGGCAAGCGTTTTGCGCGCCTGCGCCTCGCGGGCGAACACAGACCGATGCTGCTGGGGCTTGCCACTTATGCGCCGGCCAAACAGCCGCGCCTCGCGCAAGTGTTCATGGAGCGCTGCCGCGCTTACATCTCCGACCAGTACATTCCCGGCATGAGCGCCGCGAGCTACTTCGATCCGCATCTCACCGGCGTGAGCACCGATGCGACTGCCGCGCAGTCCAACGTGCACGCCATTCGCGCCGCCTGAACACGTGAGCCAAAATACTGCGCGCGGGCGTGGTGGTCTGCAGGAAATCCGCGACGAGGTGATAGCGCAACATTGTGGTCTTAAATTGCCGATTGACGGCAGCGAGCCACACCGCGCGCGGTTCGGCGGCGGGACGCAAATGGTTGAACTCTGGCGCGGGCGTGATAAGCAGTACGTGTGCGAGCGCCAGTCAATGCGTACACGCGGCTGCCCATTCGCCGCTGCTGTCTGGGTCGGCGGATGAAATTTTTCCAGCCCAGGCTTACACAGCGCCGCGCGTTCTGCACGTGTAGCACGCGACACGAAGGAGTGCCGCAGTTGCGAGGATTGACGTCAGGTCAATTACCGGTCAAAGACAATTATCGGAGCAAAGAACGAGGAGAAAGCAAGATTTCATGCAGGATCGAAGAAGGTAAAGACACTGCAAACACAGGCACAATCAGCGTACATAGTTAGGAAACGAAAATTTAACGTAAATCAGAAGCGACCAAAACGTCGGCGCCTCCGAGCTTGGTCTGCGTTGTGTGTTCCCCAACGCCATTTCATCTGTAGTGGCCTAATGAACCCGGACACTGATTTAGGCGAGAATGCTCGCCATGGAGAGGTGTCTGATGCCGAAGCAACGTCGTTCGTTTTCCCCCTAGTTCAAACAGCAAGTAGCCAGCCTGGTGCTTGACCAGGGCTATAACTTTTCAGAGGCGAGCCGTTCGGTCGGCGTCGGCGAGACGGTGCTGCGCCGCTGGGTGCAGCAACTGTTGATTTCCACCGAATCTTGACCCACCGGGGATGCGGCTATTTTCTTGGACTGATTTACGTTGCTAACCCGAGGCTTTCACGGTACTCGATGGGGCTGAGATAG
>NZ_QTPU01000061.1:0-12917 GCF_003857805.1 Burkholderia sp. Bp9099
CGCTGTTTCATTTGCAACACCTCCACTGCTTACGCAGCGTCTAGTGTGTTGCATCGACCGGTTGAATCCACCGCCGAATTCAGTCATCCGTCGATGCTCTCCCTTAATCGATCCCGCCGCCCCGTTTGACAACCGATGCAGTTCAACCGCCCCGGATAGGGGCGGCGAACCGGCGCACAATGCGCGCTTGCGGCTACGCGATCGTCACGAATGGTAAGCCGTCTCCCCGTGCGAACTGACGTCGAGACCCTCACGTTCGCGCTCACCGTCGACACGCAGACCGATCGTCATGTCGACCAGCTTGAATGCGGCAACCGACACGACCGCCGACCACACGAGCGAGGTCCCGACGCCCCAGCACTGCGCAATCAGTTGCTCGCCGATGTGGTAGTCGGCGACCTTGTTCCCCACGTAGTCGTAGATCCCGGTTCCGCCCAGCGACGGCGACGCGAATACCCCGGTGAGCAGCGCACCCGCGATGCCGCCGATGCAGTGGACGCCGAATACGTCGAGCGAATCGTCGACACCGAGAAGGCGCTTGAGCCCGTTGACGCCCCAATAGCAGACGATGCCCGCGATCAACCCCATCGCGATCGCGCCCATCGGCCCGACGAACCCACATGCCGGGGTGATCACGACCAGCCCCGCGATCGCGCCGGACACCGCGCCGAGCATGGACGGCTTCTTCTTCAGCGACCATTCGACGAAGGTCCACGACACCGTCGCCGCACAGGTTGCCAAAAGCGTCGTGACGAATGCGAGCGTCGCCGCGCCGCTTGCCTCGAGCGCGGAGCCCACATTGAATCCGAACCAGCCGACCCACAGCAGCGACCCGCCGATCATCGTCATCGTCAGATTGTGCGGCGCCATCGTCTCCCTGCCGAACCCCGCCCGCTTGCCGATCATGATCGCGCCGACCAGCGCCGCGATGCCTGCATTGATATGCACCACGGTGCCGCCTGCGAAATCGATCGCGCCCTTCTGGAACAAGAAGCCGGCCGTCGCGCCGGCCTTGTCGGCCGCCGCGGCGCTCGTGTAAGCGTCCGGGCCCGCCCAGTACCAGACCATGTGCGCAATCGGCAGGTACGAGAAGGTGAACCACAGCACCATGAACGCCAGCACCGCGGAGAATTTCGCGCGTTCGGCGATGCCCCCCACGATCAGCGCGGGCGTGATCGCGGCGAACGTCAGCTGGAACGACACGTAGATGAACTCCGGAATGACGACGCCCTTGCTGAAGGTCGCGGCGGTCGAATCCGGCGTGATGCCGACCAGGAACGCCTTCGAGAGCCCGCCGAAGAACGCGTTGCCTTCGGTGAACGCGATGCTGTAACCGTATACCGCCCACAGAACGCCGAGCAGGCAGAACACCACGAGCGTCTGCATCAGGATCGACAGCATGTTCTTCGCCCGCACCATTCCGCCGTAGAAAAGGCCGAGCCCGGGTGCCGCCATCATCACGACGAGCAGCGTCGCGACGATCATCCACGCGGTGTCGCCCTTGTTCGGCACCGGCACCGCCGCCACCTTGTCATCCGCGAACACGGGTAGCGCCAGCAATGCGAGCCACGCGCACAGAATCCAGCCAATCGTCTTTTTCATGTCGTTTCCTCGAAGCAAGGCACGCACCGCCCCGCGATGCACGCGATAACCGATGACGAACCAGCAAAATCGGGAATGACCGCGACACCGCACGGAGGCACCGAGCGGGTCGCGGCGTCTGAAGCGACCGACGACATGACGCCGCCCGCTACTGCGCGGCGCCATGTCGCGCGCACCGTCACACCGCGGTCATGACCGCTCGCCCGGAATCCACGACGTGCCGGCCAGCGGCACGCGCGCCATCGCGGCCGCTTCGACCGTCAGCGCGACGAGATCTTCCGGCTCCAGGTGATGAACGTTCTGCTTGCCGCAGGCGCGCGCGATGGTGGTCAGCTCCATGTTCAGCGTCTTCAGGTAATTGCGCACACGACGCGCGCCCTCTTCCGGCTCGAGACGCTTTTCGAGCACCGCGTCCTGTGTCGTCACGCCCACCGGGCACTTGCCGGTATGACAGTGGTGGCAGAAACCCGGCGACGTATGCAGCGCCGCGTAATCTGCCGCAGCCGAATGCAGCATGCCGTCCTGGAAGTACGATTCGCTGTTGCAGCCGAGCGCCATCAGCACCCCCTGGCCGATCGCGACGGCATCCGCGCCGAGCGCGAGCGCCTTGGCGACGTCCGCACCGGTGCGAATGCCGCCCGACACGATCAGTTGAACCTGCCCCTTCATGTTCAGGTCCTCGAGCGCGGCGACGGCCTGACGGACCGCCGCCAGCGTCGGAATGCCCACGTTCTCGATGAAGCAGGTCTGGGTTGCCGCCGTGCCGCCCTGCATCCCGTCGACCACGACGACATCCGCGCCCGCATGCACCGCGAGCTTCACGTCGTTGAACGTGCGCGTTGCCCCGACCTTCACGTAGATCGGCTTTTCCCAGTCGGTGATCTCGCGCAGTTCCTGGATCTTGATCGCGAGATCGTCCGGGCCGGTCCAGTCCGGATGGCGGCTCGCCGAGCGCTGGTCGACGCCCGCCGGGAGCGTGCGCATCGACGCCACGCGCGGATTGACCTTCTGTCCGAGCAGCATGCCGCCGCCGCCCGGCTTCGCACCCTGCCCGATCACGACCTCGATCGCATCGGCGCGGCGCACGTCGTCGGGATTGAAGCCGTAGCGCGACGGCAGGCACTGGTAGACGAGCGTCTTCGACGAACGGCGCTCCTCCTGCGTCATCCCGCCGTCGCCGGTCGTCGTCGACGTGCCGGCCGCCGTCGCCGCGCGGCCCAGCGCTTCCTTGACGTTCGCCGATAGCGCGCCGAAGCTCATCCCGGCCACGGTGATCGGGATGTCGAGCACGACGGGCTTCTTCGCGAAGCGCGTGCCGAGCACGGTCTGCGTCGTGCATTTCTCGCGATAGCCTTCGAGCGGGTAGCGCGACAGCGAAGCACCGAGGAACAGCAGATCGTCGAAGTGCGGTACGTGACGCTTCGCCCCGAGGCCGCGAATCTCGTACAGGCCGCGTTGGGCGGCCGTGTGGATGTAGTCGATCGTCTTGCGGTCGTAGCCGTATGACTCTTCCTGCTGCAAGCGGGCGAAATGAATGGGTTTGACTTCCATGGCGTTGCCTCGATGGAGCGTGGATTCAATATTCCTGGTTCGCGTCGGCGTTCCAGTGGTAGAGCGTGCGGGCCGAAGCGATGCGCCTGAACGCGCGCGGATCGTGGTCGAGCCCGGCCGCATCGAGCAGCGCCGCGACGGCACTGAAGTCCGCGTCGGCCATCGGCTCGAACTGCGCGTCCGCGCCGAGCGACTTCACTTCACCCTTCACGTAGAGCACCGCTTCGTAGAGCGAATCGCCCAGTGCGTCGCCCGCGTCGCCGCAAATCACCATCCGGCCCGCCTGGGCCATGAATGCGGAGAAACTGCCGACCGACCCGCCGACGACGATGTCGCCGCCTTTCAGCGAGATGCCGCAACGCAACCCGGCATCGCCATCGATCACGAGCAGCCCGCCGTGCGCGGAGGCACCCGCGCCGTTCGACGCGAAACCCTTCACGTGCACCTTGCCGCTCATCATGTTTTCCGCGACGCCGGTCCCGGCGCTGCCCTCGATGACGATCGTCGCGCGCTGGTTCATGCCGCCGGCGTAATAGCCGGCGTGGCCATCGATCGTCACGGTCACGTCGGCGTCCACGCCGACCGCGATGTTGTGCGCACCGTTCGGCGAGGCCACGACGATCGCCTGCCCGTCGAGCACGTCCGCGCTGCCGTGCAGGTACTGGTTGACGTCCCTGACGGTTGCGTGCTCAAGGTCGAATGTCATGCGTTCCATACGTACATCTCCTCGGGTGCGGGTTCGAATACCTTGGCGTTCCTGATGTCCGGCAGATGCGCGAGCGAGCGAAATTCCGACGCGATCGCGACATAGTCGTCGTTCTCGGCGACGACGGCCGGCTTGCATGCGAACGGGTCGCGAATCAGCGCCAGCTCGGTGGGCGTCCCCATCAGGAACGTGTAGAAGCCATCGAGCTCCTCGAAGCCCTTCTGCAGTGCGACCGGCAGCGTGTCGCCCTCGCGCAGTCGCCATTCGAGGAAGCGGCACGCCGCTTCCGTGTCGTTGTCGGTATCGAAATGAATGCCCTTCGGCTCCAGCTTCCGGCGCACGCCATAAGGGTTCGACAGCGAGCCGTTGTGGACCAGGCAGAAGTCCTCGCCGGCCGTAAACGGATGTGCGCGATCCGGCGTCACCGCGGACTCGGTCGCCATCCGCGTATGGCCGACCAGGTGAGAGCCCTTGAGGCCGCCGAACGCGTAACGCGCGGCGATCTCCGCGGGCAGGCCGATGTCCTTGTACAGGTCGATCGAGCGCCCGGCCGACAGCAGGTACACGCGCGGGTAATGCTCGTTCAGCCAGTGCCTGACCGTGTCGGCCTGCGCGTGGACGGTCAGCACCGCGTGGTTTCCCTTCGCATCGACACGCGCCGCGGCGTCGACGGACGCCTTCAGCCGATCGAGCAGCACGTCCCACGGAAAATGCTCGCCTTCATCCGTAAAGCCCGAGTACAGGCTCAGCTTGCGCTGGTTCGGCTCGACCGCGTCGCCGAACACCGCGAGACCGGCCGAATCCGGGCCACGTTCGGTCATGCCGATCAGCATCGGCACCATCAGCTCGCCGAGCCGGTCGCGCAACGCCGGCGTCTTGACCAGCAATCCTACGATTCCACACATGTTGCCTGCTCCTCAGAAAAATTCGACGTACTGCTTGATTTCCCAGTCCGATACGTGGCGCATGTATTCCAGCCATTCCATTCGCTTGAGCTTGATGAACTCGTCGACCACCGGCCCGAGCGCATCGCAGATCGTCCGGTCGGCCTCGAGCGCGTCGAGCGCCTCGCCAAGGTTTTGCGGCAGCACGCCGATGCCGTGGTCGCGAAGTTTCTGCGCAGGCCACTCGTACAGGTTCTCGTTCGCCGGCGCACCCGGCGACAGGTCGCGGTCGATGCCGTCGAGCCCGGCGGCGATCACGGCCGCCGTCGCGAGATACGGGTTGCATGCGCCGTCCGGCAGACGCAGTTCGATCCGGCCGCCTGGCATCCGCACCATGGTCGAGCGATTGTTGTCGCCGTAGCTGATGTAGGCCGGCGCCCAGGTCGCGCCGGTCAGCGAGCGCCCGACGACGAGGCGCTTGTACGAGTTCACCGTCGGGTTGCAGAGCGCCGCCAGCGCGGACGCATGCGCGAGAAGGCCCGCCGTGAACCGGTAGCCGAGTGCCGACAGGCCCATGCCGAGCGTATCGTCGGCGTCGGCGAACAGGTTGCGCTTGCCGTCGCCGATCGACATGTGCATGTGCATGCCGTTGCCCGGGCGGTTCGCGAACGGTTTCGGCATGAACGAACAGATCATTCCGAGCTCGTTCGCGATTTCTGACGCGGCCATCTTGAAGAACACGTAGTGATCGCACGACGTCAGGCAGTCGGTATACGTGTAGTTGATCTCGAACTGCCCGTTCGCGTCCTCGTGGTCGATCTGGTAGACGTCGATGCCGACCGCGCGCAGCGATTCGGTGAGCTTTTCCAGGAACACGCGCGTGCGGGACAGCCCCTTGTAGTCGTAGCAGGGCTTCGCCAGCGTATCGCTCGGATCGCAAGGCTCGAGCGTGCCCGACGCGGAGCGCTTCAGCAGCGAAAATTCGGGCTCGAGGCCCGTAAAAAGCGTCCATCCGCGCTCGGTCAGGCGGGCAACCTGCTTCTTCAGCGTCACGCGTGAATCGAACGCCCACGGTACGCCGTCGACGTGACCGTCGCACGCGATGCGCGCGAGCCCGGACTGCCACGGCACCGGCGTCAGCGTCGCGAGATCGCCGACCGCCATGTAGTCCGGCCCGTTCGGCTCGATGCCGACACCCCAGATCGCAAAGCCCGCGAAACCCGCGCCCGCGGTCAGCACGCTGCCCAGATGCGCGACCGGCACCGATTTCGCCTTGGCCACGCCGTGAATGTCGACGAATTGCGCGAGCACATATTTCACACCGTGTTGCGCAAGGTATGTCTGCGCTTCGTCCACCGAATCGAAGCGCGGTACGCTTCCGAGTGCGTTGACTGGCAACGGGCTCGCATCGTTCAGGTTCATCGTCTCTCCTTGCAACTGCTGCGTTCACTGGTTTGTGGAATCCGCCCGGCTGGCGAGCGGCCCAATTGCGCGACATGAGGCAAGCACCGCGTCCGGTACGCTGCGATCACGCCTTCTGCATGCGAAGGGATTTATTGTTGTGAAACAATAATTCCCTATATGAAACTTGCGGTGCGCACGCCGGCGGTCCCGACCGTGCCGGCGCGCACGCCGCAATCTGCTACCCTTGCCCCTTTTGCCGAGGTCGACGATGCATACCGCTGACGACAGCAAGACCCCGCTCGAACGCTATCTCGGGTCGACCATCCGCGAGCTTCGCCAGAGCCACGGCCTGACCATCGCCCAGGTCGCCGAACAGGCCGGCATCAGCCGCGGCATGCTGTCGAAGATCGAAAACGCACAGACCTCGACCGGTCTCGACGTACTCCACCGCATTGCCCAGGCGCTCGGCGTCTCCATGGCCGTGCTGTTCCGCAACTTCGACGTCCCGCAGGGCGGCGCCCAGCTCGTGAAGAAGGGCGCTGGCATGGAAGTCGTCCGGAAAGGCACGAAAAGCGGCCACACCTACCATCTGCTCGCCTACGACCAGGGTCCGCGTAAAACCTTCGAGCCGTTCCTGATCACGATGGAGGACCAGGCGGAACGCTTTCCCGTCTTCGAGCATCCCGGCACCGAGTTCATCCACATGCTCAAGGGCGTGATCGAATACCGGCACGGTCAGCAGACCTACATCCTGCATCCGGGCGACACCCTGACGTTCCGCGCCGACGTACCGCACGGCCCGGAACGCCTGATCAAGACCCCGATCCAGTTCCTGTCGATCTTCGTCTACGGCCCCCCTGCCGACGAATGACCCTCCCGTCGCGAGAGATAATGCAAGCCTCGTGCCAGGTTTATCTACAGGAATCAAAGATTCCCGTGAATAAACACTTCGGGCGAGATGGCACCCGTGCGTCAGCGGGTGAGAACCCGCTCCCTGCGTGCTGCGGGTGCAGCGCCACGCCAACTTCGGTGCAACGTCGCACTGATACGGGAACCCTGATTACGAAGATGTATCAGCGTTCCTTATGCTGTGAGCCGCGGCAGTGCCGCCAGCGCATCCAGCGCCGCGCAGATCATCCGGCGCACGGTCGGCTGCACGCGGGCCGCGCGTTCGGTGTCGTAGGCGAACGGGAGAGCTTCGTCCATGTAGGTCGACTGGCACATCTCCAGCTGGATCGCGTGCACGCCGTGTGACGGCCGGCCGGACGAGCGGGTGATGAAGCCGCCCTTGAAGCGACCGTTGGCGACCCACGTGAACGGGCTTGCGGCAGCCTCGCGCTCGACCGCGGCCTGCACGGACGGCGCAACGGTCCTGCCGTCCTGCGTGCCGATGTTCAGGTCGGGCAGCTTGCCGTCGAACAGCCGCGGCAGCAGGCTCGCGATCGAGTGCGCTTCCCAAAGCAGCACGTGCCCGTGACGCTCGCGCAGCCGCGCCAGCTCGGCCGCCAGCGCCATGTGGTACGGCTGCCAGTATGCGTCGACCCGGCGACCTTTCTCCGCCGCATCCGGTTCGCATCCTTCGCGATAGACGGGCTCGCCCCGAAACGTTTCGGTCGGACACAAGCCCGTCGTCGTCTGGCCGGGGTACAGGCTCTCGTCGTCCGACGGACGATTGAGGTCGATCACGTAACGCGAAACCGTCGCACCGAGCATCGTCGCGCCGAGCGTGGTCGCGAACGCGTACAGTCGGTCGAGGTGCCAGTCGGTATCGGCGAGTGTCAGCGCGCGGTCGGTGTACGCGTCGCGCAACGGCGCGGGTATCGCCGTTCCCAGGTGCGGAATCGAAATCAGCAGCGGCGCATCGCCGCGTTGCAGCGTGTATAGGTCACTCATCGAGCACTCCGTACGAATCAAAGCAATGCATCTTCGGGTAACTGCGGCACGGCGCGCGCGAGCGCCGGCCGGATCGAATGGTCGAGCACGCCGCGCGTCAGCTCGATGATCTCCGTGACGAAGTCCTCCCACTCGCCCTGTCGGTGCAGGAGAAAGAAATCGCGCCGGCCGAGCCGGCCGCCCGGCAGCGGCACGACCACGACGTCGCCGAGGTAATGGCGCGCCTGCCACAGGCACAGCGGCGTCGAGATCGCGAAGCCGAGCCGGGCGGCAACCAGGCTCAGCAGCGGATCCGTCGCGTCGAATTCGAAGCGCCTCGGGCTATCAATGCCGAGATGGCGCGCGAATCGCTCGACCTGCTGGCCGATCACGGAACGTGCGGTGTAACGGATCAACGGCAGTTCCGCGGCCAGCGTTCGCCAGTCGGCCTGCGGGCGCCCGGCCAGATGCGCGCGCGCGACGACCGCGACGAATGCTTCGGAGAACAACGGGACTTCGACGATACGCGCGTCGCTGAGCGTGGTCTGCGTACATACGGCGACGTCGATCTCCCGGTCATGCAATTGCTTGCTCAAACCCGGCGTGATCCCGGACCACATCGAAATCTGTCGCGACGTGCCCGACACCGCGCGAATCAGTTCCGGGCCGACCGTCGCCGCGAACGAGTCGACGCAGCCGAGCCGCACGGGCACCCGGCCCGCGTCCGACGCATCGCCGACGCGCGTGCTGACCATCTGCGCATGCTCGAGCAGCGGGCCGGCCAGTTCCAGCAATGCCCGGCCGGCGAGATTGGGGCGCGGCGGGCGGCTGTCCCGATCGAACAGCACCGTCCCCTGTTCGCGCTCGAGGGCGGAAATCGCCTGGCTGATCGCGCTCTGGCTGACCCCGATCCGCCTGGCCGCGGCGGTCATCGAACCGGTCTCGCACACGGCGACGAAGGCCTGCAGGGCACGCAGGTCGATAGGCGATAGGGTGCGTCGCATAGCGGCTCCAGTGGCGGCGGCGTCCATTCCGGCAATACGGAACGCATGGTGCGCCGATTCGGCCCGCCCGGACGCAGGATGAGCACTTCCGGGCACGTTGCATAAGTTTGCCTAATACAAAATTCGGCGGCACCGCGGCTCCCTAGAATCGGCACGTCGTCCATCCAGAGGGAAGCCATGAGCCACTTCGACTTCATCGTGATCGGTGCCGGCGTGATCGGCACGTCGGTCGCGCATCATCTTGCGTCGCTCGGCGCACGCAACGTGCTCGTCATTGAACGGGGCATGATCGGCGCCGGCACCACGTCGCAATCGTCCGGCCTGCTGCGCACGCATTATTCGGTCCGTCAGAACGTCGAGCTGGCGCGCTCGTCGTGGTCGGCCTTCAACAACTTCGCCGAATACGTCGGCGACGACGAGGCGTCGTGCGGGCTCGTCAAGTGCGGCTACATGATCTGCGCGCCGGAGGGGGCGAAGCTCGAGCCGCTGCGCGCGTCGCTCGACGCGCAACGCGCGATGGACATCGAGGTGCAGTTGCTCGATCGGGACGACGCACGTGCCCGCCTGCCGATCGCACGGTTCGACGACGCGGCGCTGATCGGCTTCGAGCCGGAAGCGGGCTTCGCCGACGCCTATCTCGTCGCGACTAGCTTCGCGAAATCGGCACGCCGGCGCGGCGTGAAGATTCTCGAAGGCACGACCGTCACGGGGGTCGTGCGTGACGGCCGCCGCATCGTCGGCGTCGACACGAGTGCCGGCCGCTTCATGTGCGGCACGCTGATCAGTACGCAGAACATCTGGACCCCGGAGCTGTCCGGCTGGATCGATGTCCCGCTACCCGTGAAACCGGAACGGCACACCGTGCTGGCGCTCGAGTGCGACGCACGATATTCGTTCCAGATGCCGGCGTTCAAGGACCTGGGCTCGCCCGGCATGCTCTATTACCGCAGCTATGGCGGCAGCCAGATGCTGGTCTCCGAGGGCGTCGTCGGCGAGACGCTGAATGCGCCGGAAACCGAACAGGGCGACATTTCGCTGGATTACGTCGCCGAAGTCGGTGCGCAGGTCGCCGAACGCTTTCCCGCCTACGAGACAGCCGGGCTCGCGTCGTCGTGGACCGGCGTCTACGACGTGACCCCCGACTGGAACCCGGTGCTTGGCAACGTCGGCGACATCGACGGACTCGTGGTTGGCTTCGGTTTCTCGGGCCACGGCTTCAAGCTGTCGCCCGGCATCGGCAAACTGCTCGCACAGCATGCGCTCGGACAGCCGACCGACGTGTCGCTCGCCCCTTACTCGCTCGAACGCTTTGCGACCGGCGCCTTGCTCACCGGCAAGTATGGCCTCGGCGCCGTGTCCTGATCTTCATCCTTTCGACGAGACATTCCCATGCCCCTGAAGATACTGGTGCCCGTCAAGCGCGTCGTCGATCCGAACGTGCGCGTGCGGGTCGGTTCAACCGGCTCGATCGAGACGACCGGCCTCAAGATGTCCATCAACCCGTTCGACGAATGCGCGCTCGAGATGGCGCTGCGCCTGCGCGAGGCAGGCCATGCCGCCCAGGTGAGCGTCGTCACGTGCGGCGCGGCCGCTTGCCAGGACGTGCTGCGCACCGGCCTGGCCATGGGCGCCGACGACGCGATCCTGATCGACACCGGCGACGTCGCCGCGTCGCTCGACTCGCTGGGCGTCGCACGGTTGCTCCACGCATACCTCGGCACGTCGCCTTACGACCTCGTGCTTTGCGGCAAGCAGGCGATCGACGACGACACCGGCGGCGTCGCGCCCATGCTCGCCGGCCTGCTCGGCTGGCCGCAAGGTCTCGACGCGACCGCTCTCGCGCCCGAAGGCGACGGCTGGCGCGTCACATGCGGCGACGACAGCGGCACCGCAACCTGGCGGCTGACCGGCCGCGCCGTCGTGAGCGCCGACCTGCGCCTGGCCGAACCGCGACGCGTGACGCTGCCGAGCATCGTCAAGGCCAAGCAGAAGCCGCTCGCAATCGTTCCCGCCACGCGATTCGCAGTCGACCTCGCACCGTCGTCGCGCGCAGTGCAACTCGACGAGCCCACCGTACAGCGCTCGGGTCACCGCGTTGCCGACATCGACGCACTGATCGCCGCGCTCGCGGCACACGACGTCTTTGCCCATACAGGAGTCTCCGCATGAGAACGCTCGTCATCGCCGAAACCACGGCCGACCATACGCTGCCGGATACGGTCCGGCGCGTCGTGACTGCCGCAACGGCACGCCGGCATCCCGTCGACGTGCTGGTACTCGATCCCGCGACCGCTGCGGAAGCCGCGCTGATCGACGGCATAGACCAAGTGCTCCGGCCCGATCTGCCAGACGCTTCCGGCGCCCTCACGCCAGAAAGTCTCGCCGCGCTGCTGGCCGGGCTGGCGTCGCGCTACACACTGATCGCGGCCGCCCATCGCACGCTGGGCCGGAATGCGTTGCCGCGGGCCGCGGCGCTCACCGGTGCGGCGTTCGTCGCGGACGTCACCGGCATTGCGAACGACGGGCGCTTCGTGCGTGGCTGGTATGCGGGAAGCATCGTCGCGACCGTCGAAAGCGCACGCGAGACGACCTTTGCGACCGTGCGGGCATCGTCGTTCGCGGCGGCGGGCGCGCGAGCGGAACCGGCACCGATCGATTCCGTGGATGCGCCGCCCTCATTCGCCGCGACCACGCTCGTCGAACGCAACGGCGCCCAGACAGCCGGCATCGATCTCGCGAATGCGCCGATCGTCGTGTCCGGCGGGCGTGGGCTCGCGTCCAGCGAGAACATGGCGCGGCTCGGCACGCTCGCGTCGCGTGTCGGCGCAGCCCTCGGCGCATCACGTGCCGCGGTCGATGCCGGCTACGCACCGAACGCGATCCAGGTCGGGCAAACCGGCAAGACCGTCGCCCCCGACGCCTATCTCGCATTCGGGATCTCCGGGGCCATTCAGCACCTGGCAGGCATGAAGGATTCGAAGCTGATCGTCGCCGTCAACAAGGATCCGGATGCGCCCATCTTCTCGTTCGCGGACGTGGGCTTCGTGGGGGACCTGTTCGACGTGATGGCTGCCCTCGAACGTCACATCGACGCCGGGGGTGGCGCATGACGCACCCGGATTCCGGGCAGGGCGGCGTCCCGCGCGTGCCTGCACCGCGTTCCTCCAGCGGGAGTGCATCGTCGGCATCGCACTACCCGTCCGTCAGGTTTGTCGATTGCGCGCAAGTCGAGCCTGAAGCCTGGGCGAACGGCGCCGGCGTCACGCGAACGATCGCCAACCGCATCGACGCCGACGGCAACGTAGACTGGCGTATCAGTCTCGCGACGCTCGACGGACCGGCCCGCTTCTCGCAGTTTCCGGGCGTCGACCGGATACTCGTGCCGGTCGACAACGCGAGCGTCGAACTGCGCGCGCAGGACGGGCATCTCGTCGCGCACCCGATCGTGCCAGCATGCTTTCCCGGCGATTTGCCGGTGTGGACGACCGATATCGTGCGACCCACGCACGTACTCAACGTGATGACGCGCCGCGCCGCCTGCCGGGCCACCGTGAGCGTGGCGACGCATTCACGCCGCGTGACGCCGGCGTCGACGCATCTGCTGATTTGCGCGGCCGGCCAATGGCGCTTCAGCAGCGCGTCGCTCAGTACCCAGACCCTGCTGCCGATGCATGGCCTGTGGCTCGACGGTCGCTGCGAAGAAATCGATCTGCAGTCCGACGCACTCGACTCCCGCCTGATCTCGATCGCGATCGAGCCAGTCGGACGCTAATCCCTGCCTTCTTGTACGTTCATGTCCCACGTTTCTCTTATTGAACAATACGGCCCGCGCGAATCGATGGAATACGACGTCGTGATCGTCGGCGGCGGCCCGGCCGGGCTGTCGGCCGCGAT
>NZ_QTPU01000062.1:0-12705 GCF_003857805.1 Burkholderia sp. Bp9099
GGGGCGCGCCCGCCGGGCCATGGCTTAGGCGACGGCGGGGGGGGGCTGCCCCGGTGCGGGTGCGGGGTGTGCGCGCGAGCGGCAGACGCTCCGTACGCGCGCGCCGTTCGGCGCGCGCTTCGACGATCGAGCCGCCGTCCGGGAAAGACGGCGCGATCCGGCGCGGTTTCCCGCATTCGCGCCGTTCTTGGAAAACTGTATGAATATACAGTATAGTATCCGTCGAACTCGAGCGGCGCGGGCATGACCCGTGCGGCACGTGCGCCGCGCCTGCGGGCATCCGCCGCAGCGTTCCGGCACCGTGAATTCCGGCTAACTCATTCAGACGGGCAGGCAAATTGTCATCCAGCAATCTGATCCGCATTCGCGGAGCACGTCAGCACAACCTCAAGAACCTCGATCTCGACCTGCGCACCGGCGAAATGACGGTCGTTACCGGCCCGTCGGGCTCCGGCAAGTCGAGCCTCGTGTTCGACACGCTGTACGCGGAAGGCCAGCGGCGCTACGTCGAAACCTTCAGCGCGTATGCGCGGCAGTTCCTCGACCGGATGGACCGTCCGCAGGTCGAGCGCGTCGACGGCGTGCCGCCCGCGATCGCGATCGACCAGACCAACCCGGTTCGCAGCTCGCGTTCGACGGTCGGCACGATGACCGAGCTCAACGATCACCTGAAGCTGCTGTACGCGCGCGCGGCCGAGCTGTTCGACCGCCAGACCGCGCGGCAGGTGCGGCATGACACGCCGGAGACGATCTACGCGGAACTCGTCGAGCGCACGCAGGCGGACGATCCGCGCGTCGTCGTCACGTTCCCGGTCGAGCTGCCGGAAAGCGTGTCCGACGAAGAAATCGCGCAGTGGCTGTCCGCGAGTGGCTACACGCGCGTGCAGGCGCAGCGGGAAGTCGCGTCGCCCACCGGCCCGCGCAAGCTGCTCGACGTGGTGGCCGACCGCTTCCGCGTGCAGCAGGCCGACAAGGTGCGCGTGGTCGAGGCGATCGAGGCGTCGCTGAAGCGCGGCGGCGGCCGCGTGAACGTCTACGTGCTCGCGCCGGAAGCGGACAACGCGCTGGCCGAGCCGCAGGTGTGGCGTTTCTCCACCGGGCTGCACGATCCCGACAGCGACCTGCGCTACGCGGAGCCGCAGGCGGCGCTGTTCTCGTTCAACTCGGCCTACGGCGCGTGCGAGACCTGCCGCGGCTTCGGCCGCGTGATCGGCGTCGATCTCGGCCTGGTGATCCCCGACGCGCGCAAGACGCTGCGCGGCGGCGCGATCAAGCCGATGCAGACGCCCGCCTGGAAGGAGTGCCAGGACGACCTGATGCGCTACGCTGCGAAGGCCGACATCCGCCGCGACACGCCGTGGTCCGACCTGACCGATGCCGAGCGCGACTGGGTGATCAACGGCTCGCCGGACTGGAACGGCAAGTGGCAGAGCCAGTGGTACGGCGTGAAACGCTTCTTCGGCTATCTCGAATCGAAAGCGTACAAGATGCATATCCGCGTGCTGCTGTCGAAATACCGCAGCTACACGCCGTGCGAGGTCTGCGGCGGCGCGCGCCTGAAGACGGAATCGCTGCAGTGGCGGCTCGGCTCGAAGGCCAACGCCGATGCGGTGCTCGCGCCCGCCGATCGTTTCATGCCGCGCGGCGTCGACTGGACGCGCGCGCAGCTCGAAGCGCTGCCGGGCCTGACGGTGCACGACCTGATGCTGCTGCCGATCGAGCGCATCCGCCGCTTCTTCGACGAGATCACGCTGCCGAGTGCGCTGCTCGACGATGCGCTGAAACTGCTGCTCGCCGAGGTGCGCACGCGCCTGAAATACCTGTGCGACGTGGGGCTCGGCTACTTGACGCTCGACCGGCAGAGCCGCACGCTGTCGGGCGGCGAGGTGCAGCGGATCAACCTGACCACCGCGCTCGGCACCTCGCTCACGAAAACGCTGTTCGTGCTCGACGAGCCGAGCATCGGGCTGCATCCGCGCGACCTCACGCGAATCGTCGAGGCGATGCAGCGGCTGCGCGACGCGGGCAATACGCTGGTCGTCGTCGAGCACGATCCGTCGGTGATGCTCGCGGCCGACCGGCTGATCGACATGGGCCCGGGCCCCGGCGAGCGCGGCGGCACGATCGTCTACGACGGCACGCCGGCCGACATCCGTGCCGCGCGCACGCTGACGGGCGAATATCTCGGCGGCCGCAAGCACGTCGCGCATGCGTCGAACTGGGCGCGCCGCCCCGTCGACGCGAACACGCCGCGCATCGTGCTCGAAGGCGCGACCGAGCACAACCTGCGTGACGTGACGGTCGAGATTCCGCTGCAGCGGCTCGTGTGCGTGACGGGCGTGTCCGGCTCCGGCAAGTCGACGCTGCTGCAGGACGTGCTCTATCCGGCGATGGCGCGCCACCACGGCAAGGCGACCGAGTCGCCGGGTGCGTTCCGCACGCTCACGGGGGCCGACCAGGTCGGCGACGTCGTGTTCGTCGACCAGTCGCCGATCGGCAAGACCACGCGCTCGAACCCGGCCAGCTACGTCGGCGCGTTCGACGAGATCCGCAAGCTGTTCGCGAAGGCGCCGCTCGCGCTGCAGCGCGGCTACGGCGCCGGCACGTTCAGCTTCAACTCGGGCGACGGCCGTTGCCCGACCTGCGGCGGCTCGGGTTTCGAGCACATCGAGATGCAGTTCCTGAGCGACGTCTACCTGCGTTGCCCGGATTGCGACGGCAGCCGCTACCGCGCCGAGATCCTCGAAGTGCGCATCGAGCGCGACGGCCGCGCGCTGAACATCGCCGACGTGCTCGACCTGACCGTCAGCGAGGCGGCCGCGTTCTTCGCGACCGACGCCGAGGTGCTGCGCGTGCTGCAGCCGATCGTCGACGTCGGCCTCGAATACGTGAAGCTCGGCCAGCCGGTGCCGACGCTGTCGGGCGGCGAAGCGCAGCGGCTGAAGCTGGCCGGCTTCCTCGCCGAATCGGCGGCCGCGGCAGGCGGGCGCCGGATCGCCAGCGAAGAGGCGCGCATCGCGCGCGCGAAGCTGTTCATGTTCGACGAGCCCACCACCGGGCTGCACTTCGACGATATCGCGAAACTGATGCAGGCATTCGGCAAGCTGCTCGCGGCCGGCCATTCGCTGATCGTGATCGAGCACAACCTCGACGTGATCCGCGCGGCCGACTGGCTGATCGATCTCGGCCCGGAAGGCGGCGACGGCGGCGGCCTCGTGCTGTGCGCGGGCACGCCCGACGACGTGAAGGCGTGCGCGCAATCGCACACCGGCGTCGCGCTGCTGCAGTACGACCGCGCGATGGACGGCGAAACCGCGCTCGCCGACGAAGGCGTGCCGCTGCAGGCCGTGCTGAACGCCGCCCGCGAGCGGCGCGCGATCGAGGGCGAGGACGTCGTGCGGATCGTCAACGCGCGCGAGCACAACCTGAAGGCGCTCGACGTCGACATCCCGCACGGCAAGTTCAACGTGATCACCGGCGTGTCGGGTTCCGGCAAGTCGACGCTCGCGTTCGACATCCTGTTCCACGAAGGCCAGCGCCGCTACCTCGAATCGCTGAACGCGTATGCGCGCTCGATCGTGCAGCCGGCCGGGCGGCCGGAAGTGGACGCCGTATATGGCATTCCGCCGACGGTCGCGATCGAGCAGCGGCTGTCGCGCGGCGGCCGCAAGAGCACGGTCGCGACCACGTCCGAAGTCTGGCACTTCCTGCGGCTGCTGTACGTGAAGCTCGGCCTGCAGCACTGCATCCACGACGGCACGCCCGTCACGTCGCAAACCGTCGAGTCGATCGCCGCGCAGCTGCTGCGCGACCATCGCGGCGAGCACGTCGGTTTGCTCGCGCCGCTCGTCGTCAACCGCAAAGGCGTGTATACCGATCTCGCGAAGTGGGCGAAGGCGCGCGGCAGCACGCATCTGCGCGTGGACGGCGAGTTCGTCACGGTCGATCCGTGGCCGAAGCTCGACCGCTTCCGCGAGCATACGATCGAGCTGCCGGTGGCCGACATCGTCGTGTCGCCGGACCACGAGGCCGAGCTGCGGCGCCTGCTCGACGAGACGCTCGAGCTCGGCAAGGGCGTGATGCACCTGCTCGCGCCGCTCGACGGGCTGCACCACGCGATGCAGAACGACCATTCGACCGCGCGCGTCGGCGAGGTGAAGGTGCTGTCGGTCAAGCGTGCGTGCCCGGTGTGCGGCACGAGCTACCCGGAGCTCGACCCGCGGATGTTCTCGTACAACAGCAAGCACGGCTGGTGCACGACCTGCGTCGGCACCGGCGTCACGCTCACGCGCGAACAGCGCGCGGCGTACGACGACACGGTGCTCGCCGGCGACGATCGCGGCCGCGAGCAGACCTTGCCGTCGGACGAGCAGGAACCGGAAGGCGTCGGCAACGAGCCGTGCCCGGATTGCGGCGGCACGCGCCTGAACCCGTCCGCGCGCGCGGTCACGTTCGACGCGCATCCGATCGTCGAGGTCGCGCAGTGGACGGTGTCCGATACGCGCCGCTGGGTCGACGCGCTGGAACTGACCGGGCGCGACGCGCAGATCGCGCGCGACATCGTCAGCGAGATCGGCAGCCGCCTCGCGTTCCTCGAGGAAGTCGGGCTCGGCTACCTGAGCCTCGATCGCGCGGCGCCGAGCCTGTCGGGCGGCGAAGCGCAGCGCATCCGGCTCGCCGCGCAGCTCGGCAGCAACCTGCAGGGCGTGTGCTACGTGCTCGACGAGCCGACCATCGGCCTGCATCCGCGCGACAACCAGATCCTGCTGGACGCGCTGCGCAAGCTCGGCGACAAGGGCAACACGCTCGTCGTCGTCGAGCACGACGAGGACACGATTCGCCGCGCCGACCACATCATCGACGTCGGTCCGGGCGCCGGCAAGCGCGGCGGCACGCTGGTCGCCGAAGGGGCGGTCGCGGATCTGGCCGCACAGCCCGATTCGGTCACGGGCCGGCTGCTCGCGCAGCCGATGACGCACCCGCTGCAGCCGCGCCGTGCGGTGAGCCTCGCGGGCAAGAAGGGCGCACCGGCGGTGCCGGAGGGCTGGCTGACCGTGCACGGCGCGACGCTGCACAACCTGCGTGACGTCACCGTCGGCATTCCGCTCGCGCGGCTCGTCGCGGTGACGGGTGTCAGCGGCTCGGGCAAGTCGACGCTCGCGCGCGACGTGCTGATGACGAACCTGCTCGACGCGGTCGGCCGCTCGGTGCTGTCGTCGCCGGCCACGCGGCGCGCGCGCAAGGCCGCGCAGCAAGATGCGCCGGCCACGAACCGCCGCGCGAGCGTGCTCGCACGCAGCGCGCCGCGGCCGTCGCTGAACGTCACGCATGCGTGGCAGGGCTGCGCGTCGCTGAGCGGCTGGGAGCAGATCGACCGCGTGCTCGAAGTCGACCAGACGCCGATCGGCAAGACGCCGCGCTCGTGCCCGGCCACCTACATCGGCGTGTGGGACACGATCCGCAAGCTGTTCGCCGATACGCTGGAGGCGCGGGCGCGCGGCTACACGGCGTCGCGCTTCTCGTTCAACACCGGCGACGGGCGGTGTCCGGCCTGTGAAGGGCAGGGCGTGCGCACGATCGGGATGAGCTTCCTGCCCGACGTGAAGGTGCCGTGCGACGTGTGCCACGGGCAGCGCTTCAACCCGGAGACGCTTGCGGTCACGTGGCGCGGCCGGAACATCGGCGACGTGCTGACGATGGAGATCGACGAAGCGGTGGAATTTTTCGCACCGATTTCGAACATCGCGCATCCGCTGCGGCTGATGAAGGACGTCGGCCTCGGCTACCTGACGCTCGGGCAGCCGTCGCCGACGCTGTCCGGCGGCGAGGCGCAGCGGATCAAGCTTGTGACCGAGCTCACGAAGGTGCGCGACGACATCACGCGGCGCGGCCAGAAGGCGCCGCACACGCTGTACGTGCTCGACGAGCCGACGGTCGGCCTGCACATGGCCGACGTCGCGAAGCTGATCCGCGTGCTGCACCGGCTGGTCGACGGCGGGCATAGCGTCGTCGTGATCGAACACGACCTCGACGTGATCGCGGAAGCCGACTGGATCATCGATCTCGGTCCGGAAGGCGGCGTGGGCGGCGGCACGATCGTCGCGGCGGCGCCGCCGGAAGGGCTCGCGCAGGTGAAGGCGAGCCATACCGGGCATGCGCTGAAGCCGGTGCTGGCGCGAACGGCGGCGCAGGACGG
Source organism: Burkholderia sp. Bp9099 (assembly GCF_003857805.1). NCBI lineage: Bacteria > Pseudomonadati > Pseudomonadota > Betaproteobacteria > Burkholderiales > Burkholderiaceae > Burkholderia > Burkholderia sp. Bp9099. The sequence continues at coordinate 6,197 of NZ_QTPU01000062.1, forward strand.
CGAAGCGGAGCGGCAGGGCGAAGCGCGGGTCGGTTGAACGCGGTGCTGCCGGTGAGCGGCCCCGGTGTCTGGGCAGGCACCGGGGCCGCTTTTGCATTCGTCCGTGCGATCGGGCGCTGCGACATCCCGTCGATCGGGCACCCGGCATGAATACATGGCTGCCCGGGATAGCGTGGCCGGATGCGTCGCGGCTGCCGCGCAACGTAGGTGACGCCGGGGACGCCGGTGACGCCGCCGCATCACGCGCGACAGGAACGGCTCGTCCCGGTCGAGCGGAAGACGGCGGCGCTATCTCATTCGCCCTTGACGCCGATCGTCTCGATGATGGTCTCCAGTTGCGGGCTCATCGGCAGGTTGAGGCTCATGCCCGACGGAAGCGGGCGCAGGAACCAGCGCTTGTACTGGCGCGCGATCTCGCCGTCGACGGCCAGCTCCTCGAACGTGCTCTTCACGACCTGCGCGAGCTGCGGATCGTCCTTGCGGAACATGATGCCGTACGGGTCGTAGGACAGGAAGTCGCCGACCACGTCGTACTGGCCGCCCTTGCCCGCATTCACGGCAATCAGGCCGTACAGCAACACGTCGTCCGTCGCGAACGCATCGGCGCCGCCGCTCGCGACGAGCGCGAAGCCCTGCGCATGATCCGGCACCACCTGCAGCTGGATCCCGAGCCTGAACCGCGCGTCCAGGTCGCGCAGCGCCTTCTCGTTGGTCGTGCCGGCCGTCACCGCGACCTTCTTGCCCGCGAGATCGCGGAACGAGCGGATCGGCGAGCCGCGTTTCACCATCACCTTCGTGCCGGCCACGAAGATGATCGGCGAGAACGCCACGCGCTTCTGGCGCTCCAGGTTGCTCGTCGTGGAGCCGCATTCCAGGTCGACCGTACCGTTGACCACCGCGTCGATGCGGTTCTCGGACGTGACCGGCACCCAGCGGATCGTCAGGTTCCGATTGACCGCATCCTCGATCGACGACACGAGCGCCTTGCAGAGCTCGATCGAATAGCCGATCGGCTGGTTGCGCGCGTTCAGATACGAGAACGGGATCGACGCGTCGCGATAGCCGAGCGCGATCGTGCCGCTGCTGCGCACCTTCGCGAGCGTGCCGGTCAGTCGGGCCGGCGCGAACGGCTCGACGCGCGGCGGCGTGGACGGCGCATCTTCCGCGCGCGCGGTCGCGCCCGCGGCAAGCAGGCCCGCGAGCGCGAGCGCACCCCAGAATCGCTGCATCTTCATCGCCGGGCCTCCGTCAGACGTCCGTCGGATGCGCAATCGTCGCTTCCTGTTCCGCTTCGATGCGTGCCAGATTGGCTTCGGCTTCCGCTTCCGACATGAGCTGGTTTTCCCACTTCGCGACCACCGCGCTCGCGATCGAGTTGCCGACCGCGTTGGTGGCCGAGCGGCCCATGTCGAGGAACGTATCGACGCCGAGAATCAGCAGCAGGCCGGCCTCCGGAAGCCCGAACTGGTGCAGCGTGGCGGCGATCACGACGAGCGATGCGCGCGGCACGCCGGCCATTCCCTTCGACGTGAGCATCAGGACCAGCAGCATCGTGATCTGCGTGCCGATCGACAGGTGGATGTTGTACGCCTGCGCGATGAACAGCGACGCGAACGTGCAGTACATCATCGAACCGTCGAGGTTGAACGAATAGCCCATCGGCATCACGAAGCTCGAAATCCTGCGTCGCACGCCGAACCGGTCGAGCGCATCGAGGATCTTCGGATACGCGGCTTCGGAGCTGGCCGTCGCGAACGACAGCATGAATGCTTCCTTGATCAGCACCAGCAACTTGAATACGCGCGGCCCGAGGAACAACAGCCCGGCACAGACGAGCAAGGCCCAGAGCAGGAACAGGCTCACGTAGAAGTCGCCCATGAACACCGCGAACTTCAGCAGTACCGACAGCCCGTTGACCGCGACGGTGGCGGCCATCGCGGCCATCACCGCGAGCGGCGCGAGCTTCATCACGTAGCCGGTGATCTTGAGCATCACGTGCGACAGCTGGTCGATCGCGGCGACGAGGATCTTGCCGCGCTCGCCGAGCGCCGCGAGCGCGACGCCGAAGAACATCGAGAACACGACGATCTGCAGGATTTCGTTGTTGCTCATCGCCTCGGCGAACGATCTCGGCACCATGTGGCCGACGAAATCCTTGAGCGTGAACTTGGAGGTCGCGAGGTTCGCCGATGCGCCGATGTCCGGCAGCGGCAGGCCGAGGTTCTCGCCGGGCCGCAGCAGGTTCGCCATGAACAGCCCGAGCAGCAGCGAGATCAGCGACGCGGTGACGAACCAGCCGATCGATTTCGCGAACACGCGCCCGACCGATGCCGCGTCGCCCATGTGCGCGATGCCGACGACGAGCGTCGAGAACACCAGCGGGCCGATCACCATCTTGATCAGTCGCAGGAACACGTCGGACACGAGCGAGATGTATCCGGCGATTTCGGCGGTGGCCTTTTTGTCGGGAAAGCTCGTGAAGATCATGTAGCCGATCAGGATGCCTGCCACCATCGCGATCAGGATCCAGACGGCTGCAGCATTTTTTTTCTGCATCGTGCGCCTCCCATGCACCGGTTCCGCAACCGGGGATGGAAGGACAATACAGGACCCGAACGGCGATGAACAGTGCAACCGGGGGCGGGTTTGCGCTAGCGCCGTGTCGCGACCGATTGCCCGGCAAAGATCGTGCCGGTGGCACCCTGAGCCCGGTGCCGGCGCAACCCGATACGGGGCGCCGGCACGCAAAAGCGGTTCGGTTCAATCCTGAATGCGCAATACGTGATCGCGGATACGCGTCGACAGCATCGAGCCGCGCTTGAGCAGGAACTCCATCAGCCGCTGCGGATAGTTGGCCCGGACCGCTGCGCGCACGGACGGCCGTTCGGCGAGCCGTTGTCGCCATGCAGTGACCTTGGGCAAGCCCGCGAAGAACCCGAAGTCGTCGATCCGCTCGAACACGTCGAAGTAGCGGAACACCGGCCCGAATGCCGCGTCCACGATGCTGAAGTGCGCGCCGCCAAAATACGGGCCGGTGCCGAGCGCGTCTTCGAGCTGCTCGAATCGTGCGCGGATGTCACGGGTTGCCGCGGCCAGCGCCGTTTCGTCCGCAGCCGTGTAGAACCCCCACACGGCGTTCAGCAGTGCCGAAGCGAACTCGACCCAGGCGCGGTGCCGCGCCCGCTCGAGCGGCGCATCGGGATGCAGCCGCGGCGCGAGCGTCTCGTCGAGGTAGTCGCAGATCACGGCCGATTCGAAGATGGGCGCGCCGTCGACGACCAGCACGGGGGTCTTGCCGAGCGGGGAAATCCTGCGAAACCAGTCCGGCTTGTTGCCCAGGTCGACGTCCGTCCGTTCGAACGGCACGCCTTTTTCGGTCAGCACGATGACTGCGCGCTGGACGTAGGGGCACAGCACGTGGCTGACGAGGTGGTATTGGGGCGTGCTCATGTCGTCGCCTCGCCGTGGCAGGCCACGTCAGGCGCGAAGCGCCGGCTGCGCCGGCCCAACGCCACGCGGAGCCGCAACGCGCCATAGGCGGCGGCATTGTCACTCGTCGAAATCGATTGGTTCATATCGGCACCCGTTGGGAGAGTTGGCAAGGCGGCACCGAATTTGACATTGCGGAAGTGCTTGAGCAATACGCATGATTACAATGACGGATTGCAAAAATGCAATGAACGGGGGATAACCGGATGCCATACAAGCTCAGCGCGGCAGACCTCGAAACGATACTGGCGCTGTCCCGCTCGGGCACGCTGGTTCAGGCGGGCGAGCGACTGGACGTGGATGCGTCGACCGTGTTTCGCAACCTCAGGCGGATCGAGCGCGGCCTGCAGCAGCAGTTGTTCGAACGGACCCGCTCAGGCTATCGCGCGAAGGAAATCGCGCTGACGCTGGCCGAACACGCGGAGCAAGTGGAAGTGCAGGTCGAATCGGCCCGCTCGATCGCGCAACAAGCGCCCGAGCAAGTGGCGGGCACCGTGCGCATCACCACCACCGACACGATTCTGCACGGGCTGGTCGGGCCGGCGCTGAAGCAGCTGGAAGCCGTCCACCCGCGGCTTGCGTACGAGCTGAACACCGGCAACGAGATCGCCGACCTGGGGCGCCGCGATGCCGATATCGCGGTGCGTGCGACCCGGCAACCACCGGAATATCTGGTGGGCAAGCATGTCGGGTCGATCGACGTGGCGCTTTTCGCGTCGAGGCACGACGCCGCAGTACGCCGTTATGAAGACGTCACGGCGGGCAAGGCACGCTGGATCGCGCCGGACGACGCGCTGCCGGGCCACCCGTCGGTCATTTGGCGCAAACGTCATTTCAGGAAAGTGGTGCCGCACTACAAGGTCGACAGCATCCTGACCGTGATGGAGCTGGTCGCCCTGGGCATGGGCGTCGGCATACTGCCGATGTTTCTGACACGCGGCCGCTCCGATCTCGTGCAATTGACCGATGTCCTGCCCGACTGCCAGACCGAGCTGTGGGTGCTGACCCACCGGGAATCGCGACATCTGCTGCGGGTCTCGACCGTATTCAAATATCTGTCGACGACGCTGAAGATCTGACCGTGTGCTTCGGTGCGCGGCGATGCGGGCGCATCGCGCCACGGGGCCTGACGGGTCATTCGGGAACCTAATCATGCGCACCGGGGCCAGCAGGCTCGTGCTGAAATCGCACGCCTGCGCCGCCTGCCGGACGATCTCGGCGGTCAGCGAATGGGCGCGTGCCGCACACGACCTGACGGAGCGCGACCTGATCGTCGGGATCGGTTTCGCGAACCTCGAACCGACGCAGGCGGTGCGGGAATACGAAAAGCACGGCGTGATCGTCCATGAACGCGTTGCGTCGAGCCTGTATTCGGGGCGGATGCTGAAATCGTTCGGGCTCGGCGGCGCTGTGCGGATATCGCCGCTTCATTGCCATGCGCCCGACGATATCGCGCGATTCCTGGCGATTACCGCCACGCTGGCAGCGAACTGCTGATCGACGACACGGCCCGGATCATCCGGGCCGTGTCGCATTCGGCGCCGGGAAACGCGCGGCGCAATAGGTTCGGGCTATGACCGGCAGAGTCAATGGATAGTTGTCGCCGGCCAGGTTTGCGCGTGTAATGGCCTGCGAAACCGGATGATGCCAACGACTCGATGGAGGAGCAGCGCGTGAAGATCGTCGTAGCAGTGAAAAGAGTGGTCGATTACAACGTGAAGGTCCGCGTGAAGTCGGACAACACGGGCGTCGACATCGCGAACGTGAAGATGTCGATGAACCCGTTCGACGAAATCGCGGTGGAAGAAGCGGTGCGGCTGAAGGAAGCGGGTGTCGCGACCGAAGTGATCGCGGTGTCGGTGGGCGTCGCGCAAGCGCAGGAAACGCTGCGTACGGCGCTGGCGATCGGCGCGGATCGCGCGATCCTCGTCGAGTCGACCGACAGCGTCGAGCCGCTGGCCGTCGCGAAGATCCTGAAGGCGCTGGTCGACAAGGAACAGCCGCAACTCGTGATCCTCGGCAAGCAGGCGATCGACGACGACTCGAACCAGACGGGCCAGATGCTGGCCGCGCTGGCCGGCCTGCCGCAAGCGACGTTCGCGTCGAAGGTGACGATCGCCGACGGCAAGGCAACCGTGGCCCGTGAAGTCGACGGCGGCGCGGAAACGCTGTCGCTGTCGCTGCCGGCGGTCGTGACGACCGACCTGCGCCTGAACGAGCCGCGCTACGTGACGCTGCCGAACATCATGAAGGCGAAGAAGAAGCCGCTGGAAACGGTGAAGCCGGAAGACCTGGGCGTGGACGTCGCGCCGCGTCTGAAGACGCTGAAGGTGGCCGAGCCGCCGAAGCGCGCGGCCGGCGTGAAGGTGCCGGACGTGAAGACGCTGGTCGAGAAGCTGAAGACCGAAGCCAAGGTGCTGTAAGAGGGAGCGGAAAGAAATGACGATTCTGGTGATTGCAGAACACGACAACGCGTCGATCAAGGCCGCGACGCTGAACACGGTGGCAGCAGCAGCGAAGATCGGCGGTGACATCCACGTGCTGGTCGCGGGTCACAATGCGCAAGGCGCGGCCGATGCGGCAGCGAAGATCGCAGGTGTGTCAAAGGTGTTGCTGGCCGATGCGCCGCAACTCGAAGCGGGCCTCGCGGAAAACGTCGAAGCGACCGCGCTGAACATCGCGAAGGACTACTCGCACATCCTCGCGCCGGCAACGGCTTACGGCAAGAACATCGCACCGCGTATCGCCGCGAAGCTGGACGTCGCGCAGATCTCCGACATCACGGCTGTTGACAGTGCCGACACGTTCGAGCGTCCGATCTACGCGGGCAACGCGATCGCGACGGTGCAGTCGAGCGACCCGATCAAGGTCATCACGGTGCGTGCGACGGGTTTCGATCCGGTGGCAGCCGAAGGCGGCAGCGCAGCGATCGAGAAGATCGAAGCCGCGGCGGACGCAGGCAAGTCGCAGTTCGTGAGCCGTGAAGTGACGAAGCTGGACCGTCCGGAACTGACGTCGGC
>NZ_QTPU01000063.1:0-12563 GCF_003857805.1 Burkholderia sp. Bp9099
CCAACACAGCCAACACAGCCAACACAGCCAACACAGCCAACACAGCCAACACAGCCAACACAGCCAACACAGCCAACGCCACGCGCGGACGCTCCCGCCGCATCCACGCCCGACGCTGCGTCGCGGCCGGCTTCTTCACCCGTGGCGCAACCAGCGCCCGCAACGCATCCGGAAGGTCATTGACATGGTGTCCCGTCGACAATTTCTCAGCGGCTCGGGTGCCGCGCTGCTCGGTGCGGCGATGGTCAGCAAGGCCGGCGCGGCATCGCTGCCCGAAGCGCCCACGATGGCGAAGGCCGGCACGCAGCCGCCGCTCGTGCCGCCCAACGGCCGCCCGTACACGCCCGTCGCGACGCTGAACGGCTGGACGCTGCCATGGCGCATGAAGAACGGCTGGAAGGAGTTCCACCTGACGGCCGAACCCGTCGTGCGCGAGATGGCGCCAGGGATGAACGCGAACCTGTGGGGCTACAACGGCCAGTCGCCGGGCCCGACGATCGAGGCCGTCGAAGGCGACAAGGTCCGCATCTTCGTGACGAACCGCTTGCCCGAGCACACGACGATCCACTGGCACGGGCTGCGGCTGCCCAACGGCATGGACGGCGTCGGCGGCCTTACGCAGCCGCATATCCCGCCCGGCAAGACCTTCGTCTACGAGTTCCAGCTGGAGGCGCACGGCACGTTCATGTATCACCCGCACGCCGACGAGATGGTGCAGATGGCGATGGGGATGATGGGCATGTTCATCGTGCATCCGAAGGATCGCGCGACGATGCCGGTCGATCGCGACTTCGTCTTTCTGCTCGCCGCGTACGACATCGATCCGGGCAGCTACACGCCGCGCGTGAACGAGATGACGGACTTCAACATGTGGACGTTCAACTCGCGCGTGTTTCCGGGCATCGACCCGCTGCCGGTGCGGGCGGGCGATCGCGTGCGGATTCGTTTCGGCAACCTGACGATGACGAACCATCCGATCCACCTGCACGGCTACAGCTTCGAGGTGGCCGGCACCGACGGCGGCTGGATTCCCCCGGCGGCGCGCTGGCCGGAGGTGACGGCCGACGTCGCGGTCGGCCAGATGCGCGCGATCGAGTTCACCGCCGATCGTCCGGGCGACTGGGCGTTCCATTGCCACAAGTCGCATCACACGATGAACGCGATGGGTCACCAGGTGCCGAACCTGATCGGCGTGCCGCAGAAGGATCTCGCGCAGAAGATCGGCAAGCTCGTGCCCGACTACATGGCGATGGGCAGCACCGGCGGCGCGATGGGCGGCATGGAGATGCCGCTGCCCGACAACACGCTGCCGATGATGACGGGCACCGGCCCGTTCGGGCCGCTGGAGATGGGCGGCATGTTCACGGTCTGCAAGGTGCGGCAGGGGCTCGGCCGCAACGACTATCGCGATCCGGGCTGGTTCCGGCATCCGAAGGGCACCGTCGCGTACGAATACACCGGCGAATTGCCGGACGGTTGAGCGGCAGGCCGCATGCGGCGGCCGCGACGATGCGGCCGCCGGTTTTCGTTTCATTCACTCAGGAGCACGCACGATGAAGAAGGGACTGGTTTCGATTGCAACGGGTTGCATGCTGGCGTTTTCCGCCGCGTCGTACGCGGCTGGCGACATGGCCGGCATGGACATGAGCGGCGGCGCGATGCAGGGCGCCGACGCGAAGCGCGGGATGTCGCACGGCGAGATCCGCAAGATCGATGCGGGCACCGGCAAGCTGACGATCAAGCACGGTCCGCTGGATAACCTCGGGATGGATGCGATGACGATGGTGTTCAAGGTCAAGGACCCGGCGATGCTGTCGCAGGTGAAGGTGGGCGACAAGGTCGACTTCGTCGCCGAGGACGTGAGCGGCGCGCTGACCGTCGTCGAGCTGAAGAAACCGTGATGACGGGGATGACCATGAAGATCATCACTCTCGGGCGGCTGGCCGCCCTCGCCGCGGCCGGCGCGATCGCCGCCGCCGTGCCGGCCGCGGCATTCGCGCACGGCAAGCTGGAAAGCGCCGCGCCGGCGACGGGCAGCACGGTCGATACCGCGCCCGACACGTTGCGGCTGACGTTCAACGAAGACCTCGAACCGGCGTTCAGCTTGGTGAAGGTGTCGGACGCGAGCGGCAACGCCGTCGCGCACGAAAAGGCGAAAGTCGATGCGTCGAATCCGCGCGTGATGACCGTCGCGATCCCGAAGCTCGCGCCCGGCGCGTACACGGTGCAGTGGGTGGCGATGACGGCCGACGCGCATCGCACCAAGGGTACCTATACGTTCAGGGTGAAGGGGTGAACGAGGGCTTCGTCGGCCTCCTGAGGCTCGTGTCGGTGGCGATCCAGAACACCGGATTCGCCGTCGTCGTCGGCGCGCTGCTCGGCAGCCACTGGCTCGCGCGCGGCGAGTCGGCGTGGCAGCACGGCATCGCGCGGCGTCTCGTCGCGACGCTGCGCATCGCGTCCGCCGTGTCGCTGCTCGCGAGCACCACCGCGTTCTGGGCGCACTGCGCGCTGATGAGCGACGTGTCGATGCTGGACGCCGGGCCGGCCGTCCGCTCGATGCTCGCCGGCACCGGCTTCGGCCACGCGTGGCTGGCCGGTGCGGTGTTCACGGCGGTCGTCGTGCTGCTGTCATTGCTTCGGGGTGCGAACGACACGCGCTTTCCGTTCGCGATGTGGGCCGCGCTCGCGGGCATCGCACTCTCGCGCAGCAACGGCGGGCATCCGGTCGACGCGGGGCTGTTCAGCGTGCCGGTGTGGGTCGACTGGCTGCATCTGCTGGCGATCAGCGCATGGGTCGGGCTCGTGTTCGTGACTGCGTTCGGCGTGATGCCGCGTCTGGCCGGCATGCCCGCGAGCGAACGCGCGACCGGCGCTTCGTTCGTGCAGTCGCTGTCCGATGCGTCGACGTATGCGTTGATCGTGCTGTTCGCGACCGGCGCCTACAACGGCTGGCGCGGTGTCGATACGCCCGCGAACCTGCTCGGGTCGACGTACGGGCAGATCCTGCTGTTCAAGCTCGCGCTCGTGCTGATCGCGGCGGCGCTCGGCGGGCACAACCGGTTCTTCGAGATGCCGAAGCTGCTGGCGGCGCTGAAGGACCCGGACGCTGCGACGCCGGCCGGCCTGTTGCGCCGGTTCGGCGCGGTGCTGCGGATCGAGGCGGTCGTGCTGGCCGGCGTGCTGATGGTGGCTGCCGTGCTCGTGTCGAGCGCGTTGCCGGGGACGGTTTAGCTCCACGGTTGGCGGGGCGAAGCCGGCATCGGGAAATCGTCGCAACAGGGGACGGGATTCGTCAGGCGATTTCCCGCTTTTCGACCGCGGGCGCGCGGTCGATCGCCATCGCGCAGCGGTGTCGAAGATTACGTTCATCTGTCTTCCGGTTACTAACAACTGTCATCGAGCGCCGCTAAGCTTTCGCTATCCTCACAACCGGGATTCCCCGTCATGCGCTCGACAATCCGCCTGTTTGCCCCGCTATTGCTGCTTCCCACGCTTGCCGCACCGGTCTTCGCCGCCACTGCCGCCCCCGTCAGCCCGAACTGCGGCGGCAGCACGACGCCGATCGCCGACATCCAGGGGCCGGGCGCGCCGTCGCCGCTGGCTGGCCAGAACGTGTCGATCGAAGCGGTCGTCACCGCCGATTTCGGCGGCACGGACGGCTTCGGCGGCTTCTTCGTCCAGCAGGCCGACGCGCAGCGCCGCAACCAGCCGGGCGTGTCCGAAGGGCTGTTCGTCTATGCGCCGAAAGCGCGCGCGAAGGCCGGCGATCTCGTGCACGTGAGCGGCAAGGTCGAGGAAAAATACGGGCAGACGCAGCTGACGCTGTCGGGCGCGATCGCGGTGTGCGCGAACGGCCAGACGGTCACGCCCGCGACGCTCACGCTGCCGGTCGACAACCCGAACGCGTTCGCCGCGTACGAAGGGATGCGCGTGCGCCTGCCGCAGACGCTCACCGTCACCGACAACTACGAGCTCGGCCGCTACGGCAGCGTGATGCTGAGCAACGGCCGCCTGCACACGCCGACGAGCGTGGTGCCGCCGTCGCAGGCGCAGACGCAGATCGATGCGAACGCACGCAACCGGCTGATCCTCGACGACGGCTCGAACAAGCAGAACCCGGCGACCGTGCCTTACCCGGCGCCCGAACTGTCGGCCGCCAACACGCTGCGCTCGGGCTACACCGTGCGCGACGTCGAAGGCGTGCTCGAGGTGCGTTATGGCGCATGGCGCGTGCAGCCGCTGCCCGGCGCGGCCGCGCCGGCGTTCGACACGCGTTCGAACCCGCGCGCCAACGCCCCGGCGCGCGATCCGAAATCGAACCTGCGCGTCGCGTCGTTCAACGTCCTCAACTACTTCAACGGCAACGGTCTCGGCGGCGGCTTCGACGATCCGAACAACCGCGGCGCGAAGAGCTACCCGGAATTCCAGCGCCAGGAAGCGAAGATCGTCAGCGCGCTGAAGGCGCTCGACGCCGACGTGATCGGCCTGATGGAAATCCAGAACAACGGTTACGGCGAACTGAGCGCGGTGCGCCAGCTCGCGGCGAAGCTCGGCAGCCACTGGCGCGTGGTCGATCCGGGCACGTCGCGCCTCGGCGGCGACGCGATCACGGTCGCGATGATCTACGACAGCCGCACGGTCGAACCCGTCGGCCGCGCGTCGACGCTCGCGATCGACGACAAGAACCGCCAGCCGCTCGCGCAGTCGTTCCGCCGGATCGGCGGCAAGCAGGCGCTGACGATCGCGGTCAACCATCTGAAGTCGAAGAACTGCCCGGACGCGGCGAACGACGATCTCGACCAGGGCGACGGCCAGGGCTGCTGGAACCCGACGCGCACGCGCGCGGCCGCGAAGCTGGCCGACTGGCTCGCCGGCACGCCGACGGGCGTCGCGGGGCAGGGCACGCTGCTGATCGGCGACTTCAACAGCTACACGTACGAAGACCCGATCCGCCTGCTCGAATCGCGCGGCTACCGCAACCTCGTGTCGCGCTGGATCGGCGCCAATGCGTACAGCTACGTATACAACGGCGAAGCCGGCTACCTCGATCACGCGCTCGCGTCGCTGCCGCTCGCATCGCACGTGAAGGCCGTGCACGAATGGCACATCAACGCGGACGAGCCGCTCGCGCTGCAGTACACGCTCGCGTACAAGTCGGCCGAGCAGCAGAAGACCTTCTACGCGCCGGATGCGTATCGTTCGTCGGACCACGATCCGGTGCTGATCGATATCGCGCTGCCGGGCGGCGGGCGCTGATCTCCTCCACGTCGAACCTCTGAAGTACGGCGTGCGGCGCTGCCGCACGTCGTCGCGTGAGTCGGCGGCGGCGCGCAAATCGTGCGCTGTCGCTCGCTCACCGGCCTCTCTCTCCTCCACGCATCACGTGCCCGATTCGCGATCGCCGCAATCCGATCCGGAACGCGTGGCGCGAATGATCGCTTCATCGTTGCGAATACCCGCGTATTACGCATCAATGCCGTTCAGTGCATCCGATGGTTTGATTCCGATATCGGGTAAATAATTCCTCAGTGCGTCGTGTAAACAGTCGGAATCGGTATTTTGTGGATGATATCGGGCTTTATTCAACGATTTGCTCTAATCGGATTCGAATAATTAAAATGAAAGAAAAATCCTGTCGATTTGAAGGGCCTTTGCGCGCGATTCCAATACTCGCCAAGCGCTACGAGATCTGCGCAAAACGGACGGCATTTCAGGAAAAATGATTCACGCAACGTGTCCAGTTCGAACAATCGTTTTTCTTTCAAATGCCAGACACTGATCTCCGTTCGCATCATAAGAGATTTTTTAATATCGGAATGATCTTTGACAACGCGGCGCAGCACCGCCTATTTTTGTCATGTCGTAAATATTGGTAATACGATAAGTCGTCGAAACTGCCAGGGGGCGGCGTTCCCGCATCATTCTCCGCCAGCAGTTTGCTGTGTCTGTATCAAGTTCAGTCTCTCGAAGAAGTCCATTCCCCAACCGCCGTCTGCCGACCGTGCAACGCGAGTGGCGGGTATGCCTGCGCGTTTTTCGCCGGCGATGGCGGCCTGTGTGAAGCGGTATCCGACCCAACACAAGGATCGAGGCATGAAACCAGACAGGAGCATTACCGGCAGCCGCCGGGCACGTCGCGGCCGGCTGGCCGGGCTAGGCGCATTGACCGTCGTGACCATGGTGCTTGCGGGCTGCGGCGGCGACGATTCGTCGTCGGTCGGCGCATCGAGCCTCGCGCAGGCCACCGCCAGCCAGCAGGCCGGCGCGCAACAGGCGGCCGGCAGCCAGACGCCGGCGGCGAACCAGCCTTACGTCGACCCCGTCGCCTATTCGATGAACGCGACCGACGGCCTCGCGGCCGCGCAGGTCTCGGAGAAGGCGGCGGTGATGCATTACCAGTGGCAATCCGGCGGCACGACGGTCAGCTACACGACGACCACCGGCCACCTGACCGCGCAGGACGCGAACGGCAACGCGGAAGCGTCGATGTCGTACGTCGCGTACACGGTGCCGAGCACGAACGGCAAGCCGCGCCCCGTCACGTTCGTCTACAACGGCGGCCCGGGGTCGTCGTCGATCTGGCTGCGGCTCGGCTCGTTCGCGCCGACGCGCGTCGCCACGCCCGATCCGCTGTTCGGCAGCAACTGGCCGAACTATCCGCTCGTCGACAACGCGGAAAGCCTGATCGACACGACCGACCTCGTGTTCATCGACCCGCCGGGCACCGGGCTGTCGGAAGCCGTGCTGCCGAACACCAACCAGAAGTACTGGGGTTCGGATGCGGACGTCAACATCATGCGTGACTTCATCCAGCGCTACCTGAACGTCAACAACCGCGGCACGTCGCCGATCTACCTGTACGGCGAATCGTACGGCACGCCGCGTACCGACATGCTCGCGCTGGCGCTCGAATCGGCCGGCGTGCACCTGACGGGGATCGTGCTGCAGTCGGCGATCCTGAACTACTTCGCCGATGCGGTGGAAGCGGTCGCGATCACGCAGTCGACCGAGGGGCTGCTGCTCGAGACCGATACCGTGGCCGGCTACCTGCCCGGCTATGCGGCGGTCGCGGCGTACTTCAACCAGGTGTCGCCGGCGCCGGTCAATCCCTATCTGTATGCACTGCAGACCGAGTTGTTCACGACGCTGATCTACAACCAGCTGCAGCAGTACTCGCAGTCGTGGGTGCTGAGCCAGCTCGGCATTCCGGACGCGCTCGGCACGCCGGTGTTCCCGAGCGATGCCACGCTGACGCTGTGGTCGTTGCCGTCGAGCCTCACGCAGCACGCGTTGCGCGACTACTTCAACGCGAATCCGTTCGGCACGAACCCGGTGCCCGGCACGACGATCGGCCGCTACGACGGACGCGTGTCGTTGCCGAACGCCGACCCGCGGCTGCAAACGGACGGCGATCCGTCGGACATCCTGATCTCGCAGCCGTTCACCAACGCGCTCGCGACGCAGATGCCCGACTACCTCGGCTACACCGCGCCGAACGCGACCTACCTGCCGCTGAACGACAACATCATCCAGGTGTGGGACTTCTCGCATGACGGCCAGCCGATGCCCGACACGATCCCCGATCTGCTCGGCGCGCTGCAGCTCAATCCGAAGCTCCGGGTGCTCGCGGAGAACGGCCTCCACGATCTGGCGACGCCGTTCTTCAACACCGAGAAGCAACTCGCGCGGCTGCAGACGGTGAAGGGGCTGAACCCGAAGCTGCAGGTGAACTTCTTCCAGGGCGGGCACATGACGTATCTGGATGACGTGGCCCGTCCGCAGATGAAGCGCGACCTGAAGCTCTTCTATCAGGGCCGGCGGATTCCGACCGCGCTGACGCTGCACACGCTGCCGCCGCCGTGGCCGGATGAGAACCCGGCCGGCACGCCGACCGGCGCCTCGCCGGGCGCGACCACCGCGACGACGCTGGCAGCGGCACCGTAAACAACGGACTCCTTGCGAAAAGGAACCCACTATTCATCCATCGAATGCGAGTGATCATGTCCCTAATCAACTTGATGCGGCGTATGTCCCCGTTGATCGTCCTCGGTGCCGTGATGAGCAGCGCCCACGCATTGCCGCCGCAGGCGGTGGCGCCGGTGAAGCTGCCGCGCGGCGGGCACGGCGTCGACGGCCCGTTCTTTCCTTCGACCCGCGTGGCACCGGTATTGCCGTCGACCGGCGCGACGCTGCAGCAGCAGGCGCAGAAGCGCGTCGATGCCCGACTCGGCGGCAACACGGTACTGAGCAACGGCGCGGCGGTGACGAAAGCGCAGGCGCAGAGCGGCGGGCTCGGGTTCGTCGCGAAGCACTTCGACGAGATCGATGCGAAACACACCGGTCGCGTGACGATGAGCGACGTGCGGCAGTTCATCCAGCAGCGACAGGTGCAGGCGCAGCAGGAACAGCAGGAGTGACGGTGTAGAGAGGTCGCGCGCGGGAGGGCAGCCGGTGCCGATGGGGGCCGGCCGCTCGACTGCGGCGGCGGCCTGCCTTCAACCTGCCGCGGCGCACGTTCGGCCGCGGCTTTCTTCATCGAAGTTCGGTTCACGCGCGGGCAACGCGAAGCCGCGTCATGCTTCACGCGATCGACGCTCAGCCTTCCCGGTGCGCGTAGCGCCTCGCCGTCGCCGACGGCAACTCGCCGAACATCGCGCGGTAGTCCTGCGCAAAACTGCTCAGGTGCCAGAAGCCCCACTTCGTCGCGGCCGACGTCACGGACCCGCCGAGCCGCAGCTCGCGGCGAACGTGATTCAACCGGACCGCGCGCAGGTACGCGATCGGATTCAGGTTGAGCGTGTCGTTGAACGCGTACTGCGCGGTACGCCGGCTGATGCCGAGCTGCACGCACAGTTCGGCGATCGACAGCGGGCACGTCGACGCATCCTGCAGCCGCGCCTGCACCGCGTTGACGAGCGACCAGTACTTCGTCGGCCGCGTCGCGAGGGCGTTCGCCTCCGGCGCGGGCATCGTCATCGCTTCTGAAATCGCATACAGCACGGTCCGTTCGAGCAATTCGATCCGCGCCTGCGTCGTCACGTCCTCGATCGGCGTGCTCTTCGCGGCCGCGGCCATCGTGTGGCGCAGCAGGTCGCGCAGGCGGTCAGCGACCTGGGGCGTCATCGGGATCAGCGGCGCGAAGGTGCGCGCGCGCAGCGACGCGGCGAGCGTGCGCATCGCCTCCGTCGACAGCTTGTCGGGCTCGATCTCGACGTTCACGAGCACGTGCCGGTCGGGCGAATAGAACTCGAACACCGGCTGGCTGGAGAACACGTGGAGGCTGTCGCGCCCGCTCTTCTCGCCGCACATGCGCGCATGGCCTTCGAGTTCCAGCGGCACGGCCACCGCGATGCGGTCCGACGGCACCGCGCCCCGCTGCAGGATCACCTTGTCGAGGTCTTCGACCAGGAGCCGGATGCCGCCGAGCGACACGATGGACGACGAACCATGAAACCGGCCGCCCGAGATCTGCGTGTAGTTGAGATGCCAGCCGTCGAAGATCCGCGCCTGTTCCTCCACGTCGGTGAACGCGCAGAACGCCACCGCGCGTGCGAACGGCGGGGCGCCGGAAAAATCGCTCGGATCGGCGGACGGCGTCATCGGAGTCGGGAAGGGGCGGGCCGGATCGACGCATTGTAGCCGCTGCGCGCGCCGGTCAAAAACCCCGGCGGCCCGATTCCCGGAGAAAACCCTCGCTTGCCGAAATCCGATAGTGAAAAGCCGGCCGGCGCAATACCTTTGGCATGAACGGAACACAACGCATCGCGCCGGCGCCGGAAGCATCCCGCTTCGTTGCCGGACGAACCGAACACGGCTGCCGGCGCGGGTCCGGCGGCACTTTTCTGGAGAGACGTCGATGGAGCTTCCACGTGGCGGGTTCTGGCGGAACTGGGTCGGCAATCAGTCGTGCGTCGCCGCGCACATGGCGTCGCCGACCAGCGAGGCGGAAATCGCCGAACTGGTGCAGGCCGCGACGCGCCAGGGCAAGAACGTCCGATGCTCGGGATCGGGACATTCGTTCACGCCGATCGTCGCGACGAGCGGCCTGCTGCTGTCGCTGAAGGACTACCAGGGCATCGTCGCGGTCGACGAGCGACGCAAGCGCGTCACGGTGAAGGCCGGCACGCGGATCAATGCGGTGACGCGTCATCTGAAGGACATCGGCTTCTCGCTCGTCAACCAGGGCGACATCGATTCGCAGGCGATTGCCGGTGCGCTCGCAACCGGCACGCACGGCACGGGGACGACGCTGGGCAACCTGTCGTCGCAGGTGGTCGGGATGCGGATCGTTCGCCCCGACGGCTCGATCATGGAAGTGAGCGACCGGCAGGACCTCGATCTGCTGCACGCGACCCAGGTGAACCTCGGCCTGTTCGGCGTGGTGTCGGAGCTGACGCTGCAGGTGACCGACGCGTTCTGGCTGCACGACCGCGTGTGGCGCGAGGACTTCGAGGCGCTGATGGAACAGTACGACGACCTCGCGGCGAAGCATCGCCATTTCGGGTTCTTCTGGTGCCCGACGTCCGAAAGCCGTCACCTGTACTGCCTGCCCGATACCACGAAGGTGTCGAATTCGAAGAAGGACTACGACGTGTGCGAGATCAAGGTGATGGACATCACCGACGAGCGCACGTTCTACGAAGGCGAGCACGAGAAGATCGCGTACAGCTCCGAGGTCTACGCGATTCATTACGTCGCGAACTTCCACGAGCTCGAATACGCGGTGCCCGCCGAACACGGCAAGGAGGCGCTGCGCCGCGTGCGCGAGCTGATCCTCACGAAGCATCGCGACTGCATCTTCCCGGTCGAGTACCGCTTCACGAAGGGCGATCCGGCATGGATCAGCCCGTTCAATCATCAGGACAGCGTGACGATTTCGTGCTCGGGCGGTCCGAACGGCGTCGACTACTGGCCGTTCCTGAAGGACGTCGACGACATCCTGCGCGACTACGGCTCGCGTCCGCACTGGGGCAAGCTGCACTTCACGAACCGCGACGACGTGGACCGCTGGTTCCCGAAGGCCGAGGCGTTCCGCGAACTGCGCCGCAGCGTGGACCCTGAAGGCCATTTCCTCAACGACCATCTTCGGACGCTGTTCAGCTGAGCGGTCCGAACGAACCAGACTGGAGAACGACTCATGAATGTCAAGATCGACGGGCGCCTGGCCGGCAAGGTCGCCATCGTGAGCGGCGGCGCGGGCGGGTGCGGCGCCGCCGCGTCGGAACTGTTCGCCGCGCAGGGGGCGAAGGTGGCGATCATCGACCGCGACGGCGACGCGGCCGCCACGCTCGCGTCGCGGCTGCGCGATGCCGGCTTGCAGGCGATCGGCCTCGGCGCCGACGTGTCGAAGCAGTCGGACGTGCGGAACGCAGTCGATGCGGCCTGCAAGCAGTTCGGCAACGCGGACATCCTGTTCAATCACGCGGGTACGCTGATCGTCAAACCGTTCCTCGACATCGAGGAGTCGGAATGGGACTGGCTGATGGGCGTGAACGTGAAGAGCATGTTCCTGATGACGCAGGCGGTGCTGCCGCAGATGCTGGAAAAAGGGCGCGGCAGCATCGTCTGCACGTCGTCGATCTCGGCCGTCTGCGCGACGCCCGGCGAAGTGCTGTATGACGCGACCAAGGGCGCATGCCACATGTTCGCGCGCGCGATCGCCGTCGAATACCGCGATCGCGGCATCCGCTGCAATGCGCTCGCGCCCGGGTTCATCCGCACGCCGCACGGGATGCGCGAACTGAGGGATCTGCAGGCGATGGGCGTGGACGCGACCGAAGCGGCTATCGCAGTGCAGCAAGGCCGGCTGTGCGAACCGTCGGAAGTGGCCGCGGCCGCACTGTTCCTGGCGTCTGACGAATCAAGCTTCGTCAACGGCACCCATCTGTTCGTCGACAACTGTTTCTCCGCCGTTTAGGCCCCGATATTCGCGGGAAGCCGACGGGCAGGCGCGAGCCTCCCAGGAACGGCAGGTTCTGTCGAAGGTTCCGCAGCGATGCGGACCTTCGATTTTTTTTGCCGGTTCGCCGCGCGATGTGTCCTAGCGGATTGTCGTAATCCTTCTATCTGAACGAATTTGCGTCTGCTGGAATGGCAATGCCGAATCACCGTTCAGCCGGCGTCGCGGGGCGGCATGGTTGTCGACGTCATCGAGCGCCGGTCCGGCGCTCGACTTCGCGGGTCCGGGCAAGTCCGGCCTACCAGGGTCAATCCATCACTCTCTTTTGATCAATCATCATGTTCAATCGCACTACCAGCACCGTCGCCAACGTCGATCCGGAACTCTGGACTGCCATTCAGGACGAGAACCGCCGCCAGGAAGACCACATCGAGCTGATCGCGTCGGAAAACTACACGAGCCCGGCCGTGATGGCCGCACAGGGTTCGCAGCTCACGAACAAGTACGCGGAGGGTTATCCGGGCAAGCGCTACTACGGCGGCTGTGAGTACGTCGACGTGGTCGAGCAGCTGGCGATCGACCGCGTGAAGCAGCTGTTCGGCGCGGAAGCCGCGAACGTGCAGCCGAACTCGGGTTCGCAGGCGAACCAGGGCGTGTTCTT
>NZ_QTPU01000064.1:0-10349 GCF_003857805.1 Burkholderia sp. Bp9099
TCCATGACGATACTCCTATGAACGGTAACGTCAGCAGTTACGATACGCCTGCCGGAGCAGTCCATACCATTAACTGGAAAGCGAAGTTCGGCGGGATGACGGTCTCCGAAGCGCAGCACCTGAAGGAACTGGAGCAGGAGAACAACAAGCTCAAGCGCCTGTTGGCCGAATCGATGCTCGACAACGCCGCGTTGAAGGACCTGCTGGCTCGAAAGTAGCAAGCCCGCAGGCCAAGCGCGAGGCAGTCCGGATATTGATGACCGAACGTGCCATGGGTGTTACCCGGGCCTGCGGGCTGGTAGGGATTTCGCGCTCGCTGTTCCGCTACGAATCACGTCGCCGGGTTGACGACGAAACGCTGACTGGCCGCATGATGGCCATCGCGGCGCAGAAGCCGTCGATACGGCTATCGCTGGATTCACGTGCTGTTGCAGCGTGAGGGCTGCTACGCCAACCACAAGCGAATCTGGCGCCTGTACAGTAAGGCGGGACTGAGCGTGCGCAAGCGGCGACGCAAGCGTATTGCAGCTGTCGAGCGCATGCCGCTGCCGTTACCAACAGGCCGGAATCAGAGTTGGTCGATGGACTTTCTATGGTCCACCCGCAAACCGCAAGCGTAGCTGGTGGCGATAGACGACTCGCGTTTATCTATCCGGCCTATAGCGATCCGATCG
The DNA here is from genome assembly GCF_003857805.1 of Burkholderia sp. Bp9099. Lineage (NCBI taxonomy): Bacteria > Pseudomonadati > Pseudomonadota > Betaproteobacteria > Burkholderiales > Burkholderiaceae > Burkholderia > Burkholderia sp. Bp9099. Next base: position 675 of record NZ_QTPU01000064.1, read on the forward strand.
AAGCCGGATCTGGCCTGCATGATGAGGTCGCACGCTTCCGTCCCAATTAGTGGCGCGACATGATGTCTGCCGGAAGTCCAGACGGGTTTGGGGAAGCGACGGATGGTCGTTTGCGCCATGCTGATTGGCTGCGCGAGCTGCGGAAAGTAACGGTGGTCAGGGGTAGAGCTATCGGTCTGCTGTGATTCCGGTGCGGTAGTTCAGGTTAAACTCCGCGCCGCTTCGCACGACAGCCCATGCAATGCGTACGAGTTTGTTTGCCAGTGCGCAGACTGCAACGTGCGCATGCCGGCGTTCGGCAAGTTGGATTAGCCAGTGCTGGATCGGATCGTTGGGATGCTTGTCTTTCCATACCCATAGCGCGCGGGCGCCCTGCACGAACAGGCGACGCAGATAACTGTTTCCCCTCTTTGTAATAACTAGCAAACGTGGCTTGCCGCCGGTCTGGTCGAGATCGCGAACGGCAGCAGCAGCACGGTCGAGCCGATCATGCTGCCGGTCGCGTTGACGAGCGGATCGACGCCGGTCAGCTTGCGCATCGTGTAGTTGGCCGCGATGCCGTACAGCAGCGTCGCGCCGAGCGCCGCGGCGGCGGCGAGCGCGGTTGCACCGGCGCCGGTATCGCCGTGCGCGCTCGCGATCTGATCCCAGACTAGCGTCACCACGCTTGCGAAGCCGATCACGAGGCCGAGCGCGCGCGGCAGCGACAGCTTGTCCTTCAGCCACAGTCGGCGACGAGCGCGCCCCACAGCGGCGTCGTTGCGTTTATCACCGACGTCACGCCGGCCGACAGCGTCAGTTTGGCGAATGCGAACAGGCAGAACGGCGCGCCCGAGTTCAACACGCCGACCACGAAGAGTGGCCATGCATGGCGGCGCAGCCGGGCGCCGAGATCGGCGGGCTGGAAGCGGGGCAGCGAAAGCCCGGCAAGAAACAGCTCGCCGATGCCCACGCGCAGCGCCATCAGCGACGCCGATCCGGATGAACAGGATCGACGCGCCCCACAGGGCCGCGAGCGCGGTTAGCAGAAGTGCGTTCTTGGGCGCCATCGAATATGGGTCGGACGGTCGGGGAAGTGGTGCAGAGAATCTTACATTGCGGAGCCGATACTTTCATGAAAGTATAAATCCCTATAGGAAAGTGGCTTGACAGCGGTATTTTGAGTGCCAACACTTGCTTGCCTCGGGGCTAATGGCCGACAACCTACTCGAGGCCTATGGCAGTAGGTGGCGGCAGCCAAGCTGGATAAGCGGCGAACCATGTAAGAGCGCAGGGAGGTCAATCTAGATCACACAATTCGTCTCAAGTGATTTTGACTGCGAATTAAAGGATTAATGAAAAGAGGAATAAGCGGCTTGGCATAAATCCCTAACTTGGTCACCCGTATTCGGGCGTGGTTGCTTGTGAAGTTCATTCTGACGATAGTCAGTTAATGAAAATTGAAAATAAAGTAATAGGTTTGGAGAATCCATGAAGAATTATTATATCTGTGTTGCGGTTATGGCTGCATTTTCGGGATCGGCTCTTGCTCAGAATGCTGTTACGCTCTACGGTCTGATTGACGAAGGTTTTGACTACACGAACAATGTGCATGGGAATCACGCATATGAACTGCAAAGCGGATATGTCCAAGGGAGCCGGTGGGGCCTGAAGGGGGCAGAAGATCTGGGCGGCGGTCTGAAAGCTGTGTTTCAGTTGGAAAATGGCTTCAACGTCAACAACGGAAAACTCGGGCAGGGTGGACTCATGTTCGGTCGCCAGGCATACGTCGGCCTCTCAAGTCAAACTTACGGCACTATTACTCTTGGTCGACAGTATGATTCGGTAGTTGATTATCTGGCACAAACAACGGCCAACGGAAACTGGGCGGGTTACTTGTTCGCTCATCCTTTTGACAACGACAACACGGACAATTCGTTTCGTGTAAATAATGCCGTCAAGTATGCGAGCCCGACAATCGCCGGCTTTCAGTTCGGGGGAACGTATAGTTTCAGCAACAGCACGAGTTTTGCAAATAATCGCCAGTACAGTATCGGTGGGCAGTATTCAAATGGGCCCCTGCTCGTTGCTGCTGCGTACCTGCAAGCCAGTAGCCCTTCGTCGACGGCTGGTGGTGCCATTAACAATGGTGGCGATGCCAATTTCTTGGCGGACCGGTTGCGCATCTTCGGCGCAGGCGTCAACTACGCGGTAGGCAGCGCAACGATTGGCTTCTCGTACACGAATACGACCTTGAAGAATCCGATCGCCAATATCGGATACATGTCCAGCACCGAGTCGATTCTGCCTAGTCCGACAGGGGCACTCGCTGGGGGTACTCTGACTCGCCTCAGATTCCAGAATTTTGAGCTGAACGCGCTGTATCAGGTCACACCGGCGTTTTCTCTCGGTGCTATGTATGTTTACACGATGGAAAACTACGACACGACCGCTGGTAGTGCAAAGCCGAAAGTACACAGTGCGGGGTTGATGGCTGATTACAATTTGTCGAAGCGGACGGACATATATATTCAGGCGGCGTATCAAAAAGTGGCTGGGGATAAAACTACATCTTCATTGGATCAGGCATATGTGCCAGGCGCCGCAGATCTTTCAGATAGCTCAAAGCAATTCGTCGCTCGTATTGGGATGCGTCACAAATTTTAAGTAAAGCTATGCGCGATTCCGGAGGAGTCGCGCATCGTGTACCAATGCAGAATTATGAATAGCCGCGCGTCTGACGTGCTTGCTCGGATAGCGGACGCCATGAATGGAAGGAGACTAAGGTGGATATATTTATCCAGCAAATTCTTAACGGTCTGGTGCTCGGCAGTGTGTACGCCATCATCGCGTTGGGCTACACGATGGTGTACGGCATTCTCGGCATCATCAACTTCGCACACGCGGACGTGCTGATGGTTGGCGCGATGGTCGCCCTGTCGGCCATCACCGTGCTGCAGAACCATTTCCCCGGACTCGGCAACGTCGCGACACTGACGATCGGCCTGGGCATCGCCGCAGTCGTCTGTGCATTCGTCGGCTTCACGATCGAACGGGTCGCCTACCGGCCGCTGCGTCGCGCACCGCGCCTCGCCCCGCTGATCACCGCGATCGGCGTGTCGATCCTGCTGCAGACCGCCGCGATGATCATCTGGTCGCGCAACCCGCTGCCGTTCCCGCAATTGCTGCCGACCGATCCGATCAACGTGATCAAGGCTACCGACACGACGCCCGGCGCCGTGATCTCGGTGACTGAAATCGTGATCATCGCGGTGGCGTTCATCGTGATGGGCGGCCTGCTGCTGCTCGTGCACAAGACCAAGCTCGGCCGCGCGATGCGCGCGATCGCCGAAAGCCCGAACACCGCGAGCCTGATGGGCGTGAACCCGAACTTCGTGATCTCCGCGACGTTCATGATCGGCTCCGCGCTCGCCGCGCTGGCCGGCGTGATGATCGCGTCGGAATACGGCAACGTCCACTTCTACATGGGCTTCATTCCCGGTCTAAAGGCGTTCACGGCTGCGGTGCTGGGCGGCATTGGCAACCTCGCGGGTGCGATGGTTGGGGGGCTGGTCCTTGGATTTATCGAGCAGCTCGGGGCCGGCTATATCGGCAACCTCACGGGCGGCGTATTCGGCAGTAACTACCAGGACGTGTTCGCCTTCGTCGTGCTGATCATCGTGCTGGTGTTCCGTCCGTCCGGCCTGCTGGGCGAACGTGTCGCGGATCGCGCGTAACGGAAGGGAGCAAACAACATGACATCCATTCAACCGATCGAATCCTCGACGTCGCTCGTCGAAGAGCGCAACACCACCAAGACCGTCATCATCGGCCTCCTGACCGCGGTCTTCGTGATCGCGGCGCCGATCATCATCGGCTCGGCCGGCGGCAACTACTGGGTCCGCGTGCTCGACTTCGCGATGCTGTACGTGATGCTCGCGCTGGGCCTGAACGTGGTGGTCGGCTTCGCCGGCCTGCTCGACCTCGGCTACATCGCGTTCTACGCGGTGGGCGCGTACACGGCGGCACTGCTGAGCTCGCCGCACCTGACCTCGCAGTTCGAGTGGATCGCGGCGCTCGCGCCGAACGGCCTGCACATCCCGTTCCTGATCATCGTGCCGATCGCGATGGCGCTGGCGGCGACCTTCGGCATCCTGCTCGGCGCGCCGACGCTGCGCCTGCGCGGCGACTATCTGGCGATCGTGACGCTCGGCTTCGGTGAAATCGTCCGGATCTTCATGAACAACCTCGACCGTCCGGTGAACATCACCAACGGCCCGAAGGGGATCACGGGCATCGATCCGGTGCACATCGGCGACTTCAGCCTCGCGCAGACGCACTCGCTGTTCGGGATCCAGCTGCCGTCGGTCTACATGTACTACTACCTGTTCGTGCTGTGCTCGCTGCTGGTGATCTGGGTGTGTACGCGCCTACAGCACTCGCGTATCGGCCGTGCATGGGCGGCGATCCGCGAAGACGAGATCGCGGCAAAGGCGATGGGCATCAACACCCGCAACGTGAAGCTGCTCGCATTCGCGATGGGCGCGTCGTTCGGCGGCCTGTCGGGCGCGATGTTCGGATCGTTCCAGGGCTTCGTGTCGCCGGAATCGTTCACGTTCTGGGAATCGATCGTCGTGCTCGCGTGCGTGGTGCTCGGCGGCATGGGACACATCCCGGGCGTGATCCTGGGTGCGGTGCTGCTCGCGATCTTCCCGGAATTCCTGCGCTCGACGATGAGCCCGCTGCAGCATGCGCTGTTCGGTCATGACATCGTCGATACGGAAGTGATCCGTCAGGCGCTGTACGGCCTCGCGATGGTGGTCATCATGCTGTACCGCTCGGAAGGCCTGTGGCCCGCGCCGAAGCATGAGGACAAGATCGCGAAACTGGCGAAGCGCGCCAGCAAGAAGCCGGTGCGCGCTTAACCTACGGACAAGGGGATACACACATGAGCGACAAACAAATCCGACTGTCCGTCAAAGGCGTGAACAAGCGCTTCGGTGGCCTGCAGGCGCTGTCCGACGTCGGCCTCGAGATCAAGGAAGGCGAGATCTATGGCCTGATCGGCCCGAACGGCGCCGGCAAGACGACGTTCTTCAACGTGATCACGGGCCTCTATACGCCGGACTCCGGCGAGTTCAAGCTCGACGGCACGGAATACAAGCCGACCGCGGTGCATCAGGTCGCGAAGACGGGCATCGCGCGCACGTTCCAGAACATCCGCCTGTTCGGCGGGATGACGGCCCTCGAGAACGTGATGGTGGGCCGCCACGTGCGTACCAAGCACGGGCTGCTCGGCGCGGTGTTCCAGACGCCGGCCGAGCGCCAGGAAGAGCGCGAGATCAAGGAACGCGCGATCGAGCTGCTCGAATACGTCGGCGTGCTGCAGTACGCCGACTACACGTCGCGCAACCTGTCGTACGGCCACCAACGCCGTCTCGAGATCGCGCGTGCACTGGCCACCGACCCGAAGCTGCTCGCGCTCGACGAGCCGGCGGCCGGGATGAATGCGACCGAGAAGGTCGAACTCACGCGCCTGCTCGACAAGATCCGCTCGGACGGCCGCACGATTCTCCTGATCGAGCACGACGTGAAGCTCGTGATGGGGCTGTGCAACCGGATGACGGTGCTCGATTACGGCAAGGTGATCGCCGAGGGTCTGCCGCAGGACGTGCAGAAGAATCCGAAGGTGATTGAGGCATATCTCGGCGCAGGGGTGCACTGATGGCAGCGGCAATGTTGAAAATCAAGGGCTTGCAGGTCAACTACGGCGGCATCCAGGCCGTCAAGGGCGTTGACATGGAAGTCCGCCAGGGCGAACTCGTGACGCTGATCGGCGCGAACGGCGCAGGCAAGACCACGACGATGAAGGCGATCACGGGTCTCAAGGCGTATTCGGCAGGCGACATCGAGTACGAGGGCAAGTCGATCAAGGGCATTCCGACGCACGAGCTGCTCAAGCGCGGCCTCGCGATGGTGCCGGAAGGCCGCGGGATCTTCGCGCGGATGTCGATCGTCGAGAACATGCAGATGGGTGCATATCTGCGCAACGACGGCGAGCAGATCAAGAAGGACGTCGACCGCATGTTCGGCTTCTTCCCGCGCCTGAAGGAGCGTGCGACGCAGCTCGCGGGCACGCTGTCGGGCGGCGAGCAGCAGATGCTGGCGATGTCGCGCGCGATCCTCTCGAAGCCGAAGCTGCTGCTGCTCGACGAACCGTCGATGGGCCTGTCGCCGATCATGGTCGAGAAGATCTTCGAAGTGGTGCGTGAAATCTCGAAGGAAGGCATCACGGTGCTGCTGGTCGAGCAGAATGCACGCCTCGCGCTGCAGGCGGCCGACCGCGGCTACGTGATGGATTCGGGCACGGTCACGATGGAAGGCGATGCGAAGCAGATGCTCGACGATCCGAAGGTGCGGGCTGCATATCTTGGGGAGTAGTCACAAGTGATCTTAGCCGCTCCTGGTTTCGAGACGACGTCACGTACCGAGACTGGATGAGTATTCGTCAGCGATGTCTGCGAGGAGGCATATCCTGAAACTGGTCGCACTGGAAGCCGTGGTTTGACTCAGTTGCCCCACCACCAAGAATCTGGGCGGGGCACTGACGGCATTAGAACGTTGGAGGAGTGTTAACCCAGAGTACCTTGGTTGTGACCGACGCGTCGTTGGCGTAGCGATGCCCGAGTTCTGAATCAAAATAGAAGGCGTCGCCCGCTTCAAGTGTGTAGCTTCCTTGGTCAACGAGGAGCTTGAGGCGGCCTTCAAGTACGAAGCCAAACTCCTGACCTTTATGTGAGATCGCTTCGTTGCTTCCACCTTTGGGTTCGATGACATGGATACTTACCTGAAGTAGGAATTCAGGGCCTGACGGAACCAGATTCTCCAGCGTCACTCGATTGCCGGAACGCTTGTGCCCAGTTTTGAGAACGGCGCGTTCATCCTTTCGTACGATGTAAACGTCGGCGTCGCCTTTCTCAGCCGAGGCAAAGAGGGCGCTCATGTTGATGCCGAGAGCCTGAGTAATGCGATGGAGGCTAGCAAACGAAGGCTGTGACACGTTGTTTTCGATCTTCGACAGATAGCCTTCGGTGACCCCAGCCTTGGTAGCCACCTCTTTAAGACTCAACCCCATGAGCATGCGGCTGTGTTTGAGTCGCACCCCCACCTTGACCGGCATTTCGTCACTCACGGATGTCCTCCTTCCAATATTTTTTTGCCCAGGCAGCGTTGTTACTTTTCCTGATAGGAAAGATTGTGTCTCACCGGAAAAGCAAAGTCTAGGCATTGAAAAGATGGGGGAGGATCACTCTTCCGCTCCGCATCGGACGGACGGGAGGGATAGGGAGCGTCGCGATGTTACGTACAGCAGTCCCAGCAAGCCAGCCTGCTGTTCGCGTCCCGGCAGTCAATGAAATAATAGTTCCCTTCAGGAAAGATGCTTGACTAAATGTTTCTGATGCTCAACACTCAGTCAAAACGTGGTGCCCCTAGAGCTCCTCCGTATCGCTATCGCGGCAGCGGGTGGTGTGACGCTGCGGTTCGATCCTGGTGGCTACACCCGAGGCGGAAGAGGTCGGTGGAGTCCGAGTTGAGAAGACGGTCGGTCTCAAGGGATGGGCATAGGGGTGTAAGCAATTCGTCGTTGCCTAAACCACGTGCCTGCAAACCTACGATCAAAGCGACCGATTTATGCATAAGTTCTCCAGTTCGCAAGACGCTGCACGTCAGAGCATGCTCCAATCCAGCCAGCCCGTTTATCAACAAGACTGCACTCCAACCTCACTCGAATGGATTTCCAAGCTCGTGAGTTTCGACACCACAAGCCGCGAGTCCAACTTGGGGTTAATCGAGATGGTGCGTGATTACCTTCGTCGCGAGGGAATTGAGTCATCGCTGACATACGACCCCTTCGACCGCAAGGCGAATCTATTTGCGACGATCCCTGGCGCGAGCGGTGCCACTCAAGGTGGTGTTGTCCTCTCCGGGCACACAGATGTCGTGCCCGTTGATGGCCAGATGTGGGACTCTGATCCTTTCAAGGCTGAAGTGCGAGGCGACAAGTTGTACGGTCGCGGCACGTGCGACATGAAGGCATTTATCGGCACAGCGCTTGCACTCATCCCGGAAATGCGACGTGCGTCCTTGCAGCAACCTATGCACCTTGCGTTGTCGTATGACGAGGAAGTGGGTTGTTTGGGGGCGCCAGTGATGTTGCAAGAGCTGAAGTCGCGCGGAATTCGGCTTGACGGCTGTATCGTTGGTGAGCCAACCTCAATGCGAGTGGTCGTTGCGCATAAGAGTCAGAATAGCTACCGTTGCTGCGTCCGCGGACATGCGGCGCATTCCTCCCTCACCCCGAGCGGGGCTAATGCCATCGAGTATGCGGCACGCTTGATCTGCTTCATTCGTGACCTTGCCGATGAGCTGCGCGCCAACGGTCCGTTCGACGATGCATTTGATGTTCCTTTTAGCACCGGCCAAACCGGCACAATTCACGGTGGAATTGCTCTCAATACAGTTCCCGACAGGTGTGAATTTTCCTTCGAATACCGTACCCTTCCTGGCATCGACCCGCAGCGCATCTTCGAGCGTATTAAGGCGTATGCACACGGAACCCTCTTGCCCAAAATGCATGCGGAGCATCCCGATACGGCAATTGAATTGGCTCAGATTGCTGCGGTGCCTTCATTGGATAGTTCAGAGCAGGAAGCGATCGCGAAATTGGTGCGAGCGTTGACCTTGGATAGAGAGCGCCGAAAAGTTGCATACACGACAGAAGCCGGTCACTTTCAGCTTGCGGGTATACCGACAGTGCTATGTGGGCCAGGAGATGTCCTGCAGGCGCATAAGCCCAACGAATTCGTCGCCCTCAGTCAAATCGCGCAATGCGAGGCCTTTCTGCGCAAGGTCATTCGCAGCCTAGAAGAGTCGTCGATCTAGCGTGGCCTCAATGACTTGTTAGTTGCCCGCGATAGGCGTAGTGGTCGCTTGCTGGTTCCAGCCGTGGCGCCCATTAAATTTGCCGGTGATGGAACCAAGTCATGCAGCGCTGGCGCCGGCCACACAACCCGGGACGCACGTCCACCGGTGGTCCTTGCTGGCCACCCGTTCTGTTTCGACTTGAGCTGTGGGGAGGATGAAATGCATGAAAGGTGGCGATTGCTAAGGACATTCTGTGTGAGCAAGGCTCAGGCAATAGTGCTCTGCCTGTTAGGCCTCTACTTTGGGTACGAGGCTGCCGCTTCATGGATAGACCAAATCTTGGCCTCACATTGCAAGTAGCTGAATGAGATCGGCGGGTCCATGCGCCAGTGGAACAGTTGGTTCGGATTCACTCCGTGCTGACGCGCGACCATCGAAACGGATTTCCCCGGCTCGAAACTCTCGCGAACCATCGCCAGCTTCTGCTCCGCCGTCCAGCGCCGCCGGCGCTCCGGGCCCGTCAACACTTCCATCACTTCCTGCCTGCTGTTAGTCAAAAACACAGTCTTATGCCCACCCAGGCAATCGCCTCGGCACGCGCGCGCAAGTAGTGAAATTAGCCGGGCTCAGTCAGTTGAATCGACGCGTGGTTTGAAGGCGGTGGGCGGGGTGTCATCGCGCCGCCGCCGCCGGCTGTCAAACGCATTTGAAATCTGAGCCACTTCGCGCCTGATCGCGCAAAGTAAAACTGAGCCAGTCGTTACCTCTTCG
>NZ_QTPU01000065.1:0-10046 GCF_003857805.1 Burkholderia sp. Bp9099
ACGCCGAACGCCATCTGCGGCTGCTGGTCGATGAAGATCAGCTGGCTGTTGTGCGGAGTGAGTACTTCAAGCTTCGGATTGCTCATGGCGCATGGCGTCCTGTGAACGAAAAGAGAGGGCCCGCCTCGACCGTGAAAACGGGAGGAGCCGGCGGCACATCGCGCCGGATCGTCATCCGGCTCGCATTATTTAAGCCGCAAACGCCCGGCGCGACCACCCAAGAAACGGAATCGATGCGATTCCGGAAACGGCGCCCGTTGGAAGCGGCCCGCTCTTTTTTTCTTCACGCAAACCCGCTACGCTTTCAAAACCTTGACGGCGCCGTTTCGGTGCCGCTCGCCCATCACCGGACGCTCCACCATGAAACCGTACGTCTTCTCGCTGCTCGCCGGCATCCTCGCCGGTGTCATCTACGGCGCGCTCGGCGTGAACTCGCCCGCGCCGCCGGTCATCGCGCTCGTCGGCCTGCTCGGCATGCTGGCCGGCGAACAGATCCTGCCCGTCGCGCGGCGCATGCTCGCGGGCCACCGGCTGAACACCGCATGGCGCGACGCGAAGTGCAGCCAGCACATGTTCGGCGCGCTGCCGGGCGGCAGCGCGAACGAACGCAAGCCGTCGTGACGCGCACGCTCCGCAATAGCCGCACGCGTCGCGCATGACCAACGTCGAGCTGTTCCACTACCTGCTGCTGTTGATCTGCGGCGCGGGCGCGCTCACCTGGCTCGCGGAGCGCGTGTCGATCCCGCCGGCCGTCGTGCTGCTGCTCGGCGGCTGCGTGGTGGCCATCGCAGGCAAGCGCACGCCCGACATGGATCCGGCGCTGCTGCTCGTGGCCGTGCTGCCGCCGCTGCTGATGTCGAGCGGCTTCTATACGGCGTGGAAGGAATTCCGCCACGAGCTCGCGTCGATCGCGTCGCTCGCGCTCGGCGCGGTGGTGTTCACGACGGTTGCGGTCGCGCTCGCCGTGCATGCGGCCAATCCGGCGCTGCCGTGGGCCGCGTGCTTCACGCTCGGCGCGATCGTGTCGCCGCCCGACGCGGTCGCCGCGAAGGCGATCCTGCAGCGCCATCCGCTGCCCGCGCGGCTCGTCGCGGTGCTCGAAGGCGAAAGCCTCGTCAACGATGCATCGGGCCTGCTGCTGTACCAGATGGCCGTCTCGGCCGCGCTCGCCGTCACGATCACGACCGCGAGCGCCACCGGCCTGTTCTTCTCGCTCACGCTGATCGGCATCGCGGTCGGCCTCGCGTGCGGCCATGCGATGTGCTGGGTGCTGCAGCGCCTGCGCGAGCCGATGCTCGGGATCGTCGTGACCTTCGCGATGGCGTGGGGCAGCTACGGGATCGCCGAAGCCGTGCACGGTTCGGGCGTGCTGTCGGTCGTGACCTGCGGCCTCGTGCTCGGCGTGCGCCAGCATCGCGTGTTCGGCGCCGACATGCGGATCAAGGCGAAGGCGACCTGGGAAGCGATCGTGTTCGTGCTCGACGCGCTCGTGTTCATCCTGATCGGCCTCGCGCTGCATGCGATCCTCGCCGGCGTGAACCACGAAGGCGCGGTGCTGATGGCCGGCCTGCGCGTCGCGCTGCCGGCCACCGCCGCCGCGATCGCCGCGCGCGTCGTGTGGGTGTTCGTCGCGATGTGGCTGCCGGGCCGCCTGCGCGCGCCGCGCGCGGGCCATGCGCCGTGGTCGTGGCGCGAGGCCGTCGTGCTCGGCTGGTCCGGCATGCGCGGCGTCGTGAGCCTCGCGGCCGCGATCGCGCTGCCGGGCAACTTCCCTGGGCGCGACCTGATCCTGTTCAGCACGTTCCTGCTGATCATCGCGACGCTGGTCGTGCAAGGCGGCACGCTCGCGCCGCTGATCCGCGTGCTGAAGCTGCGCCCGGCCGCGCGGCACACGATGTCCGAGCATGCCGTGCGCGCCCATACGTTCGGCGCGGCGCTCGCCGAACTCGATGCGCGCGAGCAGCGCGGCACGAGCCTCGAACGCGCATCGCTCGACCGGCTGCTGACCGAATACCGCAGCCGCGTCGCGTTCAACGAACGCGCGCACCGCGACGGCGCAGAACCGGCGGACGTGCGCGCGCGGATGCTGCGCGTCGAGCTCGAGCTGGTCGGCGTGTCGCGTGATGCGCTGCTCGAGCTGCATCGCGACGGCCGGGTCGACGACGCGGTGCTGCACCGCATAGAATCCGAGCTGGATTTCGAGGAACTGCGGCTGCAGCGCCTGCTCGAACCGTAACGTCCGGCCTGCCCGGCCCTCCCCGGCCGGCCCGCCTTCCCTTTCCCCACATGGAATTGCAATGAGCGAACTGTCCGTCGAAGCGAGCATCGGCTCGGTCGATTACCTGGTCCATTTCACCGACGGCGTCCATCAGTGGCGCGCCGACGAACCGGCGTCGCTCGGCGGCGGCGATACCGCACCGACGCCCGTCGCGCTGCTGCTGTCGAGCCTCGGCGCGTGCACCGCGATCACGCTGAAGATGTACGCGCAACGCAAGGGCTGGCCGCTCGCCGAAGTGCACGTGAAGCTCGCGCACGAATCGGGTAGCGCGGGCAGCACGATCGTGCGCCGCATCACGCTCGACGGCGACCTGACCGACGAGCAGCGCGAGCGACTGCTGCAGATCGCGAATGCGTGCCCGGTGCACAAGATCCTCACGCACCCGATCACGATCGATACGGCAATCGCCTGACCCACCGGATACGAGAGACCCACCATGTCCGCATCGATCAAGACCCTGCTCACGCCGCGCGAGAGCGACATCGGCAACCTCGTCGTGCGCCGCGTGCTGCCCGCGCGCGCCGCGCGCCTCGTCGGCCCGTTCATCTTCTTCGACGAGATGGGGCCGGCCGTGCTGCCGGCCGGCAGCGGCATCGACGTGCTGCCGCATCCGCACATCGGCCTCGCGACCGTCACCTACCTGTTCGACGGCACGCTGATGCATCACGACAGCCTCGGCTTCCGGCAGAAGATCGTGCCCGGCGACGTGAACTGGATGACGGCCGGGCGCGGCATCGTCCATTCGGAGCGTTCGCCCGACGAGGACCGCCCGCATGAACAGCCGGTGCACGGGATCCAGACCTGGGTCGCGCTGCCGGTCGAGCACGAGGACACCGCGCCCGCATTCGTGCATCACGCGGCCGACACGCTGCCGTCGTTCACGCGCGACGGCGCGCACGTGCGCGTGATCGCGGGCACCGCGTTCGGGCTCACGTCGCCGGTCGCGGTGTTCTCGCCGACGCTCTATGCGTATGCTGAATTCGCCGCGGGCGGGCAGCTCGCGCTCGACGCGGAACACGACGAGCGCGGCGTGTATCTCGTCGACGGCGACCTCACGATCGACGGCACGCCGCTCGCCCCCGCGACGATGGCCGTGCTCGAACCCGGCACGAACGTCGCGCTCGCCAGCGCGAACGGCGCGCGCGTGATGCTGCTCGGCGGCGCGCACCTGCCGGGCGAGCGGTTCATCGAATGGAATTTCGTGTCGAGCGAGCGCGCGAAGATCGAGGCGGCCCGCCACGCGTGGGCGGCGCAGACCTTCGGCAAGGTGCCGGGCGAGGAAAACGAATGGACGCGCCAGCCGGAGCGCCGCGCGCAGTGAGCCCGCGGTGAGCCGATAGCGGTCGGCGCATCGATGCAGCGCGGCCGGCATTCACGCCGGCCGCCTTGCGTTTACCGCCTCAATCCCATCAGCTTCGCGAGCACGGGCCAGCGCTCGAGCGATTCGACGAATGCGCGCCGCGCCTGCTCGTCGACGTAGCGGGCCGGATCCAGCGCAGGCAGGTGCCGCGCGAGGCCTAGCACGTCGTTCGGTTGCGACAGGCGATCGTCGTCGCCATCGCCGATGTTTACTGTTCGTCGATCCATACGCCGTCCGGAGTCTTAACCGCATAGCCGGTGCTCGTCTGCAGCGTCACCGTGCCTTCGTTCTCGCCGACCATCCGCGTGCGCGGCAGGTCGGCGGCATATTGCGCAAGCGTCGCGCCCGGCTTGAACGGGCTGTTCGACACGAGGTTCGACAGCAGCTGCGCGAGCGCGAGGAAGCTCGTCGGCTGGTCGATCACGGTCGTCGTGCCGTGATTGCCGGTGAAGCCGACGAGCCGCACGCCGACCGGCCCGTGGACGACGCGCGGCGTAGGGATCTCGCGCAGGCCGGCCACCTGGTTCTTGTCGCCGCGCAGCGCGGCGCCGTGCTCGGGCACGAACACGATCACTGCGCGCCGTCCCGACTGCGCGATCAGGTCGGCGAGCCGGTCGAAGTCGTTCATCATCCGGGTCACGCGCTGCGGATACGAATCGATGCTGGTGAGCGAGCTGCCCACCACGCGGTTGCCGTCGTGCAGGCTGATCGTGTTGTAGTACAGCGCGACCGGGCCCGGCACCGACGCGCGCTGCGCGTACCAGTTCGCGAGCGTGCCGTAGTCGTCCTTGATCGCCGAGCCGTCGAACGCATGCATCGCGACCGGGGCGGCGGCGTTCGAGATCATCGGCGCGTCGGGCACGCCGATGTTGTCGTGAACGACCTGCAGGAAGTTGTCGAAGTGCCCGTCGTGGTTCAGCAGCGACTGCACCGTGTAGCCGGCGGACGCGAGTTGCGAAAACAGGTGGCACTGCTGCGGCGCGGGCTTGTACAGGTCCGCGTGCGCTTCCTGCCCGCAACTCGCGCGCAGCACGCGGATCGCGGCCGGGCCGCTGTAGCTCGCCGCCGTGCTGAAGTTGTTGAACAGGTAGTCGAAGTGGCTCAGCATCGGGTGATTGCGCATCTTCGCGGCATCGAGGTCGTCCCACGACAGCGAGCACACGTGCAGCACGATCACGTCGAACTGCGCGGCCGGATCGTTGCCGAGATGGCCGAACGCGACCTGCCGCTGCGACTCCTGCGCGCGGAACGTCGCGAGCGCCGCGTTGTGGTCCTCGGGCTGGCCGGCGCGCCCGCCCGTGGCGTCGGCCTGCTGCTGCGGGAGCGGCGCGACGACGCGCGCCATCAGCCCGTTGCCGGCCTGCCACAGCGGCATCACGACCAGCGCGGCGAGCACGAAGGTCGCGACGCGCACCCAGCGGTTGACGATGAAATAGACGATCAGCACGCCCGCCACGGTCAGCACCAGCAGCGGCGGCAACAGGCGCGGCAGCAGCTCCATCCAGTAGTCGAGGCGGAACGTGCTGACCTCGCGCGCGGCATCGACAAGGCGCGCGAGCGGCGGCGCATGCAGCTCGCGCGCAAGGAGCGGCACCGCGATCGCGAGCGCGGCGAGCTGTCGCACGATGCGCCACACGCGCGCCCGGATCGGCGCGCTCGCCGCGAGCGCCAGCGCGAACGCGAGGTTCGCGAGCCACAGCGGCTGCAGGTGGCCGGTCGCGAACAGCGCGAACTTCAGGATGAAATACAGATTCCAGAACGTCATCTAAACCACTCCGTGATGGGCGCCGCGTCAGTCGCGCGCCCGATCGAGCTTCGGTGCCAACATCGACTGCACGCCGCGCGCCGCACCTTTCCACATCCGTACGTAACCGTCCAGGCCCACGCGCAGCACTTCCTTCAGCCCGCGCAGCGGCGTGTCCGCGCGCGCGCTCGCGTGCCAGTCGAGCCACGCGTCCGCGCGGCCGAACGTGCACTGCACGAGCTGGCGCTCCTGCTCGAGCGTCAGCGCCTCGAAGCTCACGCCGACGTGGGTCGGCGTCACGCGGCTCACGCGCACCGGGAACGGAAACGGCCGGTCGCCGCGCGTCACGCATACCGTCAGCGTGTCGCCGACCGCGAGCGGCAGCCCCGGCACCGCTTCGAGGCCGAGGCCGCCGGTCGAGTAGTCGCTCGTGAAGCATGCGGCAGTCGAGCCGTCGGCGAGCAGCAGCGTCGCCGGCACGCGCATCGCGATCCGGTGCGTGACGCGCACCTGCTTGGTCTCGCGCGCGACGGCCATGGCCGCGCCGAGCATCGCGAGGTTGTAGACGGTCCAGCCGAGCGTGATCAGGATCGTCGACGCCTCGTCGCCCTGGTCGGCCACGAGCCGCCACAGGCCGGCCGCGATCGCGAGCACGTTCAGCGCGAACAGCACGAGGTACGGCTTCGAGGTCGACCAGTCGACGTAGCCTTCGTCGATCTTGCCGCCCTTGTCGGTCACGTTGAACTTGCCGTGCTGCGGGCTGAAGAACGCGACGGTGGTCGGCAGCGCGATGTACCACGCGAGCACCGATTCGTAGACCTCGGCCCAGAACGAGTGGCGATAGCGCCCCTGCATCCGCGAGTTCGCGACGTTCGCGAGCACCAGGTACGGGATCACGTAGCTCGCGAGCGCGACCGACGACGCATTGATGAAGTACAGGTGGAAGAACAGGTACGCGAGCGGGATCGTCAGGAACACGAGCCGCGGGATCCCGTAGAAGAAATGCAGCATCGCGTTGCCGTAGCAGATCCGCTGGATGAAGCCGAGCCCGCGCCCGAGGAACGGATTGTCGATGCGGAAGATCTGCGCCATCCCACGCGCCCAGCGCGTGCGCTGCTTCACGTGGCCGGCGAGGCTCTCGGTCGCGAGGCCTGCCGCCTGCACGGTCGGCAGGTAAGCCGACGTGTAGCCGCGGCGGTGCAGCTTGAGCGCGGTGTGCGCGTCCTCGGTCACGGTCTCGACCGCGACGCCGCCTACCTCCTCCAGCGCGGTGCGCTTGAGCACCGCGCACGACCCGCAGAAGAACGTCGCGTTCCACAGGTCGTTGCCCGACTGCACGAGCCCGTAGAACAGGTTGCCCTCGTTCGGGATCTCGCGGAACGTGCCGAGGTTGCGCTCGAACGGATCGGGCGAGAAGAAATGGTGCGGCGTCTGTACCAGCGCGCATTTCGGGTCGCGCAGGAACACGCCCATCGAGGTCTGCAGGAACGAGCGCGTCGGCACGTGATCGCAGTCGAAGATCGCGATGTATTCGCCGTGCGTCTTCGGCAGCGCGCGGTTGATGTTGCCGGCCTTCGCGTGGCGGTTGTCGTCGCGCGTCAGGTAGCCGATCCCCGCCTCGCGCCCGAACGCCTCGAACTCGGGGCGCCGGCCGTCGTCGAGCAGGTACACGCGCAGCTTGGCCGCCGGCCAGTCGATGCTCTGCGACGCGAAGACGGTCGGCTTCACGACCGACAGCGGTTCGTTGTAGGTCGGGATGTAGACGTCGACGCTCGGCCAGGTGTCCGGGTCGTCGGGCAGCGGCACGATCGGCCGGTCGAGCGGCCACGCGGTCTGGACGAAGCCGAGCAGCAGGATCATCCACGTATAGGCTTCGGCGCCGTACAGCAGGTAGCCGGCGAACGCCTCGACGGGGCTGCGGAAATCGAGTGTCTGGGTCGTGCGCCACCACACGTAGCGGACGGTGGCGAGCAGCGCGAGCGACGCGAGCGCAAGCGTCGGCAGATGGCCCGGCAGGCGGCGCAGCGCGAGCGCCAGCACCGCGACGATCGCGAAGAACGCGAACTGCGCGCCGGGCATCAGCGGCGACATCCCGGCCGCGGCCCACATCAGCGCGCCGGCGATCAGCAGCAGCGGCGCGAGCCAGCGGTGCCGGCCGACGCCGTGCGCGCGCGCGTCGAGCCAGCCGCCCCAACGAGCCCACGGCAGACGCGCGAGCAACGCGTCGAGGCGCCGGCCGAGCGCGCGCGCCGCGACGTAGACCGGCACGACGAACGTGTCGAACCACGCGAGCGGATCGCGCGCGGGCCGGCCATCGGCTGCGCGCGGCGCGCGCACGATCGCGCGCCACAGCCATTCGCGCGTGCTCAGCGGCTGCAGCACGCCCCACTCTTGCGCGAGCCACAGGAAGGCGATGCGTGCCCGGCGGCGCACGGGATCGGGCCGGCCGGGCGGCGGCGCGTGGAAGAACAGCCGCACGAGCCAGTCGAGCAGCGTGCGCTCGGCCGGCAGCCCGATCCCGTGCGCGCACCAGTCGGTCGCGCGCCGGGCCGCAGCGCGCCAGCGCGACGCGAACGCGGCCTTCATCGCCGCGCTCCCGTGCGGCCGGCCGCGGCCGCCGCGAGCCACGCGTCGACCCAGTTCGCGACGCCGTTCAGGTCGTGCGATGCCTGCGAATACGGCGCGTCGTCGAAGATCCAGCTGCCGCGCGCGAGCGTTTCGGGCACGGCCGCATCGACGTGAATCCGCTGCTCGAGCATCGACGCCGGTCCCGCGACCGCGCGCAGCATCGCGAGCGCATCGCGCTGCATGTCGCGCGCCGGGTTCAGCCGGTTCACGACGATCTGCAGGTCGCCGCCGCCGGCCCGCAGCGCGTCGAGGCGCGCGGCAACGGTCGCGCACGCGGCCGGTTCGGGCGGCACGACGACGAGCGTCAGGTCCGCGCGGCGAATCGCCTGCTCGGCCTGCGGCGACGGATAGCGCGCGGTGTCGACCAGCACGACGCCGTCAGGCGGCAGCGCGATCTCGTCGAGCGCGCGCGACAGCCAGGCCGGATCGGCCGCGAGCCGCGCATCGCAGGCGGCGGCGCCCGCCGCGTCGACCTGCCCGTACGGGACGAACAGCACGCCGTCGGCATTGCGCCACGTATGCGCGTGCCACGGCGCGGCGTTACCCGGGTCACCGAGCAGGCTGTGCGCGAGCCCGTGCTCGGCCAGCGTGTCGAGACCGAGCGTCGCGCCCATCAGGTTCTGCGCGTCGAACTCGACCGCGACGACCGGCCGGCCGCGACGGGCGAGCAGCACCGCGAGCGCGCCCGCGAGCGTCGTGCGGCCCGCGCCGCCGGTCGTCGACGTGACGGCGATCGTCTTCATGGCGCCGCCCCGCCGGCGTGATCGGCATCGGGCAGCAGGCGCCCGCGCAGCGCGACCGGCACGAGTTCGCACGGCACCGCGTCGCGCCGCTGCAGCCCGCGCGGCGCATGAAAGCCGCGGCCGAGGCCCAGGTGCTGCGCGACGAGCCACACCGGCACCGCGATCGCGATGCCGACGATGAATCCGATGACGAGTTCGGCGATCATGCGCCCTCCGGCTTGCGCAGCGGCATCGCGCTGCGGATGGCGCCGCGCGTGTGCGCGACGGGAAATGCAGGAAATGCCGGCGCATCGCCCGGCATGTCGGCGGCCGGCGTCGCATCGTCGGCGTGAACCGCGTGCGGCGGCGCATCGACGTGCCGGTCGGCCGCGCCGCCCGCGGCGGCCACGCCGGCCCCGCCGGCCACGGTGCCGTCGGCGCCCGGTTCGGCACGCGCCGCGGCATCCGCCGCGCGTTCGCCCGGCGCGCGTGCCGCATCCGCCGGCTGCGCCGTCGCGAACAGGTCGCTGTAGTCGGCGATCGGCGCGCGCCGGTTCTCGGCCTTCAGCGCATCGAGCTCGGTGTCGATGCTGCCCTGCCCGAGACACACGACGCGATCGGACAGCGTCTCGACCGGCACGTCGAAGATACGCGCGAGCGCATCCTCGGCATCGGCCGGCTCGCACGCGAACAGGAACACGTACAGGTGCCCGGCATCGGCCGTCACGACGTCGCCCGCGCGGCGCGGCCGGCAGTGCCGCAGCGCATCGACGTGCGACACGCCGGGCAGCAGCGCGATCTTCGCGAGCGTATGCGGCAGCGCGAGCACGGCGCCGCGATCGAGCACCGCGCGAATCCGCAGGCAGAACGCGCCGACCGGCAGGTAGCCGAGCACCGAATCGCCGAGCGCGGCCGCGAGCGCCGCGCGATAGTCGGGCGTGACGGGCCGCGCATAGAGCTGCCCGCGCAGCGCGTGCACGGCCGCGTGCATCCGCGTCACCGGCAGGTCGCGCGCGACGACGCGGTTCGCGCCGACGCTCAGCACCAGCATCTCGAACTGCTGGCGCAGCACCTCGCCGCGCTCGACCACGGCGATCTTCAACGCGCCGCCGCATTGCCGGCGCAGCGTGTGAACGGCCGCGCACAGCGTCTCGAGCTGCGCATGCGAGCGGAACGCCAGCACCGCGGTCGCGGGGGGGGGGGGGGGGGGGGGCCCCCCCCCCCCCCCCCAGTAGGGGGCGAAAAAGCCAACAGGCGGGAGGCGGAGCCGGGCGGGGAGCCGCCCCCCGCGGCCGCGGGCCCGCGGCCCGGCGG
>NZ_QTPU01000066.1:0-9922 GCF_003857805.1 Burkholderia sp. Bp9099
AGCCACGTGATGCTGGTGGACCTGCGCGCGAAGAACATCACGGGCAAGGCAGCGGAAGCGGCGCTCGGCGCGGCGCATATCACGGTGAACAAGAACGCGATCCCGAACGATCCGGAAAAGCCGTTCGTGACGAGCGGCATCCGCCTCGGTTCGCCTGCGATGACGACGCGCGGCTTCGGTCCGGCGGAAGCGGAGAAGGTCGGCAACCTGATCGCCGACGTGCTGGAAGCACCGGAAGATGCCGCGACGATCGAACGCGTACGCGGTCTGGTCGCGGAGTTGACGCAGCGTTTCCCGGTCTACGGCTGAGACGCGGCAATCGGGTTCGACTGCCGACGCGGTTGAACCTCGCTCGTTCCGAAACGATGTAAAAAAATCCGGCTCGCACACCGCGAGCCGGATTTTTTGCGCTGCGTGCGAACCGGTGTCGCGTCACACGGTCGGATCGACGTTCGCCTCGAGTTCGCGAATACGCTCGTCGTTACGCGTGTCCTTGAGCACCGGCGGCCCGGCGAAGGACTTGCGCACGCCGAACCCGTACCAGATCACCATCAGCACGCCCACGAACGCGACGAGCACGTAGAGCACCTTCTCGTTCGGCGGCTGGATGCCGACGTACGCGAGCACGCACGCGCCCACCAGCGCGAGCAGCGCGCACGGCTTCGACCAGATGCCCAGCTGGAACGGGCCCTTTTCGGTCCACGTGCGCCCTTCGGCGAGCATCCCGGAACCGATCGGCATCGCATACGAGATGAACAGGAACACGGCGCTGCCCGCGCTCAGTACCGAGAACGCGTCGCCGTACAGCGTGACGACGATCGCGAGCACCGCGCAGGTCCAGATTGCCGGGCCGGGCGTCCGGTGATTGTGATTCACGCTGCGCAGCAGCTTCGACGCCGGCAGCCCGCCGTCGCGCGCGAACGCGTACATCATCCGCGACGTCGACATGATCGCGGCGAGCCCGCACACGTAGTTGATGAAGAACATCGCCAGCTCGAGGCAGACGCGCAAGGTCTTCGGGATCGGCGCGAGGATCGCTTCGAAGAATCCGGTGCCCTGTTTCATCGCGGCGGTCAGGTCGGGCATGACCAGCACAAACGTGCACACCATCACGTAGCCGAACACCGCGGACCAGAACACCGAGCCGATGATGCCGCGCGGCACGTTCTTCGCCGCGTCGTGCGTTTCTTCCGACGTATGCGCGGACGCGTCGAAACCGGTGATCGTGTAGGTCACCAGCAGCAGGCCGGACAGGAACGCGAGCGGCGTGGTCTGCTTCGGCCAGGCGCCGCCGTCGACGCCCGTGTAGTTGGTGAAGGTGACGAGCCGATGCAGGTCGAACGTGACCGGCGAGTAGACCAGCAGCGACACGACCAGCGCGATCGTCACGACGAAGATCAGGTAGCCGGACAGGTCGGTGATCTTGCTCGCGATCCGGATGCCGCGTGCGTTCAGGATCGCCTGCGAAATCGTGATGACCGTGATGAACGCGGTCTGATGCCACCACGTCAGGCTGTCCGGACCGACGCCGAACATCGGTGCGATCAGCGTCTTGAAGAACGGATCGTAGGTGCCGAAGTTGATCGCCGCGATCACGAAGATCAGGCCGATCAGGTTGAGCCACGCCGTCATCCACCCCCATTTCTTCCCGCCGAGGATCGCGCCCCAGTGATAAAGGCCGCCGGCGGTCGGAAACGCGGACGCGATCTGCGACATCGACACCGCGACGATCAGCGCGAACAGCGAGCCGAGCGGCCAGCCGAGGCCGACCGAGGCGCCGCCGGCTGCGGAGAACGCCAGTTGAAACGCGGTGATGCCGCCCGACAGAATGCAGATCACCGAAAACGACACGGCGAAGTTCGAGAAGCCGTTCATGCGTCTCGACAGCTCCTGCGCATATCCCATCTTGTGGAGGAGGCTTACGTCGCTGTCGATACCTGCATCAGGCTGGATTTTCGCATCCATATTCGCTCCGTCACGTATGTCCTGCGAGGCAGGACCGTCATCGCTGCCCGGGCCCGGTGCTGCGGCCCGCTCCTGGAATTCGTCGGCGGGCACGCGTTGTCATGCATCGATGGCGATCGCGTATCCGGTCCGATACGGAACGGTATGAAGCCAAATCTCGCGGCGATATCGGATTTCGGCAATCCGGCGAAACTCCGGACGGGTGCACCGTTCGGGGGCATTGCGTGGCGGGCTGAATATTTGTAAGGAATCCATGCGGATCGCGATGATCCGTACTTGTCGAAATGCGACAGCCGGGGAAAAAGTGCGCTCCCGTGAAGGGCGACATGGCCCGCAATCGCCTTCTGAAGTCGACCGCGCCCCGTGTCGCAATCCCGTGAGTCGGCCCGGCAGGGAACCTGGAGCGGCCTACTCGGCTTGCTGCTTGCCGGGTTTCTGTCCGAACCGCGCACGGTAGTCGCGCGGCGATATCCCGACCCGCTTCGCGAATGCACGTTGCAGCGCATCCACGCTGCCGAACCCCGAACGTTGCGCGACCCGTTCGAGCGGCCAGTCTGCCCGCTCCAGCAGCGCCTTCGCGCGCTCGACGCGTGCGGCCAGCACGAATTGCGCGGGCGGGAGCCCCGTCTCCTTGAGGAAATTGCGCGCAAACGTGCGCTCGCTCATGTGCAGGCGCGCGGCCAGCGCGGCGACGCCGAGGTCGCCGGTCGGGTCGTCGGCGATCGACGTGAGCAGCGCGCGCATCGGTGGCGTCGCGTTTGCCTGGATGTCGAGACCGACGCTGAACTGCGCCTGTCCGCCGGGACGGTGCATGAAGAGCACGAGCTCGCGCGCGACCGCGAGCGCGGTCGGCGCGCCGCAGTCGGCCTCGACGAGTGCGAGACACAGGTCGATGCCGGCCGTCACGCCGGCCGACGTATGAAACGGCGGATCGCTCACGTAGATCGCATCCGGCTCGACCCGCACGTCGGGGCAAAGCGCCTGCAGCGTCGCACACTGATTCCAGTGCGTGGTGGCGCGCTTGCCGTCCAGCCATCCGCCCGCGGCGAGCACGAACGCGCCCGTGCAGATGCTTGCGATCCGCCGCGTGCTCGCGATCCGCGTGCGCAGCCAGGGCAGCACGCCGGCGTTCGACGCCGCGTGCCGCAGCGCCGCTTCGCTGCCGCCTGCGACGATGATCGTGTCGATGGGCTCGGGCAACGCCGCAAGCGCGGTCGGGCCGGCAAGACGCAGGCCCGCGTGCGTGACGATGTCGTTGCCGTGTTGCGATGCGAGCGTGAGCCGATAGCGCGGGACATGCCCGGGAAGATGGCGGTTCGCGACCGCGAACACTTCCATCGGGCCGGTGATGTCGAGTGACTGGACGCCTTCGAAGCCGACGACGACGATGTCGCGTGCCGGACCGGTTGACTGGGGCATGGCGGAAAGTGCGGTGGAGTTGTCCTTGTGACCGCGTGCATGATCCTTGTAATTTTCCGCACATGCAATCGATTGACGCGGGTGGGCGATGCGGGAATGGAACAGAAACGGGGCGATGCGCGTGGCGGTTGCGCTGCTCGTGTGTGCGGTGCTGGGCGCGTGCATGTCGGGGCAGTCGGGGCAGTCGGCCGCGCACGGCGCACGAACGGTCACGCAAACGCTGAGCGTGAACGCACCGAAGGCGGGCCGTACGCGGCCGCTCGTTGCGATCGTCGCGGACAACGCCGGAACGGAGACGACCGATTTCATCGTTCCGTACGCGATTCTGAAGACGTCGGGCGCGGCCGATGTCGTGGCCGTGTCGGCCGACGCCGGCGCCGTCGAACTGATGCCCGCGCTGCGGATCCTGGCCGATACGACGTTCGACCGGTTCGACGCGGACGTGCCCCTCGGCGCGGACGTCGTGATCGTGCCGGCCTTGCATCGTGCCGACCGGCCGGCCGTGCTCGCGTGGCTGCGCAAACAGGCCGCTGCCGGCGCCACGATGGTGGCGATCTGCGATGGCGCGGCCGTGCTCGCGAACGCCGGGCTGCTGCGCGATCGCATCGCGACCGCGCACTGGTATTCGCGCGACGGGCTGCGTCGCCGTTTTGCCGAAACGGCGTGGGTCGACGATCGCCGCTACGTGATGGACGGCAACGTGATGACGACGAGCGGCGTGTCGGCGTCGATTCCCGCGTCGCTTGCGCTGGTGAATGCGCTGGCGGGGCCGGTGGCCGCGCGCGAAACGGCACGCGACATCGGCGCGCACGGATGGAGCGACGTTCACGACGGCAGCCGGTTCGGGTTGACCGCGCGTGCCGTGGCGACCGCACTGACGAATCGCGTCGCGTTCTGGCGGCATCGGACCTTCGATCTGCCTGTCGCGAGCGGATTCGACGAACTTCCGGTTGCGCTCACCGCGGATGCGTGGGCGCGGACGTGGCGCAGCGACATCGTCGCAACGGCGGACGCGCACGTGATCGAATCGAAGCACGGGCTGCGCTTGCTGACGCAACCGGCCGATGCCGGCCACGCGCGCGTGACGATTCCGGACGGGCGGCGCGGCGAAGCGGTGCTGCCCGGTGTGCTCGGCGACGTCGCGGCGAGCTACGGCGACGCGACGTCGGACTGGGTGGCGCTGCAACTGGAGTATGCGAGGTAGCGGGTGCCGGGCTTGCGCGTTACCGGGCGCAAACCGTGCTCCGACGCCGGAAACGGCCCGAACGGGATGATGTGCCGATCGACGAGCCCGGCCTGTGCCAGCGGACATGCGTGCAGCACTTCGCGCGCACTTCGCGCTTTCCACCGACTTGCATTCGGCGTTTGATCGCGACGCCCGGGCGGCCACGCGTCGAAACGTCGGTTTCGAGCATGAACGTGGACGCGCGCGATGCTTCGTTACATGCGGGCTGCGCTCAGACCGTCGCCGTGCGCCGCGCCGTCAGCCGGTTCCACAGCATCCCGGCGCGGCTTCCGCTTCGACAGTAGGCGAGCACCGGCTTCGGCAGCGCATCGATCAGCGCGCCGAACGCGTCGACTTCCGCATCGCCGATCCGGTCGCGTTCGACCGGCAGATAGCGCGCGTCGAGGCCCAGTTCGCGGGCGGCGGCGGCGATTGCTTCGAACGCCGGTTGATCGGCGCTTTCGCCGTCCGGCCGGTTGCAGATCACCGCGCGAAAGCCGGCGCTGCGGATCGCTTTCAGGTCCGCCGGCGTGATCTGTCGCGACGCGGTGAACCCGGTCGCTGCCGCGGCCCGGCATTGCTCGAGCGCGCGCGCGAAACATGCGATCGCGAAATCGACGTCCTGTTCCGTCGTGAAGCGGCCGAAGCTGATCCGCACCGTGCGGCCCGCGGCTTGCTCGTCGAGGCCGATCGCGGTCAGCACGTGGGACGGCACGCCGCTGGTCGAGTTGCATGCGGAGGTCGACGACACGGCGAGCGCATCGCCGAGCATGAACGGGAAGAAGCCCGGCACGTTCACCGTGAGGCTCAGCGTGTGCGGGATGCGGCGTGCCGCTGCCGCGTTGTGCGTGATGTCGCCGAGCGCGAGCAGCGCGTCCTTCAGGCGTGCGCTGAGTGCCGCGATCCGCGTGGCTTCGCGCTCGAGTTTCTCGGCGGCCAGTTCGCACGCCACGCCCATCCCGACGATCTGGTGCGTCGCGAGCGTGCCCGAGCGCAGGCCGCGCTCGTGCCCGCCGCCGTGGATCTGCGGCGCGATGCGCTCGGCGATCTCGCGGCGGACGAACAGCGCGCCGATGCCCTTGGGGCCGTACACCTTGTGCGCGGACATCGACAGCAGGTCGATGCCGAGCGCGCGCACGTCGATCGGCGTCTTGCCGAGCGCCTGCGCGGCGTCGACGTGCAGCAGCGCGCCGGCCGCATGCACGATGCGCGAGATCGCGCCGATGTCGGTCAGCGTGCCGAGTTCGTTGTTGACGAGCATCAGCGACACGAGGCCCGTATCGGGGCCGATCGCCGCGGCCACGGCGTCGACGGTGATTTCGCCGTCGGCGGTGGGTGTCAGGTAGGTCGCGGTCATGCCGCGCTTCGACAGGTTCGCCATCGTGTCGAGGATCGCCTTGTGTTCGATGCGGCTCGTGACGAGGTGGCGCTTGCCGGTCGCGGTCTCCGCGTAGCCCTTCAGCGCGAGGTTGTTCGATTCGGTGGCGCCCGACGTCCAGACGATCTCGTCGGCCTGCGCGCCGATCAGCGCGGCGACCTGCGCGCGTGCGTGCTCGACCTTTTCCTTCGCGAGCCGGCCGGCGGCGTGCGAACTCGACGCGGGATTGCCGAAGATGCCGTCGGCACCGAGGCAGGCCGTCATCGCTTCGATCACGCGGGGATCCGCGGGGGTGGTGGCTGCGTAGTCGAGGTAGTGCAGCGGGGTGGTATCGCTCATGTCCTTCTCTGGTTCTTTCTCTTCGGAATGGGAGAAATGATACGAGGGAGGACGGGGAAAAAGGATCCAAAGTTGGCTGTGAATTCAGAGCGATGTGGAATAACGTTTTCTTTTTGTTTGATACGGGGGAATTTGTTTTCGTCTGGACCTGACGGAAGATCGGGAATTGTTCATGCGGATGCCGGCGCGGCCGGGCGCTGCCGATGGGCGTTGCCCGGCCTGCCTGCGACGTATCGGATGTCCGTGAACGCCTTGAGGGGCGCGTCGATCACGTCAACTCGTCTTGATCGGGCTGATTCGATAAACGATGCGCGTCCTGCACCCAGGCATGCAGCGCTTGCTCATATTTCGTGGGGATCGTAATCGTGAGCGTGGTGAGGTGCGTGACGTTGCCCGGTAGTTCCAGATATCGCTGCCACGCCTTGCGAACGAGCTGCGACATTGCCGAGCGGTTCATACCCAGTTTCGCGGCCAGCTCGCGCTGTGGGCGGCCCTTCACGAAAATCTCGTGCAGGGCCCATTGGTTCAACGGTTTGATGCGGGTATCTTGAAGCCGCAGCAGTCGGAACTGTTCGGCGGTCATGCGTCGTGTCTTCAGCATTCAGGGGCGCCCGGAGTTCGGAATGGAAGAAACGAGCGTCGCGCCGCACGAAGTCTTGTGACCGTCGAATGCGGCGGCCCGACCTTCGACGTCGAAGGCAGTGTCGCCGGCGGCAATCGTGCAGGTGCCGTGGATCGGACACGAACACGTGTCGCCGAAGCGCGCGACCGCGCGCCCCATGACCTTGCTGATGTCGGCGCCGGACTCGACCCGGCCGCCGTGGGTATGGCTGTCGCCTACCCGGATGATTCCTCGCATATGACTCGTCCTCTCGATGATTCGGGCGGCATTGGCGTTTTACTCGCCACATGCCGCGGTGCTGGTTTGCATCACCACGAATAGCCTTGCATGCCGTAGTCGGTGTCGTGTCGACGTCCCCACCAGGGGAGGTACGCGTTGTTGCCGCCGCGTGCACGGAACCAGTCTTGGTCCGGATCGATCGGGGTGAGCTTCGACGGTGGTCTGACGACGACGGCGACGGGGTGCTCGGGGTCGGTCGTGCCGGCTACCAAGGCGTTGCCGCCGAAGTGGTTGATCCGGCCGATTGCGAGTGCGACATCGGTCAATGCGCTGCCGGTTCCCATGTCGCCGAGCAGGGCGGCCGTGTTGAAGGTCTGATTCGTGTGGTCGTATTCAGGGAGGGTTTCGGTCAAGGTTTGCGCGAGGGAGACAACGCGTAACGACGCTGCGTCGCTGGGTACACCTGCGTCGTGGACGATGTAATTCAGGTCCGTGACCGCGACACCGGCGTTGCGTGCTGCTTCGTCGATCGTGGCTTTCCATGCCTGCACCGTTCGCGTCGTGCCGACCTTCGGCGAAAAATCGTGCGTGTTGCCGGTTGCGGCCTTGCCGATCCAGGCGAGCGGCTCGCGCTCGGTGTTGAAGTTCGGGCCGGCGAGGAACAGCACGACGAGGTTCTCGTTGATCTGCGCATCCGTGGGCGGGAAGTTCGGGGCGTCCCAATTCATCGCCCATACGGTCTTGTCGGGGTTCGCCTGCAAGTAATCCAACGCGTTGTTCAGCGATGTGAAGCCGGCGTTTGCGCCGCCTTGAGTGATTTGTACGTCGGGAGGCGTGTCGCGGCTCCACATCGTCGGGAAATGCGGATTTCCGATCAAGAAGGTATCTGCAATTTCCTTGGTCAAAAACTCCCTCGACTCGGCGATTTCGAGTCGTTCAGGGATTGCCTGCTCAACGTGGATGCCTGCCAGCTCGCGCCAATCCTGAGAGTTCTCGGATTTAACCGTGTAGAAGTACGATGCATTCATCGCGTAGCGGTTGCGTAGCAGATCCAGGAATTCTTCCATGTACTTATGGTAGAAGCCCTTGAACGTTTCCTGCCCCTCGTTGCCGTACGCAATGCCGGCTACTGATTGCACTGTAGTAAAGGACTTCGGATCCGTGCGGACCATATCGTCATTCTTGTTTGGTGCTACAAGCCCCTGCGCCCAAAGCAATTGCCACTCTGTGGGATAGTCCTTGCGTTGCAACGGATTCAGCCAGATCAGGCCGATGACCTGGGCAATGATCGGCTTCGCCGTTTTTTCTATAGCAGGTGCTGCATTCGCTGCTGGCTTCAGAGTGGAGCCGGCGTGCGCAGCGCGCATCGCAGCCGTGGTGAACAGAAGCACCATAAGAGCGACCAAACCAGGTAAGAGAACCAATCGTTTCATCCAATCACCTATTTCCAGATGTGCCGGGTCGGGTTGTTCTACGTACGCGACCAGCGAAGCCATGAACAGGATAGTGATCAGCCATGCCGAAACGGCAAATGCGATTCGGCGCGGCCATGTAGCAATCAGTGCCGTCATATCAAGTCTCCGGCCTTCAGATAGAACTCACCTTCGCGTTCATCCAAGATCGTGCCTGGTAGGTTGCCCTCACTGTTTTCTGCATGAACCCATTTATGCATGGGGAGTCCATCGACGGTGCCGGATTTGAAGTACTTCGCAAATTTCTTGTTCCGATCGTCATCCGAGATTCCACTTGCCATGCGCCAGTCGGCTTGAACGCGCAGCGCGTTGATCTGCTTTTCCGTCAGATAGCACAGGCCCACAGCGACGTCATACGCAAGCGCCTTTTCGGCATGCTCTGGGTTGGTCATCGTCGTCGAGTGATTCGTCGGGCTGTTGGTCGTGCCGCGATCGAGCCAACCGACGATCTGTTTGTCGCGCCAATCCTTGTAGCCTTCGGGCATCGCGCTTTTGCCGTCCTCGCCGATCACGTGGCCGTCGCCGTCGAGCCATTCGGTGTTTAGCGTCCGACGCGCTTCCATTCGCATCAGCGCGCGGTCCTCGTAACGTTGTCCGGCTTCCGTTGCGGCCGTACCTTGAGCGACGCTGTCCTGGTTCTTCGCCTTGTACTGGTCGTAGGGGTCGTCGGCTCGCTTGTCCGCGTCAGCCTTGTTCGCGTCGCGCCATGCAGCCGGCGGATCGTTGCCTTCGTTGAAGTCGCTGATCGCGTCGCCGTCCTTGGTCGCGACTGACTTGCCGAATCGCAATGCCTTCGGCGGGAATGGCTCGTCAAGCGCCGGGGCATCCGCAACTACCGTCCAGCCCTTCGGCGGATCGGCGTTCACACGGAGCATGTTCAATGCCGAACTGATGCCGGTCACGACGAACATGAGTGGCGCGGTCACGAGCGTCGCCGCCACACCGAACACAGACTCGTTCCCTCTGATCGCACCCACCAGATTGAATTTGGCTGGCGGCGACGGCGGATACCAGAACCCCGGCTTCGTTCCTTGTTTGCCGTGTCGCCAATCGTCTTCCCAATACCGGTACGGTTTCTGCACGCCGACCGCGAAACCCGATGCAAACACGCGCTGCGTCAGGATACCGGCCGCGCCGATATCGTCGAGTTCGTGCTTACTGATGCCGCGCCAGCCGATCCCTTGCACCGTCACCGCCGAAATCACCTGATCGTGTGGGCAGCAATATGCGGTGACGCGACCGTATGTAGACCCAATTAGACCATGCCGAAAACGATCCTCTTG
>NZ_QTPU01000067.1:0-8999 GCF_003857805.1 Burkholderia sp. Bp9099
CAGGCGCTGTCGCAGCTGTCGGAAGCCGCGCAGCAGACGGCCGAATCGCTGCGCCAGTCGTCGCAGGCGATCGACGATCTGACGCTCGTCGCGAACCACCTGCGCACCGGTGTGTCGCGCTTCAAGATCGACGGCTGACGCACGCGGCCTTCGTGCGGACGACACGATGCTCTTCCTACTTTTTGAACTCGACGGCGAACGCTATGCGCTCGATGCGACGCGGATCGTCGAGGTGCTGGCGCTCGCGCCCGTGAAGTCGATGCTGGGTACGCCGCCATGGCTCACCGGCGTGATCGATCACCGGGGCAAGCTGGTGCCGGTGATTGACGTGCCGCGGCTCGCGCTCGGGCGCGCGGCGCACGCGCTGCGATCGACGCGGCTCGTCGTCGTGCGCTATGCGCAGCAACACGAGGCGGACGGCGCCGATCGATGGCTCGGGCTGATCGTCGAGCACGCGACGCAGGTGCGCGAGTTCGCGCCCGCGCAATTCGCCGACAGCGGGATCGCGACGCCGCACGCGCGTTGGCTCGGGCCGGTCGCCGCCGACGCGACGGGATTCGTGCAGCGGATCGACGTAGAGCAGATGCTCGATGACGACGCGCGCGCATTGCTGTTTCCGCCCGCGCAGGCGCTTGCCGGATGATGGCCATGATGAACGCCAACGACCCTCGATTCGAAGCGTGGCTCGCGCGTGAAACCGGGATGGATGCGGCGACGCTCGGCAATCGTGCGCTCCCGCGCGCGGTTGCCGAACGCGCACGCGTCACGCAGGCCGATGCACCGGACGCGCCCGACACACCGCGGCCCGCCGGCGGCATGCCGGACGACGTCGCCGAGGCCGCCGGTGGCGCCGCGATCGATGCGTACTGGCAGCGGCTGAATGCGTCCGCGGACGAACGGCAGGCACTGATCGAAACGCTGGTCGTGCCGGAAACGTGGTTCTTCCGCGACCGCGAGGCATTCGTCGCGCTTGCGCGGATCGCCGACGTGCGGCTCGTGCGCGAGCCGGCGCGCACGCTGCGCGTGCTGAGCGTGCCGTGCTCGACCGGCGAGGAGCCGTATTCAATCTCGATGGCACTGCTCGACGCCGGCATCGGCCCGTCACGCTTCGCGATCGACGCGATCGACATCAGCGCACGCGCGATCGAGCGGGCGCGGGCCGGCGTCTACGGACGCAACGCATTTCGTGGCCACCCGCTCGAATTCCGCGACCGCCATTTCCGCGAAACGGTCGGCGGCTGGCAGCTCGACCCGCGGGTGCGCGAACCGGTACGCTTCGTTCAGGCGAACCTGTTCGACCTGCCGCTCGACGCGGACACGCGCTACGACTTCATCTTCTGCCGCAACGTGCTGATCTATTTCGACCGACACGCTCAGGACCAGTCGATCCGGCTGCTCGAGCGGCAACTCGCGGACGGCGGCACGATCTTCGTCGGCCCGGCCGAGACGGGGCTGATGATGCGGCATGCGCTGGCGCCCGCGCGCATTCCGCTTGCGTTCGCGTTCCATCGCGCGGCGCAGGCTGATGCTCCGGCCACGGGCGCGAACGATGGCGAGCGGCCGCCCACTGTGTCTGTGGCATCTGCGAAGCCGGTGGCGCCGCAGACGTTGCCGCCCCGGCACCCGGTGGCGGCACTCTCCATGGCAAACCATTTCGCAACGGCAACCCTGCACCGCCCGCCGGCCGTGCCACAGCGGCCGCCGGCGACACGCATCGCGCAGGCGGCGCCCGATGCCGCGGATGCCGCGCCGAGCGCACCCGCCGCCCCGGCGCCCATGCTCGCCGACGCCCGCCGGCTCGCCGACACGGGCCGCCTCGACGACGCCGAGCGTGCCGCGCACGCATTCACGCTCGCGCACGGCCCCGACGCGGACGCGTTCTACCTGCTTGGCCTGATCGCCGATGCGCGCGGCCTCGATGCGGACGCGCAGGATTTTTATCGCAAGACGCTGTATCTCGACCCGGCTCACTATGAGGCCCTGACCCATCTCGCCGCGCTGCGCGACGCGGCAGGTGACGCGGCAGGTGCCCGGCAACTGATGCTGCGTGCGCAGCGGGCAAGCGCGCGGCACGTCAGCCGTGCCGACGGCGGACCGGACCAGCGAACCGGGCGGAACCCATGACCCACGCCGCTCGTGACGATCGCGCTCCGGCCAGGGCCGTCGACGATTGCTGGAATCTCATCGGCACGCGAGGTGACGGCTCGTGTCCGCGGCTTGCCGTGCACACCCGCTGCCTGAACTGCCCGGTGTTCGAACACGCGGCCGGGAAGCTGCTCGACCGGCCGCTCACCGACGCGGACCTCGCCGAAACGGCGCGCGCCGCACGCAGCACCTCGCAGCCAGCCCCTGCAGACGCACGACTCACTGCATCCGCCGCATCTGCCGACGATGCGCAAGCGCAGCAGTCCGCGCTCGCGTTCCGCGTCGGCGACGAATGGCTCGGCCTGCCCGCCGCCGCGCTGCGGCAGGTCGACGGGCCGCGCCCGATCCATTCGCTGCCGCACCGGCGCGACGGCGCCGTGCTCGGGCTCGTCAACGTGCGCGGCACGCTGACGATCGCAGCATCCCTCGGTGTACTGCTGAATCTCGAACGCAACGCAACCGGACCGCACGAGTCGCGCAACGCGTATGCGCGGATGCTGGTCGTCGAGCATCGCGGCGACGCGGTTGCGCTGCCCGTCGACGAGGTCGAGGGCGTGCTGCGCTTCGCGGCGCATGCGCTGCTGCCGGTGCCGACGACGCTCACCCACGCGGCCGCGATGCACACGCGCGGCCTGCTCGCGTGGCGCGATACAACGATCGGCGTGCTGGACACCGATCGCGTGTTCGACTCGCTTGCGAGGAGCCTGCGATGAGCACGGACGACGACCTGATGCGCCTGTCGCTGCTCGACCTGTTCCGCGACGAAGCACACACGCAGACGCAGGCGCTCGCGAGTGGCCTGCTAACGCTCGAACATTCGCCCGGCGACGCGCCCGCGCTGGAAGCGTGCATGCGCGCCGCGCATTCGCTGAAGGGCGCCGCGCGCATCGTCGACCTGCAGGACGGCGTCGACGTCGCGCACGCGATGGAGGAATGCTTCGTCGCCGCGCAGCGTGGCGAGCTGACGCTGACGACCGCGCACATCGACGCACTGCTGCATGGCGTGGACCTGCTGCTGCGCGTCGGCAACGCCGATCCGGCGGCGGCGATCTCGCGCGCGGACATCGACGCGCTGGCCGCACTGGGTCCGACCGACGCGTCGGACGAGCGCGCCGACCGCGCGGTGTCGCTCACACCGCTTACACTGCCCGTACCGCCCGCGCCGGAACCAGGCGCCGCAGCGCCGCACATCGGCTCCGCGCCCGACGATGCCGCCCTTGTCTCGATATCGCCGCGCACCGGCGACGGCCCGCCGCGCCACCCGCCGGCCGATCCGTCGCCGGGCTTGCATGCCGTCGCGCCCGACGCCCCGCCTTTGCACACCCAACCGCCCCCCCGGCACGATCCGCAGCGGATGCTGCGCGTACGCGCCGAGCAACTCGATCAGCTGTTGAGCCTGTCCAGCGAATCGCTCGTCGAATCGCACTGGCTGAAGCCGTTCACGGGCTCGATCCTGCGCATCAAGCGGATGCAGCGCGACGTCGCGCGCTCGCTGGACGTGCTCGTCGAAACGCTGGCGGAGCGGCTCGACCCGGCCGCGCTCGCGTCGCTGAACGATGTGCGCCAGGGGCTCGGCAACCTGCAGCTGCAGCTCGGCGCGCGCCTGGACGAGCTCGACCGCTTCGACCGCCGCAGCACGCATCTCGCGCAGCAGCTTTACGACGAAGCGTTGCGCTGCCGGATGCGACCGTTCGGCGACGCAACGCACGCGTATCCGCGCATTGTCCGCGATCTCGCACGTTCGCTCGGCAAGCGCGTGCGATTCGCGATCGTCGGCGAAACGACGCAGGTCGACCGCGACATCCTCGACATGCTCGACGCGCCGCTCGGCCACCTGCTGCGCAACGCGCTCGACCACGGCGTCGAGACGCCCGACGAGCGCATCGCGCGCGGCAAGCCGGCCGAAGCGAGCGTGACGCTCGAAGCGCGCCACAGCGCGGGCCAGTTGCTGATCTCCGTCAGCGACGACGGCGCCGGCATCGATCTCGACGCGCTCCGTGCAGGCGTTGTGCGGCGCCGGCTCGCCGACGCCGACACGGCCGCGCGGTTGTCCGACCTCGAGCTGCTCGACTTCCTGCTGCTCCCCGGCTTCTCGATGCGCGACCGCGTCACCGATGTGTCGGGCCGCGGCGTCGGCCTCGACGCGGTGCACGACATGGTCAAGGCCGTGCGCGGCACCGTGCGGATCTTCACCGAGCCGGGCCGCGGCGCGCGCTTCGTGCTGCAACTGCCGCTCACGCTGTCGATCGTGCGCAGCCTGCTCGTCGAGGTCGGCGGCGAAGCGTACGCGATCCCGCTTGCGCACGTGCGCCGCACGCTCGAACTCGCGCGCGCCGACATCGACACGCTCGAAGGCCAGCAGCATTTCCGCTTCGACGGCCGCCCGGTCGGGCTCGTCACCGCGCACCAGCTGCTCGGCGCACCGCCGCCGGAACAGGCGGGCGACAGCGTCGCGACCGTCGTGATCGGCGACGAATGGGAGTCGTACGGGATCGCCGTCGACCGGTTCCGCGGCGAATGCATGCTGGTGATCCAGCCGCTCGATCGCCGGCTCGGCAAGGTCAAGGACATCGCGGCGGCCGCGCTGATGGAGAATGGCGAACCGGTGCTGATCATCGACGTCGAGGACTTGCTGCGTTCGGTCGACAAGCTCGTGCGCGGCGGCCAGCTCGACAAGGTGCAGCGCGCGCAGCACACGGCCGTCGCACGGCGCCGGCACGTGCTGGTGGTCGACGATTCGCTGACGGTACGCGAACTGGAGCGCAAGTTGCTCGAAAAGCGCGGCTATGCCGTCACCGTCGCGGTCGACGGGATGGACGGCTGGAACGCGCTGCGCGGCGCCGATTTCGATCTCGTCGTGACCGACATCGACATGCCGCGCATGGACGGCATCGAACTCGTCACGCTGATCAAGCGCGATGCCGCGCTGAAATCGCTGCCGGTGATGATCGTGTCGTACAAGGACCGCGAGGAGGACCGCCGCCGCGGACTCGACGCGGGCGCCGACTACTACCTGGCGAAGAGCAGCTTCCACGACGAAACCCTGCTCGACGCCGTACGCGACCTGATAGGAGAAGCCCGTCCGTGAACATCGGCATCGTCAACGACCTTCCGCTCGCCGTCGAGGCGCTGCGCCGCGCGGTCGCGCGGCGGCCCGAGCACCGCGTGCTGTGGGTCGCGACCGACGGCGCGCAGGCCGTCGAGTTCTGCGCCGCGCAACCGCCCGACGTCGTGCTGATGGACCTGATCATGCCGAAGTTCGACGGCGTCGAGGCGACGCGGCGGATCATGTCGTCGGGCAAGCCGTGCGCGATCCTGATCGTGACGAGCAGCATCGGCGCGAATGCGTGGCGCGTGTACGAGGCGATGGGCGCGGGCGCGCTCGACGCAGTCGATACGCCGCGGCTCGGCGCAGGCGCGAACGGCGACACCGCGCAGCTGTTGCTCGCGAAGATCGACCAGATCGGCCGGCTGCTCGACAATCCGGCGGGCGCCGCCCGCCCCGCCGGCACGACGGCGCGCGGCGACGGCGGGCCGCTCGTCGCGATCGGCGCGTCGGCCGGCGGCCCGACCGCGCTTGCGTCGATCCTCGGCGCGCTGCCCACCGATTTCGGCGCGCCGATCGTGATCGTGCAGCATGTCGACCAGGCGTTCGCGGACGGCATGGCGCGATGGCTCGACGGCCAGACGCCGCTCAACGTGCGCATCGCGCGCGAAGGCGACCGGCCGCAGCCGTCGTTCGTGCTGCTCGCCGCGACCAACGACCACCTGCGGATCACGCGCGCCGGCACGCTCGAATACACGCGCGAGCCGGCCGAGACGCCGTACCGGCCGTCGGTCGACGTGTTCTTCAGCAGCGTGACCGAGCACTGGCCCGGCGACGTGATCGGCGTGCTGCTCACCGGGATGGGGCGCGACGGCGCGATCGGGCTGAAGGCGATGCGGATGAAGGGCTACCATACGATCGCGCAGGACCAGGCGACGAGCGCCGTCTACGGAATGCCGAAAGCCGCCGCGACGCTCGGCGCCGCGCGCGCGATCCTGCCGCTCGAGCGCATTGCGGGCGAACTGGCGGCGCTCGTCGGGAACTGAATGAAATGGACTTGCGTGACAGCAATGACAACAACGGGTATCGACATGACTGGTGACTCCACGCGACGCCCGGGCCACGATAACGGCACTTCCGCCGCGGACGGCGCGGACGGCGCGGGCGCGGCGCTCGAAGCCGCGCGCGCGACCCTGCAGGTGCCGCCGGCGACCGACGTGCCGGTGATGGTGCTGCTGGTCGACGACCAGACGATCGTCGCCCAGGCCGTGCGGCGCGCGCTTGCCGACGAGGACCGCATCGACTTCCACTACTGCCCGCGCTCGGACGACGCGCTCGCCGCCGCAGTCGAAACGCGGCCGACCGTGATCCTGCAGGACCTCGTGATGCCCGGCACCGACGGATTGAGCCTCGTGAAGGCGTACCGCACGAATCCGGTGATCCGCGACGTGCCGATCATCGTGCTGTCGACCAAAGAGGAACCGGTAATCAAGAGCGCCGCGTTTGCGGCCGGCGCGAACGACTACCTCGTGAAGCTGCCGGACCGCATCGAGCTCGTCGCACGGATCCGCTACCACTCGCGCTCGTACGTCAACCTGCTGCAGCGCGACGAAGCCTACCGCGCACTGCGGCAATCGCAGCAGCAATTGCTCGAAGCGAACCTCGAACTGCGCCGCCTCACGCATTCCGACGGGCTCACCGGGCTGTCGAACCGGCGCTATCTCGACGAATACCTGAACGCCGAATGGCGGCGTGGCACGCGCGAGCGCAGCGAGCTGTCGCTGCTGATGATCGACGTCGACAACTTCAAGCTTTACAACGACACGTACGGCCACGTGTCGGGCGACGACGTGCTCAAGCGGGTCGCCTCGACCGTCGAAAGCTGCCTCGGCCGCCCGGGCGATCTCGCCGCACGCTTCGGCGGCGAGGAATTCGCGGTGGTGCTGCCGGGCACGTCGCCGGGCGGCGTGCGCCTGCTCGCCGAGAAGATTCGCCTTGCGATCGAAGCGCTGCGGCTCGAGCACGTGCATTCGTCGACCGGCCGCTACGTGACGATCAGCATCGGCGGCGCGAGCGTCGTGCCGGCGGCCGGCACGCCGATGACGTCGCTGATCGAAGCCGCCGACCGCGCGCTGTACCGCGCGAAGCACGACGGCAAGAATCGCGTCGCGATCGATGCGGGGCCGGCAACGCCGAGCGACGGCGGCGGGAAACCGGCCTGATGCGTACGCGGCAGCGTCTTGCTACGGCTATGTCAAGTTGACAAGCGCAGGCTACGTGCCTTCATCAAGAGTAGTTATCCTTATCAGATTACTTCGTTGGCTGCGGAAGAGACAGTCCAACCATGCCATGTGGCGAGGCGTTCTTTGAGTATGGCGCGACGACATACCGCGTTCATCTGATGTCTCGGCAACGCGAAGTGCTGCCGGATCGGACCGACGCAAGAGAGAAATGCCAGAGTGCGTCGCGCATCGCGAAATCCGCACAGCGCGCGCGTCCATCACACGATAGTCGGTCGCGATCTCTTTGCCCACTGATGCTTGAGGCAATGCCGGCCGGACGTCATCGCGCGCGGTGCCGCGCAGCCGATCTCGATTAGGCACGGCAGCCGCGGCGAGCCGAAGTGACCCTGAACCAGCATGAATCCCGGTCGGAAGTGGAAATAGAAAAATCGCAACGACAGTCGCACATGCGCGATATGCGGCATCGCACGCGACGAGCCCGCTGACGCACTTTGCGGCGCTACGGCCGAGGCCCATATGCAGGAATTCGAACAGGCCTAGTCCAAATTCGCATTCTGTTTGTGATGGGAATTACGGCTGAATAAGTTCGCGACATACCGCGCTTTTCGCCAAGATCGGCGAATCGCAATCAGGATGGGTGCGCTTGAATCCGCACCCTGATCCTCCGGTACCGGTGGTCCCGATCGTCTCGCGATCGGGATGAATCCAATTACATCCGTGCACGAGGATACCGTCATGGCATCGATTCCCGAACCGTCGACAACCGGCGAAACCGACAAACGCAGCTGGCTCGAATCGCACGAAGCCGGCTACCACAAGACCCTCGGCAATCGACAGGTGCAGATGATCGCGATCGGCGGGGCGATCGGCACCGGTCTGTTCCTCGGCGCGGGCGGCCGTCTGCAAGCCGCCGGACCGTCGCTCGCGATCGTCTATCTGGTGTGCGGCGCGTTCTCGTTCCTGATCCTGCGCGCGCTCGGCGAACTCGTGATGCATCGCCCCAGCAGCGGCAGCTTCGTGTCGTACGCGCGCGAATTCCTCGGCGAGAAGGCGTCGTTCGTCGCGGGCTGGATGTACTTCCTGAACTGGGCGATGACCGGCATCGTCGACATCACCGCAGTCGCGCTCTACATGCATTACTGGGCGCCGTTCGCGGCCGTGCCGCAGTGGATCTTCGCGCTCGTCGCGCTCTGCATCGTCGCGACGATGAACCTGATCGGCGTGAAGTGGTTCGCCGAGATGGAGTTCTGGTTCGCGCTGATCAAGGTCGCCGCGATCGTGCTGTTTCTCATCATCGGCTCGGTGATCCTCGGCACGGGCGTGCAGGTCGCCGGCCGTGACACCGGCATGCATCTGATCACCGACAACGGCGGCTTCTTTCCGCACGGACTGATGCCGGCGCTGGTGCTGGTGCAGGGCGTGGTGTTCGCGTTCGCGGGCGTCGAACTGGTCGGCACGGCCGCCGGCGAATGCAAGGACGCGCGCAAGGTGCTGCCGCGCGCGATCAACAACGTGATCTGGCGCATCGCGATCTTCTACGTCGCGTCGGTGGTGCTGCTGGTCTG
>NZ_QTPU01000068.1:0-6941 GCF_003857805.1 Burkholderia sp. Bp9099
ACATCGGCATCGACGAGCCAGTCGGGCAGCAGCGCGATGCCGGCGCCGTCGAGCACGGCCTCGCGCAACACTTCACTGTGGTTCGATTTCAGGCGCCCGGCGACCAGCACCCGCGTCGTGCCGCGCGCATCGGCGAAGCTCCACCTTTCAGCGTCTCATCTGTACAACCTGCGGCGTTCGCAGACTTATCGTCAGCATCACACCGTCTACACGAAGACCCAGACCCATCCCAGAGGCGCGGTAATCGCCGTGCGTCGGGCTCCCGCGCCTGAGAACCGCCCCGGATTTATCCGCATCGACAGCGTTCATCAGGGCAACGTCGACGAACAGCGCGGCGTCTACCACATCAATGCCGTCGACTGCGTAACCCAGTGGGAAGTCGTCGCGGCCGTGCCAACGCTGGGGCGAGAACACGTGCTGCCGGTACTGCGCGACATGATTGACCAGTTTCCATTCCGTATTCTTGGCTTTCACAGCGATGGCGGTTCGGAGTACATCAATCATGAGGTCGCAAAGATGCTCAAGGAACAACTCATCGAGTTCACCCGCTCACGTCCACGACGCTGTAACCACAACGCTTTGGCAGAATCCAAGAACGGCAATGTCGTGCGCAGGCAATTTGGCTACGCGCACATACGGGCCGAGTGGGCCGAGCAGTTCAATGCCTTTTGCGTCGATCGGCTTAATCCGTTTTTGAACATGCACCGACCCTGTCTTTTCGGCACCGAAGTCCCGATCCCCAGAGGCCGGGCCGAACGCGACGCGTTCACCGCCCCGAAGACGTGATGACGCCGCTTGAGAAGCTAGCCAGCCTGCCGAACGTGGATGACTTCCTGCGCAAGGACATCACGATCGATCAACTGAAGCAGCGCGCGCAGCCAGACGGATGTCGAAGCCGCCCGTCAGGTTCGCCTGGCGCGGGAACGTCTGATGAGCAAGGTTGCCGACCAAACCCGGCCACGGTACCCCGATGTATGGAGCCTGGCTGGTGCACGCATCGCATAGCCCGCGAGGGGGAAGCCGCTACGGGCTACGCCCTTCACGGCTGCCCCTCGCAACCGAGACCCCCAATACCCTAAAATGCAGTTCCCTTTAACGATCCATCCAACCCTAGGTACTCCGCTCCCTCCAGGCTCCTTTCGGTTTTGGAAAGGCCTGCTGTTCGACTTGACTTCCACCTGGACGTCGATAGCATCGGTAAAGTGATTCCCGATGCCATTAGGCATTAGCAAAATTTAATTCGCCTGTAACGGACTGAATATCTGAGGCGTGCACCAACGTCAGACGAAACCGCCATGGACTCGACAACAATCGTCGCTTGCAGCCCACCCGTCATTCAGATCGGTCAATGTGAGATCGATACCGCAAGGCGGATTTTGCGCCGAGGTAATGAAGTGCTGGAGATCGGATCGCGCGCATTCGATATCCTGGTCACCATAGCTTCGGCCAGCGGCCGAACCGTCACAAAGGACGAAGTGATGGCGTCGGTCTGGCCAACCACGATCGTAGATGAAAATAACATTCATGTGCACCTATCCGCACTGCGCAAGGTGTTGGGGGCGGACGCAAAGCTGATCGTCACGGTGCCCGGACGCGGCTACCGTCTGGTGCCTCAGCCAGATTCGCAACGCACGGGCCAAACCAGGGGCAATGCGAATGTAGAGAACGATGACGATGCTTCCGCTGCCGACGGAGCCGTTGAGCCCGTACATCAGCCATTGCCCGCGCGCATCCCGAAGCTGATTGGCCGGCAAGACGCTCTGGACGGCGTGCAACGGGCGCTGCGAACACACCGGACCGTCACGCTGACGGGGACAGGAGGCATTGGCAAGACACGCCTTGCCATCGAGGTCGCACACCGCATGCGAGCGGAGTTCCTCGATGGGGTTGTATTCGTGCCATTGGCCGCCGCGTGCGACGCACAGTCGGCACTCGACGCCTTCGCATATGCGACAGGGAGCAGACTTTCCGCGACGAGTGCAGGACTGGAACAGATTGCCGTGGATTGGCGAGATCGCGAGGCCCTGGTTGTACTCGACAATTGCGAACACGTGCTCGACACCATCGCCGCCGTGACGGACGCGCTGGCGGATGCAAGCTCCCGTACCCGCGTGCTCGCAACAAGCCGCGAGGCATTGCGTGTACGTGACGAACTCGTCTATCAGGTCCCGCCGCTTACTGTACCGGTATCGACCGATTCGGCAAGCGATGTGCTGCGCACACCCGCCGTGAGGTTCTTCTTGGCACGTGCGCAAGCGGACGGTGCACATTTGTCGTTCGACGAAACGAGCGTCCGTCTGACAGGCGAAGTCTGCCGCAGGCTCGACGGCATTCCGCTGGCACTGGAGCTGGCGGCGTCGCGCGCCGCCGTGCTGGGAATCGGCCTGCTCGCGGCAAACCTGGACGATCGTTTCAGGATACTGACGGGAGGCCGGCGCACGGCGTTGCCGCGTCATCAAACGCTCAAGGCGACGCTCGACTGGAGTTATGACCTGCTCAGCAAGGACGAACGGAGGCTATTGCGCTGGCTAGGCATGTTTGTCAACGGCTTCACGCTCGACATGGCATGCGCGATGGCGGAACATGCCGGACTGACCCGCATGGCGGCGCTTGATGCCGTAACTGGTCTCGTCTCGCGATCATTGCTGGTCTCGGACCCCGAGGGGCTTACTTATCGATACCGGTTATTAGAAACAACGCGCGCTTACGCGCTACAGCAACTCGACGACAACGGCGAACGTTTCCGCGCCGCCGATGCGCACGCAACGCTTTTCCTCCAGCTTGCCGAGGCCGACCATACGCGGTGGATAGAACGGCCCATCGTGGAATGGCTCAGACA
The DNA here is from genome assembly GCF_003857805.1 of Burkholderia sp. Bp9099. Classification (NCBI taxonomy): domain Bacteria; kingdom Pseudomonadati; phylum Pseudomonadota; class Betaproteobacteria; order Burkholderiales; family Burkholderiaceae; genus Burkholderia; species Burkholderia sp. Bp9099. Next base: position 2,840 of record NZ_QTPU01000068.1, read on the forward strand.
CTTCACGCGCGAACTCGGCAACGTTCGCGTTGCTCTCGAGTGGACGCTTTGTGGTCGCGGGGACCCTTCCGTTGGCATCGCACTAGCCGCCGTAACGGTCCCTTACCTTTACGACCTTTCGCTGGTAGACGAAGGTTGCAGATGGGCGCGTGCCGCGCTGCGCCTGATTCCACGGGACAGGCAAGATGCTTTCCACGTGAGCCGCGAGGCGCGTTTGCGGCTGGTGTCGGGGTTGGCAGCGGCGCTACTCTATACGGAAGGACCATTGTCCGAGACGCGCGAAGCATGGATGTCCGTTTTGAATGAATCGGCAGAGGCCGGACGGTCCGATTATGTTTCACGCGCGCATTGGGGCCTATGGAACTGGAGCCAATACGCAGGGCATGCGCGGGACGCATTGACCTTTGCCCGGCGCTTCGGCGATCTTGCGCGCAGCACTGGCAACGAGACAGACGTTGTACTTGCGGCGCGCATCGAAGGGGTTGCACATCACTATGCAGGTGACCAGTCGCGCGCGCGTCAATTGCTGGAACGAATGATCGAAGCATACGACAAGCCTTTGGATCGGTGGCGTGCCATAGACCTTCGTATCGAGCACGGCATCCTTGCACGTGCAACGCTTGCGCGCGTGCTGTGGTTGCAAGGCCATCGCGAGGACGCATGCGCTCTCGCGGCGCGCAGCTTCGATGCGGCCGTGCGGTACGACTATGAAATGGTCACGTGCTACGTACTCGTCGAAGCGTTCGTGCCGATCGCGCTTCTCAACGGCGATCTTGCGGCGGCGAAACGCGGCATCGACGTGCTGAACGACTTGTCCTCGCGTTTTGGCTTTACGATCTGGCGCGCTTGCTGCTCGTGCTACGGCGCCTGGGTCGCGACCCTCGTTGAGCCCGGTCGCAATGCGACCGAGCGACTGGCGGCCGCGACTGAGGAGCTATGCTCGACTGGCTTCCTCGCCCAACTTCCCGTCTTGCGCTGTCAACTAGGCAAAGCGCTGATGCGCGAAGGGCGCAACGACGAAGCGCTGAATGCGATCGATATCGCGTTGCTGCATTGCGACCAGAATGGCAATTACTGGTACTACACCGAACTTTGCCGGGTCAAGGGTGCTGTGCTGCGCAGGCTCGCGCGTCACAACGAAGCACAAAGCTGGTTCGCCACCGCGCTCGATTTTGCGAAGCGCAACAGCGCCAGTCACCTCGTGCTGCCTGCCTCGAATGCGGCGCCCGCGCCGCAGCCTGTCAAGCCTGGAGAACATTGATTGCGACTAGGGCTGGCTTGCGCCGCGCCAGAACTCAGGCCAGTTGAGAGAGTGTTAAACATCATCGGGCAGGGGCACCGCGCCATCGAATGCATCGTCAGGCCGCTACCACCCGTATTTGAGCTCGACACCGGCGTGCTGTCTGGCGCCCGCCCGGCCATACAGCGTGCGCCGGTGCCCGGCATTCAGCGAAACGCCGATCAGGAAGCTGCGATCTCAGGCGGGCATGTCGATATGCTCGACATGCGCGTCACGCATGCATTTGCGATGGGGCTTTAGACCGCCGGTTGACGCCTGGATATCCTTCGACAGCAGGCTCGACACGCATCCGAGCATGTCTTTCGGCGGCGCAGCAGTAGGGGTGACAAAAGTGTCTGGCATGATGGAGCGTCCTTCGAGGGGTATGGCGCCCGGCATTCCTGCGTACAGCTTACACGGCGCGCTCGACAGACCAAAAGTAACTCGAATAAATGTCCGATTGCTGGAGAATTGCTCAGCGGCTGGCCCGCGGCACACAACTGCACCTCCGCAACCACGGTGGGGGCGCCATAGCCCCATTTCGAACCGGCGCATTTTCCTTCAAGATTTTCTATCCGTTATTTCGGGGTGCATTCTCGCCGTAGTGAACGACTGCGTTCACGTGACGGCTACGGTGGGGCACCTGGAGGCGGCAATGACCTCATCTCGCACGTGTTCGAAAAAAGGGAACGTGACTTACGCATCGAATGCCAATATGTGGATGCCGACAATCGTCGGCGCCGGCGTCGCGTCGGTGTTCGTGCCGGGGCGTGACGAGGATGTCAGGCGGGCAGCGCTGGCGGCCGCGGTCGGCTAGTCCGCCGTGCTTGCCGGCAAGCAACATCATGCGAGTATCTATGCGGCGACGGCCGTGAGGGCCGTATTAGCTGAGCATCCGCAACCCGTCACCGCTGCGCGTAGAAGGCCCGAACTGGGCACCTGATGTGCGAATCGCTCGCCGAGCACATCGCGACCGAGGAAGAGATGATGCTGCCGGCCCCGAACGCGCATGCATCGTGCAACCTGTTCGAGAGGAATATGAAACGTTTGCATGACTCGTTCGGCTAACCTGGGGGCGCCCATAGAAAAAGCGGAGTCACGCAAGCGCGGTGAACCGGTCGACGAGGTCGGGGCGGTCGAGTTGGTCGACCCACCAGTGCAGCGCGCGTCCGGCTTCGTCGCCGCGCCACGCGATATAGCAATGGGTCGTGTCGCGCATGCCGGTCACCTGGCGCGCGACGAGCCTGCCTTGCGCGATCGAGCGTGCCGCGATGCAGTCCGGGAGCGTGCCTACCGCGAGCCCTTCGCATTGCGCAGCCAGTTTCGTGGCGAGCGTCGGCACCGCGAGATACGGTTGCCCGGCATCGACGGCGACCGAACGCGGCTGCAGTTCGCGCGAGGTATCGGAGATCACTGCGCCGCGGTATTCGACGACCGACTCCATCGACAGCGGTTCGGGCAGCGCCGCGAGTGGGTGGGTGGGAGCGATCGCGAACACGTGCCTGAGCGTGCCGATCGGTCGCGCCACGATGTTGGGCAACTCCGGCGGCTCGCCCGCCGCGCCGACAACCAGGTCGGTGCGGCGCGAAATCAGCGCATCCCAGGTGCCGCCGAGCACTTCGGTGGAGAGCCGCAGCCGCGTGTCCATCTCGAGATCGTAGAACGCATGCACGTACGGCCACATCGCCTCGAAGGGCAGTATCTCCGCGATGCAGATGCGGACCTCGGTTTCCCAGCCTTGCTGCGCGCGCTGCGCCTTACGCTCGAGCTGTTCGGCGGCGTGCAGCAGTCGACGGCCTTCCTCGACGACGACACGGCCCGCACGCGTGAGCTTCGCACGACGCCCGCTGCGATCAAACAACGCAACGTCGAGGTCGCTCTCGAGCTTTTGTACGAGGTATGTCAGTGCGGACGGCACGCGGTGCACCAACTCTGCGGCTTCGGCGAACGTACCGGTGCGGTCGATCGCGTCCAGTGCTTCGAGTGCTTCGAAGGACAGCTTCATAGGGAATTCCGCTGCGGGAAGGACATCGGGCGGTCATATATCGAACAAGTGGCACTGAGTCCAATGCGGTTCAGACGGTTCATCATCCAACGCGCCATGACGCGCACGCATGCGCGCCGACGGTTACCATCGCATCCGCTCGACACCGGTCAGTCACGTCGGTATTGATTCGCGGCAGCGTCGGACGCGTGGGCGCCGGGCAGCGCGCCGAACATGTGCTGGCTGCACTTCGCGTCGCGCCATGCGGTTCCCAGTCGGATTCCGTCGAACATCCGTCGCGCGACGGGAAGAATCTGTTCGCCGGCCAGAATGCCCAGCAGGCCGACCAGGGCGATGGCGGGCGGCGCCGGCGATGGCACGCCGATTACCGCGTAAACGATGCCGGCGAGGATGCCGGCGAAAAGCGAAGCAGTGTATGGTTTCATGAGATTGAGAGTGACAACCGCGTTGAAAAAATATGGATAACAACTGATCTGGCGCCGATCCGAAAGTCTTGGATTAGCCTATCAGGTCCGCGCGCTCCTCGTGAGTCAATTCAATGGAATTCAGGTCTTTTTAGGCCTTAACTTTGAGGGCCGTGATAATCAGAATGATTAATTGGCGTGATCGGGAATTTGCGTATTGAATGACGCGGACCGGCTTTTGAATTTCCCGGCACAGCGTATTGGCTGCCTCCCGCATGGGTCGGCGAGGCAGGCCGCATTTTTCTCCGCGTCAAAGGACATCACCGCCATGAGCAACCCGAAGCTTGAAGTACTCACTCCGCACAACAGCCAGCTGATCTTCATCGACCAGCAGCCGCAGATGGCGTTCGGCGT
>NZ_QTPU01000069.1:0-6009 GCF_003857805.1 Burkholderia sp. Bp9099
GACCTGTCACCTGTAGAGTTTGAGCGGCGCTACGCGCTAAACGGCTCGTGAGTGTCTATGAAACTCTGGCCGGTCCATTATTCGTAAAATTGAACCCTTCATCAATCAACCCGTACAGGGTAACCGACGACTGCGCGAATGTCGGTAGGGCAATAGAAGATAGGACAAGTCCTGCACATATAGTTTTTTTCATAGAAAGTCTCCAAATATTGAAATGACTACATAGGCCAACAACCGCACTTCAAATCACAGGCTGGACGAAGAAATACAAAATGCTTACTCCGTGCGAGCATAAAAATCTCGCCGCGAGAAGCAATTTCCAATCTCGTGAAATCCTTATCTTTCGAGCGCACGAATAAGTAACCATTTGAACCTCTTCGAACGCATTCTCCTGTCCGTACGACGGATACTTTTAGCCAGCCTGATTCACGCTAATACTTTTGAGAGTTCGGCTGGCGAGCTAGCAGGGAGCTTCGCAAGCAAATCCAACCGACCAATAGTGTTATGAAGCGCAACAGCGACTGGCCATCAGAGCAGCCTTGCGATGATCTCGGCGTGCGATTCCCATCTGCCTGTACGCCCATCCACGCGTGAATCCGCATGTCGTCCCCTTCAGAACACAGCTTCATCGCGTAGCCTCCAAGGACTTGCTCATCCACAAATTTCTGTAGCCTTTTCTGTCACCTTCTTGGTTGGCATCCAGGTCAATCTTGTGTGTTGCACTCGTGAAGGCGGTGAAGCTGACTTACTTCAAGCTTCCCGCAAGGAATTGCCTCAGCCGCTCGCTTCCAGGAGTGTTGAGCACTTCTTCGGGAGGCCCCTGCTCCTCTGTACGCCCCTGATGTAAAAACATGACGTGATTCGACACATTCCGTGCGAATCCCATTTCATGGGTAACTACAATCATGGTCCGCCCTTCTTCAGCAAGTTTCTGCATTACTTTGAGAACTTCGCCGACTAGTTCCGGGTCCAGGGCGGATGTAGGTTCGTCGAACAACATGACATCCGGGTTCATCGCCAGCGCACGTGCGATGGCGACTCGCTGCTGCTGTCCACCTGATAGGTGTGACGGATATTGCTTCTCGACACGGGGCGGCAAGCCTACTTTTTCAAGATATGCACGGGCTCGCTCCTCAGCGTCTTTTCGACTAATACCCAGCACGTGTGTCGGAGCCTCAATGACGTTCTCGAGCACGTTCATGTGAGCCCACAGATTGAAATGCTGAAACACCATCGACAGCTTCGTCCGCATGCATTGAAGTTGTTTGGGATCAACAACTACCAAAGCGCCAGTCTTATCCCTCTTCGTTTTAATTTCTTTCCCATCGAGAAAGATTTTTCCGGAGTTCGGTTGCTCAAGATAGTTGATGCAGCGAAGAAACGTGCTTTTTCCCGACCCGGACGCGCCGATGATACTAATTACGTCACCCTTTTTTGCCGTAAGCGATACACCATTCAGTACTTCGTTATCACCGAAGCTTTTGTGAATTTCGTGGACAGCGAGCTTGCAGTCCATTGCTCGAGTTGTCTTCATTAAAATGCTATTCCTTCTAAATCGCAGCCCATCGTTCACCATCCAACCAGGGCAATCGGATTTTTCTTAGCGTGACCGAACACTCAAATATGCGAGCCAACGTCGCTCGGCTTGCCGGAAAATTGTCACCAACGAAAATGAAACGACGAGATAGAGCAACGCTGCGATCCCGAAAGATTGAAATGATTGATATGTCGCGGAATTGGCGTCGCGAGCGACTTTTAGGATATCGGGCACTGTCGCGGTGAAAGCGACGGATGTCGCATGAAGCATCAGAATCACCTCATTGCTATACAGTGGTAACGCACGACGCAACGCTGAAGGAATGACAATTTGTCGGTACATCGTGAACCAACTCATTCCGTAGGCGCGAGCCGCCTCGATTTCTCCATGATTAGTCGTTCGCATCGCTCCGGCAAACATCTCAGTCGTATAAGCGCAAGTGTTGAGCGCAAACGCGATGATTGAGCAGTAGTACCCGCTCCTGAAAACGGCACTCAATATCTCAGCCGAACGAACAAACTCAAAACCGTAAAGACCTGTGTAGATGAGCAGGAGTTGCACGTACAGCGGAGTTCCCCGGAATACATAGGTATAGCACCAGACAGGAACGCTAATAAACCGATTGTTCGATATACGGGCTACAGCAAGTGGGACAGCCAGAATGAAGCCGAGGAAAAGCGATGCGACGAGCAACCAGAGGGTGACCGCAAGTCCAGAAAACCGCTGCCCGTCCCAATAAAGAAAGGCGCGCCAGAATTCGTTGAGGATATCAATCATGAATCAGAGCTCCGCGTGCCGCACACCGGACGAGTAATTCCTTGCCAGCCACGCCAAAACGAGGTTCGAGAAAGTCGCAATAACCAAGTAGATGAAAGCCGCACACAAGATGAAGAAGAACATCTTGTACGTACTCTTTCCCGCGTCTTGGGCCGCCTTCACGACGTCGGCCAGTCCGATAATTGATACCAGTGCCGTCGCCTTAACCAGAACCTGCCAGTTGTTGCCAATTCCTGGAATCGCGAATCGCATCATTTGTGGAAACAAAATTCTCCTGAATACGAGAGTGCCGCTCATCCCATAGGCCGCACCCGCTTCGAGCTGACCGCGTGGAACCGACAAGAATGCCCCACGGAATGTCTCGGTGAAATAAGCACCGTAAATGAAGCCAAGCGTTAGAACCCCGGCAGCCAACGGGTCGATATCAAATTGGGAAATTCCTAGCGCATCGGTCAGATTGTTGACTGCAATCTGGATACTGTAAAACAGAAGCAGCATTAAGACGAGGTCTGGAACTGAGCGAATAAGCGTCGTATAGCAACCACCAATAGTTCTAAGAGAACGTTTATGTGAGAGCTTTGCAATTGCGCCCAACAGTCCGAGGACGATTGCAGTGGCAAGCGACAAGAGGGACAACTCAATCGTTCTAATTGTGCCCGCAAATAATAGCGGACCGAATCCATACAGAAACACAAACGTCTCCGTGTCGAGTTTTGATTTGCGTGAGGGGGCCTTGCGTCGCGTCGAGCCGACTAGATTCGTGTGTACAACCAGATCCAATCTTGACGTTCAATGTTTTGTACGCATGGCCATTGACCGGCAGAACATTTTTGATGCCTACGTCCGTCTTTATTTGGCGAATCCTTTGCGCTCGTTTTCGTCGGCTCTTGAGATTTCTACTCGGCACGGCGGCGCAATCGCGCACCACCCAGGAAGCTACGAAACCCCATTGCGAATCGGCTTAATCGGGTCAGCTACCGTAGATGTTGAAGTTAAAATACTTCTTCGCAATCTTGTCGTACGTGCCGTCTTTTCTCAGACTATCGATAGCTCCGTTGATGGCGTCGCGCAGCGCGGTGTCACCCTTTCTGATGCCGATGCTAACACCTGGGCCAAAAATAGCTTCGTCCTTGATGGCCGGGCCTTGCGCGAAGACGAAGTCCTTACCCGGTGGGGTTTTCAAGAAGCCAGCATCTGCTTGAGGAGCGAAGGCTATCGCGGCGTCGACACGACCCGCAATGAGATCAGGCCAAATGAGGTCTTGCGTTTGATATGGGACAACTTCAACATTACTTCCACCCCAGTACTTTCGAGCGTATGTCTCCTGGGTGCTGCCTTGCAGCACACCGACCCGTTTGCCCTTGAGCGACTCAGTTGTAGCGACTAGCGGGGAGCCTTTCTTGACAATCAACGCCTCGACTGGTGCGTAAAGCTTGTTCGTGAAATCAATCACCTTTACCCGTTTCTCATTCTTCGACATCGAGGAATTAATTGCATCGAACTTGCGTGCCTGAAGAGCCGGAATCATGCCGTCGAACGAATTCTCAACCCAGACACACTTTGCATTCAGCTTTGCACAAATGGCGTTTCCCAGGTCGATGTCGAATCCGGTCAATTCGCCACTTGCCGTTTTGGATTCAAACGGAGGGTAAGAGCTGTCGACCCCAAACCGGATTTGTTTGACGGCGTCTGCCGCTGCTGCCAGTGGCACGCTGGCGATGCAGAGCGCTGCAAGAATCATTTTCAACTTCATCACAATAGTTCCGTTTGCGTTTAGCAGGGGCGCCGTCCGTCGAACGTTCGCCTAGTTCTTGAGCCACCTCGAACACCCCTACCTTGAGCGACTCAAAGCGACCCGTCAGCGCGTGACGGTCGAGCGAGACTCCTTGAATTTCAAGGAGCCGTAGTCGATCTTCAGCGCGTAGGCGAATAATGCGCGCCACGTTGCGATCGCGTCCAATGCGAAGAAATCGATAGGTTATGCAGGAATGAGATAGTTTTTCCGGTGCTAGCAGCGGGCAGATCTGTCGGAGAGGTCGAGCTGCGGAGACGTCAATCTGGCGGGGGAACAGGCTGGTCGTGCCGCCCCGCGAACGACTCGAGGTCAACATTCGAGGAACGACCTCCACAAAAATCGTTGCTTCCGTCAACTGCCCTCAGAGCGTTAACCATCCGACGGGATTTAGCATAGGGCATACTCGGAAGCGATTGGTTTCGGCTGCTTTACAGTACGGAATGCCGCTGTATCGCCAGGCCACACTGCTGCGTCGCTTCGGAGGCGACATCTCGTCGAATACGCTTGCAGCGAGCGGGGTACGGTGGGCCTAGCCACGCAGCCGGCGATCAACCTGATGCGCGACACGCCCCTCGAATCGGTCCTGAATGATGGCGACGAAACGACGTTCCAGGTCCTGAAGAAACCAGGTCGAAGGCCGCAGGCAAAGAGTTACCTGTGTGTTCAATTCAAAGGCTCAGGGCCGCCTGTGCGGATGTTCTCGTAGCCACGGGTCTGGGCGCCCAACATGCACAGAAGCTCTACGCCGGCGTGCAGCCTGGCTCGGTGCTGATGACGGACGGATACCCGTATCTCCGGCGGGCACTGTTTCTTTTCGATACGGCTACCGCGTTATCGGGCGGCGAGAAATGCTGATCATTGGCCGCTATGGTCGAGGGGGCATCTCGCTGGCGTTGGCGCGGGAAAAGCTGCTCGACGCCCGTCGTGCCGTCCGTGAGGGTACTTGTTCGCCTGCGCCGACTCCGATGGTACGCCCCAATGCCGTCACGGAGGAAGCATTGCTGCGGATCGGCGCACTCTACAAGATCGAAGAGCAGATCCGCGGCAAGCCATCTGACGAACGACGTAGCGCGCGTCAGGCGCGAGCTGCGCCACTGCTCGACGACATGAAGCGGTGGTTCGAAGCGACGCTCACCACGCCCTGTGCGAAATCCGACGCGACCAAGGCGATTTAGTACGCGCTGCATCGATGGCCAGCACTCATCTACTACTGCAGCGACGGGCGTGCGGAGATTGATAACCCGATCGCCGAGCGAGCGTTGCGCGGTGTCGCCCTCGGCAGACGGAATTACTTGTTCGTCGGCGCCGACTCCGGCGGTGAACGTGCCGCGGCGATGTATAGCCCGATTGATACGGCGCGCCTGAACGGCCTAGATCCGGAGGCGTATCTCTCCTACGTGCTCGAGCACATCGCTGACCAGCCGATCAACCGCATCGATGAGCTGCTGCCGTGGAGCGTGGCGCCGTCGCTGCCGTCTACAGCTCGCTGTCGAGCCCATCCGATAGCACGGCGAATCTCTCGCCGTCAACGACCTACGCTACGGTCTCGGTCGAGCGCTTACGACTTATCCAGGCCACGTCGCATCACTTCGACATCCGCCGTGGCGTAGCGGTGTGTAGTAGCAACCGTCGCGCCTCTGCTGTTCGCGTCCGGCCGAGGCAGCGCGACTCGCTGACGGTCCGCAAATGATCGGTATCCAACTGCTCGTCGTGAGTCGTCAACATCGTCTATCGGGACTGCCCGATGACGAGCGTGCTTCCATGCACTGTCCTTACTGGCACACGCGATGGGTTGAAGCCCTCCAAGCAACGAGTGTTCAAGGTGTTGGGCGCAAAGTAATAATGAGCCACTTCGCGCGAAGTAAATCTGAGCCACCTTTCAGTACAGTCAGCCTTTTGC
>NZ_QTPU01000070.1:0-4719 GCF_003857805.1 Burkholderia sp. Bp9099
TCGCGCGTTCGTCGAACACGACGCCGGTGGTCGTGCTGCGCTTTGAAGCGGAGACCAAGGAAGGGCTCGAGCGCATCGAGGCGGACTTCCGCCGCGTGCTGACGGCCGCGAAGCCGGACGTCGAGCTGCCGTTCTGAACGACGTGCGCACGCGTGCTGCCGACGCATCCGATGCATAGGGAGACAGGCCTCGTGCCGCGTCGCGTGCACGCGCGTGACACCACCCGTTGACAACACAACGAACCGTTCTGGGCTTGCGCCCCGTTCGGCTTTTCATGGCGCCGGAGCAATTGGGAGGAAAGGGATGTCAGGCTATCGCGAATTGAAGGCGCAAGCCAATGAACTGATGAAACGTGCCGAGGAAGCGCGACAGGCCGAACTCGAGACCGTGCTGCAGGAGGTCCGTACCCGTGTCGCCGAATATGGGTTGACCCCGAGACAGATATTCGGCCGTCAGGGCAGTGCCGCAAGGACGGCGCGGAAAACGCCTGCCGTCGCGCCGAAGTACCGCGATCCGAACACCGGGGCGACGTGGTCCGGCCGGGGACGCGAGCCGGCATGGATCAAGGGGAAGCGCCGCGAGCGCTTCCTGATCGAGCGCCAGGAGGGTTGAACGCGACATTGCGCGCTGCCCATAAAATGGAGGCGTCCGTCGGCCCGCGCTTCGCCACGACCCTGGCGACACGCGAGCCGGCTCACCCGCGACCTCCAAGGCCATCATGGAAATCAAATGGATCGAGGATTTCCTCGCGCTCGCGCAATACCAGAGCTTTTCCCGCGCGGCTGAATTTCGCAACGTCACGCAATCGGGCTTCAGCCGCCGCATCCAGTCGCTCGAGCAGTGGATCGGCGCCGAGCTGATCGACCGCAGCAGCTTTCCGCCGGTGCTGACGCCGGCAGGGCGCCTGTTCCGTGAAACGGCCGAAGACGTCATCAGCCGCCTGTACGATACCCGCGCGATCATCCGCACCGAGCAGCGGATCGCCGGCAAGAGCCTGCAGATCGCCGCGGGTCACACGATCGCGCTGAGTTTCCTGCCGGCCTGGCTCAAGGCGCTCGCGACGTATTTCGGTGAAGTGCGCGCGCGTGTCATTCCGACGAACGTCCACGACTCGATCCTGATGCTCGTCAACGGCAACTGCGAGCTGATGTTCGCGTATCACCATCCGGAGCTGCCGCTCCATCTCGACCCCGCGAAGTACGCGCACCTGACGGTGGGCCTCGACACGCTGATGCCGGCGTGCCGGCCGAACCGTCGATCGGCGCCCGCGTTTCGCCTGCCCGGAACGAAGCAGAATCCGCTGCCGCTGATTACCTACACGGAAACCAGCTATTTCGGCCGCTGTCTCGCGCTACTGCTCGGCCGCGCGCCGGATGCGCCGGCCTTGCAGCTGCACTACGAGTCCGACATGGCCGAAGTGCTCAAGAAGCTCGTGATGGAAGGCGAGGGCGTCGCGTGGCTGCCCCGCAGCGCGATCGCCGCCGAACTGGCGGCCGGCGACCTCGTGCCGGCCGGCCCGGCGGCGTGGAACCTGGACGTCGAGCTGCGCGTGTATCGCGACGTGTCCAATCGCAGCGAATTCCTCGACACCCTCTGGCAGCATCTGCGCGCGGCGCCTGCCCGGCTCGGCTGAATCAGGGTTTTCCCGCGTTATGCGGCGCTCGCATACCGCCATGTCGCACCGGCATCACGGCTTTTTCGACCGTCCCTACCATTCGTTCCAACGGCACATGCGACGCGCGACCGGCGTCGCGCGGCCTTCTTCGCAGCGCTCGCCGCCTTCCGGCGGCCGGGTGCCACCCAAGGACGAATGGACATGAAAAATCGCCTCACCTCAAGCATCGCAGTCGGCATGATCCTCGGTGTCGTCGCCGGTTATGCGTGCCACGCCAACATCGCGGACCCGGCCACCCTCAAGACAATCGCCGGCTACTTCTCGATCGTCACCGACATCTTCCTGCGCCTGATCAAGATGATCATCGCGCCGCTGGTGTTCGTGACGCTCGTGTCCGGCCTGGCCGGCATGGACAGCGGCGAGGACGTCGGCCGCATCGGCCTGCGCTCGCTCGGCTGGTTCGTCTGCGCGTCGCTGATTTCGTTGAGTCTCGGCCTCGTGATGGCCAATGCGCTGCAGCCGGGCGCCGGCCTGAACCTCGTGGCGAGCGCGGGTGAGGTCAACACCGGACTGAACACCGCCGCGCTGAACGCCCGGGACGTGATCACGCATGCGTTCCCGACCAGCCTGCTCGACGCGATGGCGCGCAACGACATCCTGCAGATCCTGGTGTTCTCGATCTTTCTCGGCGTCGCGCTGAGTGCGTTGAAGCGCGACCCGCGCGTCAGCGTCGTGATCCAGTCGATCGACGGGATGGTGCCGGTGATGCTGCGCCTGACGAACTACGTGATGCGCGCGGCGCCGCTCGGCGTGTTCGGTGCGATCGCGTCGTCGGTCACGCTGCGCGGGCTCGACGTGATCTATACGTACGGGAAGCTGATCGGCGCGTTCTATCTCGGCTTGCTGGTTCTTTGGGCGATCCTGATCGGCGTCGGCTACGTGTTTCTCGGGCGGCGCGTCGGGAGCCTGCTGAAGGCCGTGCGCGAGCCCGCGCTGATCGCGTTCTCGACCGCCAGCAGCGAGGCCGCCTATCCGCGCCTGACCGAGCAGCTCGAGCGCTTCGGCGTCGACAAGAAGGTGGTGGGCTTCACGCTGCCGCTCGGTTACGCGTTCAACCTCGACGGCTCGATGATGTATCAGGCGTTCGCGGCCATCTTCATCGCGCAGGCGTTCGGCGTGCACATGCCGCTGTCGGAGCAGGTGTTCATGCTGCTGGTGCTGATGTTGAGCAGCAAGGGCATGGCGAGCGTGCCGCGCGGCTCGGTGGTAGTGGTCGCGGCGGTCGCGCCGATGTTCCATCTGCCGGTGGCCGGCGTCGCGATGGTGCTCGCGATCGACCAGATCCTCGACATGGGCCGCACGATGACCAACGTGATCGGCAACAGCGTGGCGACGGCGGTGATCGCGAAGTGGGAGACGCGGCGCGCCGTGAAATCGCAGGACGCCGTATTCGAGCAGCCGGAGCTGAACGCATGATGCGCACGGAGACGGATAGCGTGAATGCGCGGAGGAAATTCGGCGTGGTCGGCGGCCTGGGGCCGCTGGGCAGTGCCGACGTGCTCTTCAAGATGGTGAAGGCGACGCCGGCGTCGTCCGACGAGGAACACGCCGGGATGATCTTCGAGCAATACCCGTTCAAGGGCTCGGGGTCGGGCAGAGCGGCGACCATCGAGCGCAAGCTGTACGTGTTCGACATGATCCGGCAGTTCGAGAAGCGCGGCGTGACGACGGTCGTGCTGCCATGTTTCCTGAGTCACACGTTCATCGACGAATTGAAGGCGAATACGCGCCTGCCGATCGTGGACATCGTCGAAGCCGTTCGCTACCACGTGCGGCGCAAATACCCGGACGCGACGCGCATCGGCGTGCTGGCTTCCGACTACGTGCGGGACAAGCGACTCTTCGACACGTATTTCCCGTCACCGCAGTTCGACGTCGTTCATCCGCGGACGCACGACGGGATCGATCTCGTGACGGAAGCCGTCTACGGCGCCGACGGCATCAAGCGCGGCAATCTGCGCGGCCGGCCGGTCGACCTGCTGCGCCGCGCATGCGCGGACCTGATCGATCAGCGCGTGCAGGTGATCGTCCCCGGCCTGACCGAGATCGCGCTGGTCGCGGACGCCATCGGCCCGCTGCGCGTGCCGCTCGTGGATTCGAACCTCGCGTATGCGCAGTACGCGGTGACCGGGCACGCCGGTTCGCGCGCGGCGCCGTTCAAGGTCGGCGTGGTTGGCGGCGTCGGGCCGGCCGCGACGGTCGATTTCCTCGACAAGATCGTGCGCAACACGCCGGCGTCGCGCGATCAGGAACACATCAAGCTGCTGGTCGAGCAGAATCCGCAGATTCCCGACCGGACCGAGAACCTGACGGGCACCGGCGCGGACCCGACGATCTCGTTGTACGCGACCTGCAAGAAGCTCGAGGACGGCGATGCCGACGTCATCGCGATTCCGTGCAACACCGCGCATGCGTTCGTCGAGCGGATCCAGCCGTACCTCGGCATTCCGGTCGTCAACATGCTGACCGTCACGGTCGCGCATCTGCGCGATACGTATCCGGGGCTGCGCGACGTCGGCGTGCTCGCGACATCCGGCACGATCGAAAGCGGTGTGTACAAGAGGGCACTCGAATCGCAAGGGCTGCGGCAAGTCGCGCCGATGCCCGCATTGCAGGTGCGCGTGATGGAAGCGATCTACGGGAAGCAGGGCGTGAAGGCCGGCTTCACGACCGGACAGTGCAAGGACGATATCGGTGCCGCCGTCGACGCGCTGATCGCCGAGGGCGTGCGGGTGATCGTACTCGGTTGCACCGAGCTGCCGATCCTGCTGCCGGGCGGCGAATATGTCGCGCCGGACGGGCGTCGGGCGACGCTCGTCGATCCGACCGACGTGCTCGCCCGCACGTGCATTGCGTATGCGACGGCTGGTGGGGGCTGAGCCGGTGCGGGTTCGGCGTGTGAGCGCGAGCGGCAGACGCTCCGGAAGCGGGGGGGGGGGGGGGGGGGGCCGGCCGGTTCGACCCCAACAGCACGACGAGGACACACGCCCGAGCCGCCCCCAGGCAATACGACCACCACACGAACAAGAATTAGCAAAAAAAAA
>NZ_QTPU01000071.1:0-3878 GCF_003857805.1 Burkholderia sp. Bp9099
GCCTTGACGATCTCGTCGGCAACCGCGTTTGCGCCGTCCTGGTTCAGGTCGGCGATCGCCACGGCCGCGCCCGCTTTTGCGAGCTCCAGCGCGATTTCCTTGCCGATGCCGCTTGCGGCGCCCGTGACGACTGCGGTCTTGCCGTTCAGATCTGCTGCCATGTCCGTCTCCTTCCGTTATCGGATCGAAAAAGCGCGCCCCGCTGCATCCGCTTTCGTCGCGATCGTGCAGGTGGAGGCCAGCCGCTATTGTGCACGATCGGCCCCGCCGTTCGCGCGCAAAACGTCTAAGCTTAAGGTCGGTTCAGAGTCGCGGGAGATTCCCATGCACTATCGACGGCTAGGCCGCTCCGGCCTGCAGATCAGCGCGCTTTCGCTCGGCTCGTGGGTCACCTACGGCAACCAGGTCGATCAGCGGGTCGCCCGCGAATGCCTTGCGGCGGCCCGCGATGCGGGCGTCAATTTCTTCGACAACGCCGAGGTCTACGCCAGTGGCAAATCCGAGGAAATCATGGGCCAGGCGCTCAAGTCGCTCGGCTGGCCGCGCGTCAGCTACCTCGTGTCCACGAAGTTCTTCTGGGGGCTCGCGGAAGCGCCGAACCAGTACCACACACTGAACCGGAAATATCTGCTGAACGCGATCGACGGCTCGCTGCGCCGGCTGCAGCTCGACCATGTCGACCTCGTGTACTGCCATCGCCCCGATCCGAACACACCGATCGAGGAGACCGTCTGGGCGATGAGCGACATGATCGTACGCGGCAAGGCGCTGTACTGGGGCACGTCCGAATGGAGCGCCGACGAGATCCGCGCCGCGTACGAGATTGCCGAGCGGCACCATCTGCACAAGCCGGTCGTCGAGCAGCCGCAGTACAACCTGTTCCACCGTACCCGGGTCGAACAGGAATACGCACGGCTCTATCACGACTACGGCCTCGGCCTGACGACCTGGAGCCCGCTGGCATCGGGGCTGCTCACCGGCAAGTACCGGAACGGCGTACCGCCGGGCAGCCGCGCGCAATTGCCGGGCTACGACTGGCTCCGCGAACGGCTGACGGATCCGGTCAGCAACGATGTGGTCGAACGGCTCGGCGAGATCGCGACCGAACTCGGCTGCAGCACCGCCCAGCTCGCGATTGCATGGGTACTCGCGAATCCGCGCGTGAGTTCGGTCATTACGGGCGCCTCGCGAATCGAGCAGATCGGCGACAACATGCGCGCGCTCGACGTTGCCGAGAAACTGACGCCGGAGATCAAGCAACGCATCGAGGAGACCGTCGGCGATGCATACGAGTAAGGCGGCTCACGCCCACTCGCGTACAATACGCGGCCGCATTGGCGCGCGGCCCGACGGCTTCGCGCGATCATCCGTTTTCATCGATTCACCCTTCGTTTCAGGCAGCCAGCCATGCTCAGTTATCGTCACGGTTTTCACGCAGGCAACCACGCGGACGTGCTCAAGCACGCCGTCGTCGTCCAGCTGCTGCGCTACCTGAACAAGAAAGACAAGTCGTACTGGTACATCGACACGCACGCCGGTGCCGGCGTGTATTCGCTGCGCGACGGTTATGCCGCCAAGACAGGGGAATTCGACACCGGCATCGGGCCGCTGTGGAACGAAAAGGACCTGCCCGAAGCGCTCGGCGACTACATCGACGAGGTGCGCGCGCTGAACGACGACGGTGAGCTGCATTACTATCCGGGCTCCCCGTATCTCGCATGGCGATCGATGCGCGAGCAGGACCGGATGCGCCTGTTCGAAATGCACACGACGGAAATCGACGTGTTGCGTCACAACTTCCGCGATGCGGGGCGCCGCGCGATGATTTTCGCCGGTGACGGCTTCGAGGGCATCAAGGCGCTGCTGCCGCCGCCGCCGCGACGCGCGCTCGTGCTGATCGATCCGTCCTATGAGGACAAGAAGGACTACGCGCGCACGGTGACTTGCGTGACGGAATGCCTGAAGCGTTTCGCGACAGGCTGTTACGCGATCTGGTATCCGCAGGTTGCGCGGGTGGAATCGCAGCGTTTTCCGGAGCAGCTCAAGCGCCTGCAGCCGAACAACTGGCTGCACCTGACGCTGACGGTATCGAATCCGCCGGCAGATGGCCTGGGCCTTTACGGCAGCGGAATGTTCATCCTGAATCCGCCGTACACGCTCGCGCAGAGCATGAACGAAGCGCTGCCCTATCTCGTCGAGCGCCTGGGACAGGACAGCGGCGCGCGGTGCCAGATCGAGCACCGCGGAAACTGAGCGAACGGTTTTCCGTTACGGCTGCGGTCTTGGCGCGGGTCTTGGCTGATTGGCCGGCGACCCACCCCAGCCCGGCACATTGATATACGGCGCGACAAACAGCGGGACCGAAGAATTCGGTCCCTGCCCTGCCGGCGCTCGCATGCCTGCGGGCTCAACGATCGGCTCGGACGATAACGGAGCCGTTTGCAACACCAGGCCGCCCTTGCCATCCTGGATCCCGCGTTGCGTATCGAGAATCAGCGGCCTGGACGACGTCGCCGCACCAGCCGCCATGCCGTGAGCGAGCACCGCGGCCCCCAGAAAGAGACGCGCGCGGGAAACGTGACGCACATCGAGACGCAAACGCATGGTCGTGTTCTTCCGGTTGAAAAGCAGGTCCATACCATAGCGCCACGCCGACGATTTCGCCAGATCGGACGCACAAAAAAACAAAGCCCCGTCAACACGGGGCTTGCTTTTCGCTCGGTGCCACACGGCACCTGACGGTGACTCCGATTACAGCGAGTAGCCGTTGGTTTCGAGCGAGCGGATGCGGCTCTCGAGCTGAACGATGTCCGACGACGACGCGAGGTAAGCCTCACGGCGTTCGCGCTCTGCGGATTCGAACCAGTTGCTCAGCTTTTCAACGATGTAGGCGATCATGATGTTCTCCAAGGAAGGGGGACCCCTGGCGAATCGAGATTCAGGGATTTCCCGTATAGGGTTATCCCGAATTATAGCGATGCCGCACCAAGATGCCAGTGAAATGCTTGCATGGAAGCCATTCCAGTTTGGAATGGTTTACGAACTATCTGCTTCAACCCACTGATTTTTAAAGATATTGAATCGAGGCTCCGATTCGGCCTCGAGGATATGCACTAATCTAGTTCACTGACCGGGTCGGCCAGCCGCGCCAAGATCGGGCATTCGGGTCGCCCGTCACCATGGCAGTGCGCGGCGAGATCGGCAAGTGTATTGCGCATGTCGCTCAATTCCGCGATGCGTTTGTCGAGTTCGGCCACGTGTTCGAGGGCGATCGACTTCACTTCGGCGCTGGCGCGGGAGCGGTCTTGCCAGAGCATCAGCAGCTTGCGAATATCCTCGACGAGAAAACCGAGCCGCCGCGCCTGGCGGATGAAACGCAGAATATGGACGTCATCCGAACCGTAGATGCGGTATCCGGCGTCGCTCCGCTTGCTCGGCGCAAGAAGGCCGACCTGCTCGTAGTAGCGGATCATTTTTGCGCTGACGCCGGATTCGCGCGACGCGTCGCCGATATTCATTCCCTGCCCTCTCTCCATCAAGCACTGGTTCGAACACGAAGGTCGACGCATGCATTCGTCGACGACATTTGGATCGTATCAAATCGCGAGATTTCGTTCCTGCCTGGGCAGTGACGGCCGGATCGACCGCAATCCGGATGTCCTTATTGAGGTAGGTGGTGGCTGCGAAATCTGCTGGTTCGGAGCAGCATGCAGCGCGTATCAAGCTGCCCGCCCACTGACGATCACGCCAACACTTGCAGCGATCGCGCATTTCTGCGCTGCAAATGCAAAAACCCCCGCCTTTCGGGCGGGGGTTTCTGGCTTAGGGAGCCTGACGATTACCTACTTTCACACGGGAATCCGCACTATCATCGGCGT
>NZ_QTPU01000072.1:0-3631 GCF_003857805.1 Burkholderia sp. Bp9099
CCGGCCGCTGCTCGAGATGCGCGGCATCAGCAAGACCTTCCCGGCCGTGCGCGCGCTCGACAACGTCAGCCTGACCGTCTATCCGGGCGAGATCCATTCGCTGATGGGCGAGAACGGCGCGGGCAAGTCGACGCTGATGAAGATCCTGTCGGGTGCGTACCGCGCCGACGCCGGCGGCGAGATCCTGATCGACGGCGCGCGCATCGACGTCGACGGCCCGCTCGCCGCGCGCGACGCCGGCGTCGCCGTGATCTACCAGGAGCTGTGCCTCGCGCCCAACCTCACCGTCGCGGAAAACATCTACGTCGGCCGCGAACTGCGCCGCGGCAACCGTCGCTGGGGCACCATCGACCGCGCGGCGATGGCGCGCGGCTGCCAGGACGTGCTCGCGCGCCTCGGTGCGCCGTTCGGCCCCGACACGCTGGTCGGCACGCTGTCGATCGCCGAGCAGCAGCTCGTCGAGATCGCGCGCGCCGTGCATACCCGCGCACGCATCCTCGTGATGGACGAACCGACGACGCCGCTGTCGTCGCGCGAGACCGAGCACCTGTTCGGCCTGATCCGCCAGCTGCGCGAGGAAGGTCTCGCGATCATCTACATCAGCCACCGGATGGCCGAAATCTACGAGCTGTCCGACCGCGTGTCGGTGCTGCGCGACGGCTCGTACGTCGGCACGCTCGAGCGCGCGTCGCTGTCGGCCGAGCGGCTCGTCGCGATGATGGTCGGCCGCGACATCTCCGGCTTCTACAAGAAGGAACACGCGCCGTACGATCCCGGCCACCTGCTGCTGTCGGTGCGCGACATCGCCGACGGCGAGCGCGTGCGCGGCTGCAGCCTCGACCTGCATGCGGGCGAGGTGCTCGGCATCGCCGGGCTCGTCGGCGCGGGCCGCACCGAGCTCGCGCGGCTGATCTTCGGCGCGGAGCCGCGCACGCGCGGCGACGTGAAGCTGGGCGAGCGCACGTTCGGCGCGCATTCGCCGCGCGACGCGATCGACGCGGGCCTCGTCTACCTGACGGAAGACCGCAAGCGCCAGGGCCTGTTCCTCGACATGAGCGTGCGCGACAACATCAACATCTCCGTGTGCAACCGCGATGCGCGGCTCGGTGCGCTCGATCTGGCGCGCGGCGCCACGCGCGCGCGCGACGCGATCGCCTCGCTGTCGATCCGCGTGCCGAACGCGAACGTCAACGTCGGCGCGCTGTCGGGCGGCAACCAGCAGAAAGTGCTGCTGTCGCGCCTGCTCGAGACGAAGCCGCGCGTGCTGATCCTCGACGAGCCGACGCGCGGCGTCGACATCGGCGCGAAATCCGAGATCTACCGGATCATCAACGAACTGGCCCGCGCCGGCGTCGGCGTGATCGTGATCTCGAGCGAGCTGCCGGAGATCATCGGCGTCGCCGACCGCGTGCTCGTGATGCGCGAAGGCGAGATCGCCGGCGAACTCGGCGGCCACACGCACACGCCCATCACGCAGGAAGCGATCATCGCGCTCGCCACCGGCTCGCAGGCCGAGCTCGCCGACGCGCACTGACCACGGCCCCTTCATCTCCTTCTTCCTTCAAGGTACCGACATGATCAACCCGACCAAGCAGCGGAACCTCGCGTCCGCGACGGCCCATCCGGTCGCCAACCGTACGCCGCTGATGCGCGGCGCCGATCATCGCGCGCGCATGCAGTCGCTGATGCGCACCGCCGGCATGCTGCCGGTGCTGCTGGTCCTCTGCATCGGCTTCGGCTTCATGACCGACGGCTTCTTCACGCTGCAGAACCTGTCGATCGTCACGCAGCAGGCGTCGATCAACATCGTGCTCGCCGCCGGCATGACCTTCGTGATCCTGACGGGCGGCATCGACCTGTCGGTCGGCTCGGTGCTCGCCGCGTCGGCCGTCGCCGCGCTCATCGCGTCGACCATCCCCGGCTGGGGCTGGCTCGGCGTGCCGATCGCGCTCGCGGTCGGCCTCGTGTTCGGCGCGATCAACGGCGGCCTGATCTCGTTCCTGCGCCTGCCGCCGTTCATCGTCACGCTCGGCGCGATGACGGCCGTGCGCGGCATCGCCCGCCTAATCGGCAACGACACGACCGTCTTCAACCCGCAACTGCCGTTCGCGTTCATCGGCAACGGTACGATCCTCGGCGTGCCGTGGCTCGTCGTGATCGCCTGCGCGGTGATCGCGCTGTCGTGGTTCATCCTGCGCCGCACGGTGCTCGGCATGCGGATCTATTCGGTCGGCGGCAACCCGGAAGCCGCGCGGCTGTCGGGCATCAACGTGCGCGCGATCCAGCTGTTCGTGTATGCGGCGTCGGGCCTGCTCGCCGGCCTCGGCGCGGTGATGTCGGCCGCGCGGCTCTATGCGGCCAATGGCCTGCAGCTCGGCCAGTCGTACGAGCTCGATGCGATCGCCGCGGTGATCCTCGGCGGCACGAGCTTCGTCGGCGGCGTCGGCTCGATCGTCGGCACGCTGATCGGCGCGCTGATCATCGCGGTGCTGACCAACGGCCTCGTGCTGCTCGGCGTGTCCGACATCTGGCAATACATCATCAAGGGGCTCGTGATCATCGGCGCGGTCGCGCTCGACCGCTATCGCCAGCGCGACTCGGCCCGCACCTGATTCGTATTCCTCACCACTCGATCATCGGGGCGCAGGCAGGTCCTCCTGCACCCATCCGCCAACGGACCTTCCGGAGACACAACGACATGTTCAAGCAAAAAGCCGCCCTGACCGCCGTCGCCTGCGCGCTCGCCTTCGGCGCCGCCGCCGCCCATGCAGCCGACAAGCCGCTGAAATCGATCGGCGTCACGGTCGGCTCGCTCGGCAACCCGTACTTCGTCACGATCGTGAAAGGCGCCGAGGCGCGCGCCAGGCAGCTCAACCCGAACGCGAAGGTCACCGCGGTCTCGGCCGACTACGACCTGAATAAGCAGTTCACGCAGATCGACAACTTCATCTCCGCGCACGTCGACATGATCCTGCTCAACGCGACCGATCCGAAGGCGATCGAGCCGGCGGTGAAGAAGGCGCAGGCGGCGGGCATCACGGTCGTCGCGGTGGACGTCGCGGCCGCCGGCGCGAACGCGACCGTGCAGACCAACAACGTGAAGGCCGGCGAGCTCGCGTGCGACTACCTCGCGAAGAAACTCAACGGCAAGGGCAACGTGATCATCGAGAACGGCCCGCAGGTGTCGGCCGTGATCGATCGCGTGAACGGCTGCAAGACCGTGCTCGCGAAGAACCCGGGCATCAAGTTGCTGTCGAGCGACCAGGACGGCAAGGGCTCGCGCGAGGGCGGGATGAACACGATGCAGGGCTACCTGACGCGCTTTCCGAAGCTCGACGGCGTGTTCACGATCAACGACCCGCAGGCGATCGGCAGCGATCTCGCGGCGAAGCAGCTGAACCGCCCGAACATCGTGATCACGTCGGTCGACGGCGCGCCCGACATCGAAGTCGCGCTGAAGTCGAACACGCTCGTGCAGGCATCGTCGAGCCAGGACCCGTGGGCGATGGCGCAGCAGGCCGTAAACGTCGGCTACGGGATCATGAACGGCCAGAAGCCGGCCAACCCGATGATCCTGATCGAGCCGACGCTCGTCACGCGTGACAACGTGAAGGCTTACAAAGGCTGGAGC
>NZ_QTPU01000073.1:0-3430 GCF_003857805.1 Burkholderia sp. Bp9099
CGGCGGCCGCCGCGATGTGCGGCTGCGCGAATGCATG
Source organism: Burkholderia sp. Bp9099 (assembly GCF_003857805.1). NCBI lineage: Bacteria > Pseudomonadati > Pseudomonadota > Betaproteobacteria > Burkholderiales > Burkholderiaceae > Burkholderia > Burkholderia sp. Bp9099. The sequence goes on from NZ_QTPU01000073.1 coordinate 38, forward strand.
CAACGTGCACCAGCATGCGCACGCGAGTGCGTGGGGCAGCGCATTGCCGACGTCGGACGCGAAGGGCTTCTGGGGCGCGTTCGGCTGTTCGTGCTGGGCGGTCTGACATGACGACACGTACTAGTAACGACACCCCTCCGTGGATCCGCACGCTGTTGTCGCAGCCGTGGGTCTTGCCCGTGGCGCGACTCGCGCTAGTGTCCGCGTATCTGATCGCGGGCGTTTACAAACTGGTGGATTTCAATGCCGCTGCCGCGGAGCAGGCGCACTTCGGCCTGCATCCCGGGTCCGTATGGGCAGCGATGGCCATCGTGGTCGAGATCGGCGGGCCGCTATGCGTGTTGTCCCGGCGTTTCACGTGGCTCGGCGCAGGCGGCCTCGGTGTGTTGACGCTCGTCGCGATGCTGGTGGCCGCAGACTTCTGGAACATGACAGGCGCCGCGCGCTTCATGGCGCTTAACGCCTTTTTCGAACATCTGGGACTGATCGGTGGACTCGTGCTCGTCACGGTGCTCAAGGATACCCGACACCCTGCTGGCGACGGCCCCGCCATTCAGTGACCATGCGACGATCGGGAAAAAGACGATGAATCTGCTCCATCCACATAACCCGTGGATGGAGCAGCCTGACGTCGATATATGAAAGGTCAAATCGACGGCCGCAGAAGTCGTTGAGGCGAGGCCTAATGTCGCGGTGCTCGGGCGCGAAGTCGTACTTTTTTGCGCACCTCACCGATGAAACGGAATGGTGGATCAGCGGGCAGGGTGTTTGACAACTTACCGCTGACCGAAAAATACGCTCGAGCGCATGTCAAGTTTTTCATGTTTTTTTGAGTTCCGCCTTTTTGTTTTTGTCGCCTCAAAGGCGGATGGATGTGCAGAAATGCGAATCCATTCTATGTGATAGCGACAGTTCTCAATGCAAGTTCAATCTTTTTGAGGTAGCACTATGAAAACCGAAATTGAAAGTGTTGGTATCCAATCGGACACCGATCAGGATGAACTGCTTGCGAATGAAGTTCTCGGTTTCGACGGCGCCGATGGCGCATTTGAAGAGCGAGTGAACTTCGAAGCTAGTGGCGGCGGCAGCAGGGGCGCGAACTGCTAGTCAGCCTACGCCGGCTCGGGAGATCAACCCGGGCCGGTCTCAGAAGTTAGATCGCCGTTGACCGGTCCAATGAAACCGGCAATGCAACCCTAACAGGTCTCGTTCTGAACCCCGGGTCACTACCAATTGACTGCAGGCGCTGAAATGTCCGGTGATTATCGAACTTTGATCGGCTCATGGCTCGAAGCGCCGACACGGCAGGCGCTGGACGCCGCGATGGCCGTGCTCGAGGAGCCATGCGCGATGCGTGCACGCCATGGAGATTTGACCATCGCTCTGGAGGCGTCACAGCCGTTTCGAGACGCGCGGTCCAATGTTCGCGTGATGGCCGTCCACCTGCCGTTTCTGGTCCACGCGGCCATCACAGGTGAAACCGCTGCTGCCGTTCCCTTGGCGTCTGCACTGCTGGTGATGGAGGCAGGTGTGTACCTGCTCGACCACGTGATGGATGGCGAATTAGTGCCTCCGCTCAACGATTGGTCGCCGGGTACCCAGATCCTTGCCGCGACCAGCTTGTTGTCGTATGCGCCGCAGCAACTGCTCACATCGATGACTTGTACTGCAGAACGCTTACGTTCGATTCTGCAACGTCTGGCAGACGGCATGCGCCGGATCCGTATCGGACAGGCCATCGAGATTGAATACGAAGCGGCAGGGCGCGCGCATCTGGCCAGCGCGGAAGAGTCTGTCAAGGGGAAGACCGGGGAGCGTCGTGCGCTGTATGCTTCGCTGCCTGCGATCCTCGCAGGTGCCGACACGGCGACTGTTTCCGCATATGAAGGTTATGGAATGAGCCTGGGAATCGCACGCCAGATCCATTCCGACCTCGTCGACCTATTCGGGCGCTGGCCGAGTCGCGATCTTGCCAGCGGAATTCGCACGTGGCCACTCGCGCTGTATATCGACCGTGCCGAGCCTGCCGACCGGAACCGGATGCTCCAGCTTCTGGAGTGGGCGCGCAACGATCAAAGTGTGATTGGCGAGATACGTGAACACCTCCGAGAATCCGGTTGCCTGCGCGAAATGCTTCTACGCAAGGAGGTGCATTGCCAGCGGGCGTTGAGGCTTCTTGCGGAGATCAAGCCGCGCGAACCAGCTGCGCGAGAATTGCGTCATGCGGTCGAGCTCGTGTCGATGGCGACCTGAGGAACCATTCCGACCGCCCGAAGGGCACCATGCAGCACAATATACAGAGCGCGTAGCATGAGCGAGTGTATCTCGAACATCGATCTCGAGTTTCGCCCGCTTCGTTCCCCCGACGCGGAACTTCATTCCCGTACTGAAGGCGAACGACGAATTCATGTGATCAAGCAACGCCGGTTGCTTGCGTATGTGCAGTTGTCGACTATCGGCGTCTTTGTGTGGAAACGCATGGACGGACGGCTTTCGATTCGGGAACTCGCGCTTGAAGTCACCCGTGCCGGAGGGACTTGCGAACCCTCGGCGTTGGCGGCACTGATACGGGCATGGGCCAGCCGCGGTTTCATCGCGGATGTAAGCCCGCCGGCTCGCGACGTGACCGCGACGTGCGGTCGGTGGTGCACGGTATTGCGTCGCTGCCACCGGGCTTTGACTTGGAGGCAGGCGTGGCCGGTCGCCGACGTGTGTATCGCCCGGATATACAACCTCGGAGGCTTCATTGTCTTTCATCGCGGCATGCTGGTTGCGATGGCGCTACTGGCTGGCGCGGGGCTGGTGAAATTTGTCGACCTGCTGACTTCCCGTCAGTTTGCGTGGCAGTTGCACATCGGCCTGACGCAGTGGAGCCTCTTCTTTATTGCGAGCGTGCTGCGCTCAATGGTGCATGAATTGGCGCACGGTTTGGCCGTGAAGCACTTCGGTCGCGAGTTGCTGGGAACTGGATGGGCCTGGAACTGGATCGCCCCTGCCTTATACGTCAACACATCCGATATGTGGCTGTCGGCACGCTGGCCGCGAATCGCTGTCAGTCTGGCTGGGCCATACTCCGATATTCTTGTTGCGTCCATTGCCGTACTGTCGTGCAGGCTTGTTCCGCCCTCGATGTCATCGTATGTGTTCATATTCGGCGCTCACTCGCTGCTAGGAGTTGTGTTCAACCTTTGCCCCCTTCTCAAGGGCGACGGCTATTGCATTCTGAGCGACGTGCTTGGACGAAGAAACTTGCGGACGGACTCAATTCGGTGGCTCTGGTTTGGCTGGTTCCGGAAGTGGCACGACCTGCGCGTGGGGGGATGCGGCTATTTTCTTGGACTGATTTACGTTGCTAACCCGAGGCTTTCACGGTACTCGATGGGGCTGAGATAG
>NZ_QTPU01000074.1:0-2912 GCF_003857805.1 Burkholderia sp. Bp9099
GAGACAGACTCGTTATAGGGTCAAGCGAACAAGTGCATGTGGTGGATGCCTTGGCGATCACAGGCGATGAAGGACGCGGTAGCCTGCGAAAAGCTACGGGGAGCTGGCAAACAAGCTTTGATCCGTAGATGTCCGAATGGGGAAACCCACTCCTTTTGGAGTATCCATGGCTGAATACATAGGCCATGTGAAGCGAACGCGGTGAACTGAAACATCTAAGTAACCGCAGGAAAAGAAATCAACCGAGATTCCCAAAGTAGTGGCGAGCGAAATGGGATGAGCCTTGCACTCTTTATTTGTATTGTTAGCCGAACGCTCTGGAAAGTGCGGCCATAGCAGGTGATAGCCCTGTAGGCGAAAACAGTATGAAAGAACTAGGTGTGCGACAAGTAGGGCGGGACACGTGAAATCCTGTCTGAAGATGGGGGGACCATCCTCCAAGGCTAAATACTCGTGATCGACCGATAGTGAACCAGTACCGTGAGGGAAAGGCGAAAAGAACCCCGGGAGGGGAGTGAAATAGATCCTGAAACCGCATGCATACAAACAGTCGGAGCCTCGTAAGGGGTGACGGCGTACCTTTTGTATAATGGGTCAGCGACTTACGTTCAGTAGCAAGCTTAACCGTATAGGGCAGGCGTAGCGAAAGCGAGTCCGAATAGGGCGTTCAGTTGCTGGGCGTAGACCCGAAACCAGGTGATCTATCCATGGCCAGGATGAAGGTGCGGTAACACGTACTGGAGGTCCGAACCCACTAACGTTGAAAAGTTAGGGGATGAGCTGTGGATAGGGGTGAAAGGCTAAACAAACCTGGAAATAGCTGGTTCTCTCCGAAAACTATTTAGGTAGTGCCTCGTGTCTCACCTTCGGGGGTAGAGCACTGTCATGGTTGGGGGGTCTATTGCAGATTACCCCGCCATAGCAAACTCCGAATACCGAAGAGTGCAATCACGGGAGACAGACATCGGGTGCTAACGTCCGGTGTCAAGAGGGAAACAACCCAGACCGCCAGCTAAGGTCCCCAAATATAGCTAAGTGGGAAACGAAGTGGGAAGGCTAAAACAGTCAGGAGGTTGGCTTAGAAGCAGCCACCCTTTAAAGAAAGCGTAATAGCTCACTGATCGAGTCGTCCTGCGCGGAAGATGTAACGGGGCTAAGCTATATACCGAAGCTGCGGATGCGTGCTTTGCACGCATGGTAGGAGAGCGTTCCGTAAGCCTGCGAAGGTGCGTTGAAAAGCGTGCTGGAGGTATCGGAAGTGCGAATGCTGACATGAGTAGCGATAAAGGGGGTGAAAGGCCCCCTCGCCGTAAGCCCAAGGTTTCCTACGCAACGTTCATCGGCGTAGGGTGAGTCGGCCCCTAAGGCGAGGCAGAAATGCGTAGCTGATGGGAAGCAGGTCAATATTCCTGCACCATTGTTAGATGCGATGGGGGGACGGATCGCGGAAGGTTGTCCGGGTGTTGGAAGTCCCGGTCGCTGCATTGGAGAAGGCGCTTAGGCAAATCCGGGCGCAGGATTCAAGGGTGTGGCGCGAGCTTCTTAGGAAGCGAAGCAATTGGAAGTGGTTCCAAGAAAAGCCTCTAAGCTTCAGTCTAACGATGACCGTACCGCAAACCGACACAGGTGGGCGAGATGAGTATTCTAAGGCGCTTGAGAGAACTCGGGAGAAGGAACTCGGCAAATTGGTACCGTAACTTCGGGATAAGGTACGCCCTTGTAGCTTGATGCGCCTGCGCGCAGAGGGTGAAGGGGTTGCAATAAACTGGTGGCTGCGACTGTTTAATAAAAACACAGCACTCTGCAAACACGAAAGTGGACGTATAGGGTGTGACGCCTGCCCGGTGCCGGAAGATTAAATGATGGGGTGCAAGCTCTTGATTGAAGTCCCGGTAAACGGCGGCCGTAACTATAACGGTCCTAAGGTAGCGAAATTCCTTGTCGGGTAAGTTCCGACCTGCACGAATGGCGTAACGATGGCCACACTGTCTCCTCCCGAGACTCAGCGAAGTTGAAGTGTTTGTGATGATGCAATCTACCCGCGGCTAGACGGAAAGACCCCATGAACCTTTACTGTAGCTTTGCATTGGACTTTGAACCGATCTGTGTAGGATAGGTGGGAGGCTATGAAACCGGAACGCTAGTTTCGGTGGAGCCGTCCTTGAAATACCACCCTGGTTTGTTTGAGGTTCTAACCTTGGCCCGTGATCCGGGTCGGGGACAGTGCATGGTAGGCAGTTTGACTGGGGCGGTCTCCTCCCAAAGCGTAACGGAGGAGTACGAAGGTACGCTAGGTACGGTCGGAAATCGTGCTGATAGTGCAATGGCATAAGCGTGCTTAACTGCGAGACCGACAAGTCGAGCAGGTGCGAAAGCAGGTCATAGTGATCCGGTGGTTCTGTATGGAAGGGCCATCGCTCAACGGATAAAAGGTACTCTGGGGATAACAGGCTGATACCGCCCAAGAGTTCATATCGACGGCGGTGTTTGGCACCTCGATGTCGGCTCATCTCATCCTGGGGCTGTAGCCGGTCCCAAGGGTATGGCTGTTCGCCATTTAAAGAGGTACGTGAGCTGGGTTTAAAACGTCGTGAGACAGTTTGGTCCCTATCTGCCGTGGGCGTTGGATATTTGAAGGGGGCTGCTCCTAGTACGAGAGGACCGGAGTGGACGAACCTCTGGTGTACCGGTTGTCACGCCAGTGGCATCGCCGGGTAGCTATGTTCGGAAGAGATAACCGCTGAAAGCATCTAAGCGGGAAACTCGCCTTAAGATGAGATATCCCTGGGGACTAGATCCCCTTGAAGGGTCGTTCGAGACCAGGACGTTGATAGGTCAGGTGTGTAAGCGCAGTAATGCGTTCAGCTAACTGATACTAATTGCCCGTAAGGCTTGATCCTATAACAAGTCTG
>NZ_QTPU01000075.1:0-2822 GCF_003857805.1 Burkholderia sp. Bp9099
GTCAGCGTCGTCTTGCCGTGGTCAACGTGACCAATCGTACCAACGTTGACGTGCGGCTTGGTCCGCTCAAACTTTTCCTTGGCCATTTTCAACTCCCGAAAGGAATTTCACATGTTGCGCCGCGCGCAAACAGACACTGACTTTTTACTGCTGGTGCCCATGGGCAGGATCGAACTGCCGACCTCTCCCTTACCAAGGGAGTGCTCTACCACTGAGCCACATGGGCGGTATTACGCTTCAACTACACGGACTGGAGCGGGTGAAGGGAATCGAACCCTCGTCGTAAGCTTGGAAGGCTTCTGCTCTACCATTGAGCTACACCCGCACGGGCCACTAACGATTCCCTACCGCTCTCTGCGCTGATGTTCTGGTGGAGGAGGTTGGATTCGAACCAACGTAGGCGTAAGCCAACAGATTTACAGTCTGCCCCCTTTAGCCACTCGGGCACCCCTCCGTAGAGAACTGACGATTATGGGGGTGCATCGCACTCTTGTCAAGCACATCCGGAAGATTATTTTCATTCTCTTCCAGCGCACCCTGGCGACTCACCCGACACCCGCGCCCACCCGGCTGAGGCAAGCACAAGAGGATCGCCGATCGGCGCCCACATCTTCGTCAGACTCCGTCTTCAGCTTCGATTTGCATCTTCGCTGAAAACGAAAGACCGCCATGATACGACCTCTCACGCATAATGCCAAGCGGGTAAACGCAAAAAATTTGCAATTTCCATGCCGGATGAATCTGCAAGGCTTCCGACGCGAGCCCAGGGGGTAGGTTGATTAATGGCGACACATCAGCACCCCGCCAAACCCGGGACAACCGGCTTCTGCGCGCAAGGGTTTCCGGCAAACGGGGTGCCGAAGCCGGATTCCACGGAAGGCGTCGCCGTTCCCGCTTGCTCCGTTGCGACACCGGAATCGAACCCGGAAAGCACCTAGGGGCCATCTTCGCCCCCTCCCCTCATCACCACTGACGGAAGGCACGCGCGGTACCATCCCGCGTTCCGCGATCATGCCGACCGCTCTCCCGTTTCCCTGCCTCCGCGCGATACCCTGTCGTCCTTCTTGCCTTCGCACTGGTCTTTGCTTCCTCGGTGGCACATGCGGGCACCATCGACAACGCGTGGTGCAGCACGGGAAGGATCGCGGCAGTCCGAGAGCCGACGCTTTCCGGGCGCCACACCGCCAGACGCGCGAAAGGCGCCGCGGCTCGCGCGACGCATGAGACTTTAAAACCGGCCGTCGACGCCGGCTGCTTGTTGGCCACCAGCACGCGGCGACGCCCGCGAGTCACGACTCCGGAAGCGATCGCGTACGCGTGGTTGCCGAACGAGCGTCAACCGACGTTATCGCGGCTGATAGCGACGCTCGCACCTTGCGAGAAGGTCCAACAGCTTGGCCGGCCTAGATGTCTTGGTGCCGCCGATGCGCGACGATCTGCGCCCGCACGCCTGCTGCCACATCGCTTGCGTGTCGCCGTCGTTGCGAACGTTCAACAGTGCAGCGCGCATTGTGTCGAACCGTCCTTTGTGCAAGCCGACCACCATGAATGTCTGGGCGGCCTATCGTGGCAAGGCTGAGCTGTACACGCGCCATCCGACGTGTGGATACGAGTGGAACCTCGTTCAGTCAAGCGCGGAACTGCATCGGCTTTGACCGGGGCGCCTGTACGTCGCCCGGTACGAACCAGACGGCAGGGAAGCCGACATTCAACGCGGGTTCGTCGACATCGACTACTCACTGCCCGGCGATGCTCATGTCGACCCGGAGCCACGGCAGCAGCACGATCCGCCGATTCGCCCGATCGAGCGCTTGGCACTGTGTAGTCCAAGCACTGCATGCACGGTGCGGTCGTCCGGCGTCAACGCGGACGGTACGCATTTCGGATTGATGGGCGAAGGCCGCCACTATTTCGGCGGCGCCGCCTATTCGCTCGTCGAAGAAATTCGCCTCTGCGACGCCTTCGCGCCGATGGAAGGCCTCATGGCGGTTGCGGTCGTCACGCATATGCCGACGGGCGCGCGATCTCGGCCTCGCGCTGTCGCCGAGGCAGCCGTGGATTTGCCCTGAAACGCGCCAATCACACACCAGCACCTCGAAACAGAATCGACGACGTTGCGCGAAGATAAGCGATATACACCAATTAATAGCCCGAGATAATGGACTCCGATTTGCGATGGCTAGACTTGCCGTGCAATGTGCTCGAGGAGGTAAATAACGAGAGAACGACCGGAGGCGTGATCACTTCGAGCATGACGCGGCCATCGGCGGCACCCCGGCGATTGACGGAGCCTTCGGCTGCGCGCAAGGGTGACCCCTGCCGCGCCCCTGGTCGGTTCATCACGGGATGGAAACCGCACGGAGCTCGAAGCCAGTGGCAACCGAGATGATAGACGTGGTAGATCTCGCGGCGCGGGTTCGATGCAGTCAACGATGATGAGGAGCAGGATGCGTCAATGAGCCGCCATCTGCTCAAACAATTCGGCGCCGATCAGACTCTCGCGCTGCGAGCGGTGCAAGACTGGCCGCCCTGGCCGCGGAGTTACCGGCAGCAGCGGGGTCGAGCCACTCGTCCATTCGCGACACGGCGCGCGGCGTACATGAAAGTCCCGCCCGACCAGCCAGCCAGCCAGCCAGCCAGCTTGCTTGCTTGCTTGCTTGCTTGCTTGCTTGCGCCAACGCCAACGCCAACGCCAACGCCAACGCCAACGCCAACGCCCGGCGGTGATTGCACATTTTCTGCGCTGCAAATGCAAAAACCCCCGCCTTTTCGGGCGGGGGTTTCTGGCTTAGGGAGCCTGACGATTACCTACTTTCACACGG
>NZ_QTPU01000076.1:0-2248 GCF_003857805.1 Burkholderia sp. Bp9099
CTGGCGATCGTGACGCTCGGCTTCGGTGAAATCGTCCGGATCTTCATGAACAACCTCGACCGTCCGGTGAACATCACCAACGGCCCGAAGGGGATCACGGGCATCGATCCGGTGCACGTCGGCGGCTTCAACCTGTCGCAGACGCACTCGATCTTCGGCTTCCAGCTGCCGTCGGTCTACATGTACTACTACCTGTTCGTGCTCTGCGCGCTGCTGGTGATCTGGGTCTGTACGCGCCTGCAGCACTCGCGTATCGGCCGCGCATGGGCCGCGATCCGCGAAGACGAAATCGCCGCGAAGGCGATGGGCATCAACACCCGTAACGTGAAGCTGCTCGCGTTCGCGATGGGCGCGTCGTTCGGCGGCCTGTCGGGTGCGATGTTCGGTGCGTTCCAGGGCTTCGTGTCGCCCGAGTCGTTCACGTTCTGGGAATCGATCGTCGTGCTGGCGTGCGTGGTGCTCGGCGGCATGGGCCACATCCCGGGCGTGATCCTCGGCGCGGTGCTGCTCGCGATCTTCCCGGAATTCCTGCGTTCGACGATGAGCCCGCTGCAGCACGCGATCTTCGGTCACGACATCGTCGACACCGAAGTGATCCGTCAGGCGCTGTACGGCCTCGCGATGGTGATCATCATGCTCTATCGCTCGGAAGGCCTGTGGCCGGCGCCGAAGCATGAGGACAAGATCGCGAAACTGGCGAAGCGCAACAGCAAGAAGCCGGTGCGCGCTTAACCAACGGACAAGGGGATACACACATGAGCGACAAGCAAATCCGACTGTCCGTCTCGGGCGTGAACAAACGCTTCGGCGGGCTGCAGGCACTGTCCGACGTCGGCCTGCAGATCAAGGAAGGCGAGATCTACGGCCTGATCGGCCCGAACGGCGCCGGCAAGACCACGTTCTTCAACGTGATCACGGGCCTCTACACGCCGGACTCCGGCGAGTTCAAGCTCGACGGCACGGAATACAAGCCGACCGCGGTGCACCAGGTCGCGAAGACGGGCATCGCGCGCACGTTCCAGAACATCCGCCTGTTCGGCGGGATGACGGCGCTGGAGAACGTGATGGTGGGCCGCCACGTGCGGACCAAGCACGGGCTGCTCGGCGCGGTGTTCCAGACGCCGGCCGAGCGCCAGGAAGAGCGCGAGATCAAGGAACGCGCGATCGAGCTGCTCGAATACGTCGGCGTGCTGCAGTACGCGGACTACACGTCGCGCAACCTGTCGTACGGCCACCAGCGCCGTCTCGAGATTGCGCGCGCATTGGCGACCGACCCGAAGCTGCTCGCGCTCGACGAGCCGGCGGCCGGGATGAACGCGACCGAGAAGGTCGAACTCACGCGCCTGCTCGACAAGATCCGCTCGGACGGCCGTACGATCCTGCTGATCGAGCACGACGTGAAGCTCGTGATGGGATTGTGCAACCGGATGACGGTGCTCGATTACGGCAAGGTGATCGCCGAGGGTCTGCCGCAGGACGTGCAGAAGAATCCGAAGGTGATTGAGGCATATCTCGGCGCAGGGGTGCACTGATGGCAGCGGCAATGTTGAAAATCAAGGGCTTGCAGGTCAACTACGGCGGCATCCAGGCCGTCAAGGGCGTTGACATGGAAGTCCGCCAGGGCGAGCTGGTGACGCTGATCGGCGCGAACGGCGCGGGCAAGACCACGACGATGAAGGCGATCACGGGTCTCAAGCCGTACTCGGCGGGCGACATCGAGTACGACGGCAAGTCGATCAAGGGCGTGCCGTCGCACGAGCTGCTCAAGCGCGGCCTCGCGATGGTGCCGGAAGGTCGCGGGATCTTCGCGCGGATGTCGATCATCGAGAACATGCAGATGGGCGCATACCTGCGCAACGACAAGGAGCAGATCAAGCAGGACGTCGACCGGATGTTCGGCTTCTTCCCGCGGCTGAAGGAGCGTGCAACGCAGCTCGCGGGTACGCTGTCGGGCGGCGAGCAGCAGATGCTGGCGATGTCGCGCGCGATCCTGTCGAAGCCGAAGCTGCTGCTGCTCGACGAGCCGTCGATGGGCCTGTCGCCGATCATGGTCGAGAAGATCTTCGAAGTGGTGCGCGAGATCTCGAAGGAGGGCATCACGGTGCTGCTGGTCGAGCAGAACGCGCGGCTCGCGCTGCAAGCGGCCGACCGCGGCTACGTGATGGATTCCGGCACGGTCACGATGGAAGGCGACGCCAAGCAGATGCTCGACGATCCGAAGGTGCGGGCTGCGTATCTGGGTGAGTAA
>NZ_QTPU01000077.1:0-1959 GCF_003857805.1 Burkholderia sp. Bp9099
TCGAGGATCGTGCCCACGTGCGACACCGACGGCAGCAGCAGGTGGTATTTCACGTCGAGGATCCGCGCGGTGTTGTCGGCCCGCTCGACGAACGCGCCGATCTGCGCGAAATCGAAGATCTCGTTGCGCAGCATCGTGCTGTAGAAGCTGCCGAGGATCAGCGCGGTTTCGCGCTTCACTTCGTCGAGCACCGCCGGCAGCCCGCTCTCCGGCACCGGCTGCGCAAGCGCCTGGCGCAGCGCGAGCCAGGCGCCGTTCACGCTCTCCCACGCCTCGCGCGTGAGCGCCGTGCGCACCATCCTCGCGTTCGAGCGCGCGGCCTCGATGCACGACAGCACGCTCGACGGGTTGTCGCGGTCGCGCAGCAGGTAGTCGGTCACGGTATCGGCGGCATACGCGTCGTACTTCTGACGATAGCCGTCGTCCGCGCCCGAGCTGACCAGCACCGACGACCATTCGGCCGGCGCATCGGACGTGCGCGTGAGCGCCATCCGCAGTCCGGCATCGACGATGCGCGCGATGTTCTCCGCGCGCTCGATATAGCGGTACATCCAGTAAAGACCGCTCGCAGTTCGTCCCAGAAGCATCTCGTGTCCACTCCGTCTTCGTTCGGTTCGCGCGCCGGCTGCGGCGCGCGCGGTCGTGCCCGGCTCAGTCGGCCAGCACCCAGGTGTCCTTGGTGCCGCCGCCCTGGCTCGAGTTGACGACCAGCGAGCCCTCCTGCAGCGCGACGCGCGTGAGCCCGCCCGGCGTGATGCGGATCCGGTCCGACACCAGCACGAACGGCCGCAGGTCGACGTGGCGCGGCGCGAGGCCGGCTTCGGTCAGGATCGGCGTCGTGGACAACGCCAGCGTGGGTTGCGCGATGTAGTTCGCGGGACGCGCGCGCAGCTTCGCGGCGAACGCCTCGATCTCGGCCTTCGATGCGCACGGCCCGACCAGCATCCCGTAGCCGCCCGAGCCGTGCACTTCCTTCACGACCAGTTCGTCGAGATGCTCGAGCACGTATTTCAGGCTGTCGGCCTCGCCGCAGCGCCAGGTCGGCACGTTCTCCAGCAGCGCCTTGCGGCCCGTGTAGAACTCGACGATCTCCGGCATGTACGAGTAGATCGCCTTGTCGTCGGCGATGCCGGTGCCCGGCGCGTTCGCGATCGTGATGTTGCCGGCGCGGTAGACGTCCATGATCCCGGCCACGCCGAGCACCGAATCGGGGCGGAACGTCAGCGGATCGAGGAACGCGTCGTCGACCCGGCGGTACAGCACGTCGATCGGCCGGAAGCCTTCGGTGGTGCGCATCGCGACGCGGCCGTCGACCACCTGCAGGTCGCTGCCCTCGACGAGGTGCACGCCCATCTGGTCGGCGAGGAACGAATGTTCGTAGTACGCGGAATTGTGGATGCCGGGCGTGAGCACGGCGATGGTCGGGTTGTCGGCATTGCCGCCCGGCGGGCACACGGCCGCGAGCGACTGCCGCAGCATCTGCGGATAGGTCTCGACCGGGCGCACCTTGACCTGCTGGAACAGCTCGGGAAAGAGCTGCATCATCGTCTCGCGGTTTTCCAGCATGTACGACACGCCCGACGGCGTGCGCGCGTTGTCTTCCAGCACGTAGAACTGGTTCTCGGCGGTGCGCACGATGTCGACGCCGATGATGTGCGTGTAGACGTTGCCGGGCGGCCGGAAATCGATCATCTCCGGGATGAACGCCTCGTTGTGCGCGATCAGGTGCTTCGGCACGATGCCGGCGCGCACGATCTCCTGGCGGTGGTAGATGTCGTCGAGGAACGCGTTGAGCGCCATCACGCGCTGCTCGATGCCGAGCGACAGCCGGCTCCATTCCGCGCCCGAGATGATCCGCGGCACGATGTCGAACGGAATCAGGCGCTCGGCGGCCTGCGCGTCGCCGTACACGGCGAACGTGATGCCCGTCCTGCGGAACACGCCTTCCGCGTCGTGGGC
>NZ_QTPU01000078.1:0-1957 GCF_003857805.1 Burkholderia sp. Bp9099
TGTTGGGCGCAAAGTAATAATGAGCCACTTCGCGCGAAGTAAATCTGAGCCACCTTTCAGTACAGTCAGCCTTTTGCGCGCAAAGGCTGGCGATGCTCCAGAAGGAACAGTGGATGCAAATCCATGTGCTCAAAGCCCAAGGCGTATCGGAGCGCGAGATCGCGCGGCGCCTGGGCATTTCTCGCAACACGGTGGCGCGGTACCTGTCGGCCGAGGAAGTGCCGCGCTACAAGCCGCGTGAACCGCGGCCAACCAAGCTCGGAGCGTTCGAGGCGTACGTCATCGAGCGCATGAGCGCGGCAGCCCCCGAGATCATCGCCGCGCCGGCGCTGCTGCGCGAGTTGCGTGCGCGCGGCTACGATGGCCAATTGCGAAGCCTTCAGGCTTTCATGAACGCGCATAAGTCCGTGCCGAAGCCGGATCCGGTCGTGAGGTTCGAGACCGAGCCCGGCCGGCAGATGCAGTGCGATTTCGTTGTCTTCCGTCGAGGCGCCGACCCGCTTTACGCCTTCACCGCCACGCTCGGCTTCAGTCGTTGGCGCTGGGCACGCTTCACCACCGATGAACGCGCCGAGACGCTGGTCGCCTGTCATCATGCGCTGTTCGAAGCCTTGGGCGGCGTTCCTCGCGAGATCCTTTACGACAACGCCAAGACCATCGTTGTCGAGCGCGATGCGTATGGCGACGGTCAACACCGCTGGCACGCCGGGTTGCTCGACCTGGCCAAGCGGTACGGCTTCCTGCCCAGGCTGTGCCAACCGTACCGTGCGCAGACCAAGGGCAAGGTCGAGCGATTCCATCGCTATCTGCGCGGCAATTTCTATGTGCCGCTGGCCAGCCAGCTCAAGCAATCCGGCTTGATGCTCGACGCCGTGACTGCAAACGTCGAGGTGAGTAAATGGCTGCGCGATGTGGCCAATCAGCGGGTGCATCCGGTTACAGGGCTGGCACCCGCGATTCTCCTGGAACAACGAGAACGGGCTTGCTTGCGCGATATGCCTGGCTACGCGGTGCCCCGATTGCCGGCTCGCGCCGTCGCTCGGCCGCGCGTTGACCCTGCGATGTCGATCCAGCACCCGTTGTCCGTCTACCAGCAATTGCTGACCGAGGTGCGCGCATGAACCTGCAGCAGGAACGCATCGACGGGCACTGCCAGAGCCTGAAGCTCGAGGGGCTCATGCAACGATACGTCGCTCTGGCGAGCGATGCCGCGGCCAAGCAATGGAGCTTCCTCGACTTCCTCGAGAACGCGCTCGCTCACGAACGAGAGATGAGGCAAGTTCGTTCGCGGCAAACACTGGTGCGCATGGCCGGGTTCCCCGCCATCAAGACGCTCGATGACTACGACTACAGCTTCGCCGTCGGGGCGCCGCGCAAGACGATCGACGAGCTTGCCACCCTGCGCTTCATTGAGCGGGGTGAGAACGCCGTGTTGCTAGGTCCGTCAGGCGTGGGCAAGACCCACCTCGCGATCGCCATCGGGTATGCCGCGACACAGGCCGGCATCAAGACGAAGTTCATCACGGCGGCGGATCTGATGTTGCAGCTCGAAGCTGCGCGCAGACAGGAGCGATACGACGCCGTACTTCGGCACAACATTCTCGGCCCGAGGTTGCTCATCGTCGACGAGATCGGCTATCTACCGCTCTCGGGCGATCAGGCTAGCCACTTCTTCCAGATCGTCGCCAAGCGCTACGAGCGCGGGTCGATGATCCTGACCAGCAACCTTCCGTTTGCGCAGTGGGATGAAACCTTCGGCGGCAACACCACACTGACGGCAGCGATGCTCGACCGCATCCTGCACCACGCCCACATCATCCAGATCAAAGGAGACAGCTACAGACTGAAACAGCAACGCCAAGCCGGCCACGTTTCGTCATCGAAGAGGTAACGACTGGCTCAGTTTTACTTTGCGCGATCAGGCGCGAAGTGGCTCAGATTTCAAATGCGTTTGACA
>NZ_QTPU01000079.1:0-1927 GCF_003857805.1 Burkholderia sp. Bp9099
CGCTTGAGCATGTCCATTGCAACCGCGAGCGACGGCACGCCGTCCCAGCGCAGCTCCATGTTGTAGTTCAGGCCACCACGAATCACGTGGCAGTGGTTGTCGATCAGGCCGGGCAGCGCGCTGCGGCCGCCGAGATCGACGACCTTCGTCGCGCGGCCCGCGAGCGGCATCACGTCCGCGTCGCTGCCGACCGCGACGAAGCGGCCGTCCTTGATCGCCACCGCGGCGGCAACGGGGTTCGCACGATCGAGCGTCGTGATGCGCCCGTTGTACAGGATCAGATCCGGTTGAGTATAGGTTGCGCTCATTGACAGGTCCTCGATGCGGTCAGAAGCCGAGCCAGTGACGCACGGGCCCGATGGCCTGCGCGCCGATCAGCATGCCGGCGAGACCGATCAGCGCGATCAGCGGCGGCGCGGGCGAGCGCACCTTGATCACGCTGTACACGACGCCGATCAGCACGCCGGCGGCCAACGACAATAGATAAGATTCCATAACGTTTTTTCTCCCGACCGGATTAGAATGACCCGCATCGTGCCGGCCGCATGTTTCGCCGCGTTCGCTTCCCCTTCGCTTCCCGCCACCCCGTCCGACCATGCAACATCTTCCTGATCTCGAAGCCTGGGCCATCTTCGCGCGTGTCGCGGAGACCGGTTCGTTCGCGAAAGCCGCGGACTTGCTCGGCGTCTCGCAGCCGACCGTATCGAAGGCCATCGCGCGCCTCGAAAAGCGCCTCGGCGCGATGCTGCTGTACCGCACGTCGCGCAAGCTGTCGCTCACGCCGACCGGCGAACTGCTGCGCGATCGGGCGATCCGCCTGCTCGCCGATGCGGAGCTGATCGAGAGCGAGGCCACCGCGCAGGCGCTCGAACCGTACGGCCTCGTGCGCGTGAACGCGCCGATGTCGTTCGGGACGCACCATCTGTCGCCGCTGCTGCCCGCGTTTCTCGAACGCTATCCGCGCGTCGACATCGACCTCGTGCTGACCGACCACATCGTCGACATCGTATCCGGCGGTTTCGACGTCGCGATCCGCATCGCCGAACTGAGCGACTCGTCGCTGCGCTCGCGCAAGCTGTGCGCGGTGCGCCGCCCGCTCGTCGCATCGTCCGCGTATCTCGACCGGCATGGCCGGCCCAAGCATCCGCGCGACATCGAACAGCACGTGTGCCTCACCTACACGAACCTGCCCACACCCGAGCACTGGCGCTTTCGCCACCCGGCATCGGGCGAGGAAATCGGCGTGAACGTGCAAGGCCGCATCCGCACCAACAACGCCGACGTGATCGTCCCCGCGCTCGTCGCCGGTCACGGCCTCGCGCTGCAGCCCGAGTTCCTGGTATGGGATGAGCTGCAGCGCGGCGAGCTCGAGGAAGTGATGCACGACTGGAAGATCGCCGACATCAACGTCAACCTCGTCACGCCGCCCGGCATGCTGCGCGCCGCGCGCGTGACGGTGCTGCTCGATTTTCTCGCCGAACACTTCTCGCACGCGCCGTGGGCGCTGCCCGAGGCGTGAGCGCGGCGGCCCGCGACCCCCGCGGCCGTCGCGTGCATCGCGCACGCCGGCCGCGGCCATTCCGTCCGGCTGCCCGTTACTTCGCCGGCACGGCCGGGATCGACTCGTGCGGCGTCGCAGTGCGCTGCGGTGCCTTGTGGACCATCGTGTACGCGTAGTCGATGCCCATGCCGTACGCGCCCGAGTGCTCCTTCGCGATCGCGACCACCGCGTCGTACGTCTCGCGGTGTGCCCAGTCGCGCTGCCACTCGAGCAGGACCTGCTGCCACGTGACCGGCACCACGCCGGCCTGCACCATGCGCTGCATCGCGAAATCGTGCGCGGCCTGCGACGTGCCGCCCGATGCGTCGGCGACCATGTAGATCTCGTAGTCGCCTTCGAGCATCGCGCACAGCGCGAACGTCGTGT
>NZ_QTPU01000080.1:0-1894 GCF_003857805.1 Burkholderia sp. Bp9099
GATGGCGGCCCAATCTCGAAGAAGTTCATCATCCGATCGACCATGCGCGACTTGGCAAAGGCCGGATCGAGTCGGGGTGGAACGGCAACTTCGACTCGCGTACCGGCCAGCTCGCGCCAGTCCTCCGAGTTCTCGGCCTTTACCGTATAGAAATACTTCGCGTTGCTGGCATAGCGCGATCGCATCAACAACAGCATTTCATCAACGTACTTGGCATAGAACCCTTTGAACGTCTCCTTTCCGCGGTTTCCGTAGACGAGCGCCCCGATCGATCGAAGAGATGCGAACTTTCCGGGCTTCGTGCGCACCATGTCATCATTCTTGTTCGGTGCAGCCAATCCCTGCGTCCACAACAATTGCCATTCGGTCGGGTAGTCCATCCGTTGTAGTGGATTCAACCAAATCAGGCCGACGACCTGCGCAATGAATGGCTTCACCGATTCTTCAACGTCTGGCACTGTATCCGCAGTCGACTCCGCGACCGGGGCGGTCGACACCGACCCCATCGCAGCCGTAGCAAACAGAAAAACCATGAGCGCCACCAAGCCCGGCGCAACGACCAGTCGTTTCATCCAATCTCCTGTTTCAAGTAGCGCCGGATGAGAATGATCCAGTTTCGCTATCAGTGCGAGCATCAGCAGAACCGCAACAATCCATGCCACGCACGCGACGGCGACACGTCGCTGCCATGTAGCGATGAGTGCCGTCATACCACGCCTCCAACCTTCAAATAGAACTCACCTTCACGTTCATCCATGATCGCGTCGGGCATCATGCCTTCGCTGCCATCGGTATGTAACCATTCATGCAACGGCAGTCTGTTGTAGTGTGCCGAGATGAAATAGTCGTAGTACTTCTTGTTCGGATGGTCTTCGGGAATGCCTTTCCCCATCCGCCAATCCGCCTCGATGCGCAGGTCGTAGAGTTGTTCGGGCGTGATGTAGCACAGGCCCACCGCAACGTCATACGCAAGTGCCTTTTCGGCATGCTCGGGATTGGTCATTGTCGTGGAGTGATTCGTCGGGCTGTTGGTCGTGCCGCGATCGAGCCAATCGACGATCTGCTGGTCGCGCCATTCCTTGTAGCCTTCGGGCATCGCGCTCTTGCCGTCCTCGCCGATCACGTGGCCGTCGCGATCGAGCCATTCGGTGTTCAACGTCCGGCGCGCTTCCATGCGCATCAGCGCGCGGTCCTCGTAACGCTGCCCGGCTTCGGTTGCGGCCGTACCTTGAGCGATACTGTCCTGGTTCTTCGCCTTGTACTGGTCGTAGGGGTCGTCGGCTCGCTTTTCGGCGTCGGTCTTGTTCGCGTCGCGCCAAGCAGCCGGCGGATCGTTGCCTTCGTTGAAGTCGCTGATCGCGTCGCCGTCCTTGGTCTCGACTGACTTGCCGAATCGCAATGCCTTCGGCGGGAAAGGTTCGTCAAGCGCCGGGGCATCCGCAACTACCGTCCAGCCCTTCGGCGGATCGGCGTTCACGCGGAGCATGTTCAATGCCGAACTGATGCCGGTCACGACGAACATGAGCGGCGCGGTCACGAGCGTCGCCGCCATGCCCAGAACCGATTCATTTCCTTTGATCGCGCCGACGAGATTGAATTTGGCCGGCGGCGACGGCGGATACCAGAACCCCGGCTTCGTTCCTTGTTTGCCATGCCGCCAATCGTCTTCCCAGTATCGGTACGGTTTCTTCACGCCGACCGGAAAACCGGAAGCAAAGACCCGTTGCGTCAGGATACCGGCCGCGCCGATATCGTCGAGTTCGTGCTTGCTGATGCCGCGCCAGCCGATCCCTTGCACCGTCACCGCCGAAATCACTTGATCGTGTGGGCAGCAATATGCGGTGACGCGACCGTATGTAGACCCAATTAGACCATGCCGAAAACGATCCTCTTG
>NZ_QTPU01000081.1:0-1854 GCF_003857805.1 Burkholderia sp. Bp9099
GCCGAGCAGGATTACGAAGGCTTCTGGGCGCGTCTCGCGCGCGAGGGCCTCAGCTGGCACAAGCCGTTCACGAAGGTGCTCGACGAGAGCGATGCGCCGTTCTACAAATGGTTCGACGACGGCGAACTCAACGCGTCGTACAACTGCCTCGACCGCCACGTCGAAGCCGGCAACGGCGAGCGCGTCGCCGTGATCTTCGAGGCCGACGACGGCACCGTCACGCGCGTCACCTATGCCGAGCTGCTGGCGCGCGTGTCGCGCTTCGCGAACGCGCTGAAGAAACGCGGGATCGGCAAGGGCGATCGCGTCATCATCTATATTCCGATGTCGATCGAAGGCATCGTCGCGATGCAGGCCTGCGCGCGCATCGGCGCCACGCACTCGGTCGTGTTCGGCGGCTTCTCCGCGAAATCGCTCAACGAGCGGCTCGTCGACGTCGGCGCCGTTGCGCTCATCACCGCCGACGAGCAGGCGCGCGGCGGCAAGACGCTGCCGCTCAAGAGCATCGCCGACGAAGCGCTCGCGATGGGCGGCTGCGAAGCGGTCAAGAGCGTGATCGTCTATCGCCGCACCGGCGGCAAGATCGACTGGCATGCCGAACGCGACCTGTGGATGCACGAGATCGCCGACGGCGAGTCCGACACCTGCGCGCCGGAATGGGTCGGCGCCGAGCATCCGCTGTTCATCCTGTATACGTCGGGCTCGACCGGCAAGCCGAAGGGCGTGCAGCACAGCACCGGCGGCTACCTGCTGTGGGCCGCGCAGACGATGAAGTGGACCTTCGACTGGAAGCCCTCCGACGTGTTCTGGTGCACGGCCGACATCGGCTGGGTCACCGGCCACACGTACATCACGTACGGCCCGCTCGCGTGCGGCGGCACGCAGGTCGTGTTCGAGGGCGTGCCGACGTATCCGGACGCCGGGCGCTTCTGGAAGATGATCGGCGATCACAAGGTCACGGTGTTCTACACCGCGCCGACCGCGATCCGTTCGCTGATCAAGGCCGCGGAAGCCGACGACAAGGTCCACCCGAAGAGCTACGACCTGTCGAGCCTGCGCATCATCGGCACGGTCGGCGAGCCGATCAATCCGGAAGCGTGGATGTGGTACCACAAGCACGTCGGCCAGGAGCGCTGCCCGATCGTCGACACGTGGTGGCAGACCGAAACCGGCGGCCACATGATCACGCCGCTGCCGGGCGCGACGCCGACGGTGCCGGGTTCGTGCACGCTGCCGCTGCCGGGCATCATGGCCGCGGTGGTCGACGAAACGGGCCAGGACGTGCCGAACGGGCAAGGCGGGATTCTCGTCGTCAAGCGTCCGTGGCCGGCGATGATCCGCACGATCTGGGGCGACCCGGAGCGCTTCAGGAAGAGTTATTACCCGGAAGAACTCGGCGGCACGCTCTACCTCGCCGGCGACGGCACGGTGCGCGACAAGGACACCGGCTACTTCACGATCATGGGCCGCATCGACGACGTGCTGAACGTGTCGGGCCACCGGCTCGGCACGATGGAGATCGAGTCGGCGCTGGTCTCGCACGAGCTGGTGGCGGAAGCGGCGGTGGTCGGCCGCCCGGACGACACGACCGGCGAGGCGGTGGTCGCGTTCGTGGTGCTCAAGCGCTCGCGTCCGGAGGGCGAGGAAGCGGCGGCGCTCGCGAAGGCGCTGCGCGACTGGGTCGGCAAGCAGATCGGGCCGATCGCGAAACCGAAGGACATCCGCTTCGGCGACAACCTGCCGAAGACGCGCTCGGGCAAGATCATGCGGCGCCTGTTGCGCTCGCTCGCGAAGGGCGAGGCGATCACGCAGGACACGTCCACGCTCGAGAACCCGGCGATCCTCGAGCAGCTC
>NZ_QTPU01000083.1:0-1608 GCF_003857805.1 Burkholderia sp. Bp9099
GGGGATGCGGACAAAATCTTGGACTACTTTGGAGGTAGTCCATGTATTCATACGAAGACCGCGTTCGGGCGGTCGAGCTGTACCTGAAACTCGGAAAGCGCGTCAAGGCGACAATCCGCCAGTTGGGTTACCCGACGAAGAATTCTCTCAAGGCGTGGTGCGAGGAATTCGAGAAGAGTGGCGATCTGCAGAAAGAGTATGTTCGCGTAAAGCCAAAGTACTCAGAAGAACAGAAGAACCTGGCACTTGAGCATTACGTCAATCACGGGCGCAGCTTCAGCTTCACCCTCAGGGCATTAGGCTATCCCTGTCGCCAGATACTGACGGCGTGGGTTCGCGAGCGCTATCCGGAAACCAGGAAACGCGTGGTTGGCAAGGTAGGCCGACCGGCCGTGTCATTGGCGACCAGGCAGCTCGCGGTGTACGAACTGTGCACACGGGAAGGAAGTGCACAGGCGGTGGCGCAAAAGCTGGACGTCGACAGGGTGTCGCTGTACAACTGGAAGAACCAGTTACTCGGCCGAGGGGCTCCTGCATCCATGAAGCGCGACAAGGGATCACCATCAGAGACGGATCGGGACGAACTGGAGCGGCAGGTCGAAGAGCTCCGGCGCGACATTCGCAATCTGAAGCTTGAACACGACCTGTTGAAGAACGCGAATGAACTCGTAAAAAAAGACCTGGGCGTCGACCTGCCACTCCTGAGCAATCGGGAGAAGACGAAGCTGGTTGACGCCCTGAGAGAAGAATACGGTTTGAGTGAGCTGCTTGAGCGGTTGGACCTGGCGCGCAGCTCCTATTTTTATCATCGGTCGCCCATACGGGTTGCCGACAAATATGCAGATGTCCGTCGTACCGTTGCAGAGATCTTCGAGGACAATCACCGATCCTACGGCTATCGTCGGGTGCAAGCAGCGCTTAGCAGGCAACGAGTGTTTCTATCGGAGAAAGTCGTGCGTCGCCTCATGAAACAAGGCGGCCTCCACGCAGCAAGGCCCAAGCGGCGCCGATATCGCTCTTATATCGGGGAAATCAGCCCTGCCCCAGATAACATCATCAATCGCGATTTCCACGCGAACGCCCCCAACGAAAAGTGGGTGACGGATATTTCCGAGTTCCAGATTCCTGCGGGGAAGGTATATCTATCGCCCATGATCGACTGCTTCGATGGGATGGTAGTCAGCTGGTCGATTGGCACAAGCCCCGACGCAGAGCTCGTGAATTCCATGCTAGATGCGGCTATCGAGACCGTGACCGAGGACGACGAGACGCCGATCGTGCATTCCGATCGGGGTGGCCACTACCGTTGGCCTGGCTGGCTATCGCGGGTTGCGAAGGCTAAGCTGATCCGCTCCATGTCGCGTAAAGCCTGTTCACCGGACAACGCGGCCTGTGAGGGATTCTTCGGCAGGCTAAAGACTGAGATGTTCTATACAGGAGACTGGCGTTCGACGACCATCGCGGAGTTCGTTGAGGTACTGGACGCCTACGTTCGCTGGTACAACGAGAAACGGATCAAGGGCTCCCTTGGCTATCTCAGCCCCATCGAGTACCGTGAAAGCCTCGGGTTAGCAACGTAAATCAGTCCAAGAAAATAGCCGCATCCCC
>NZ_QTPU01000084.1:0-1414 GCF_003857805.1 Burkholderia sp. Bp9099
AATCACGAGCGGCGGCGACAGCAGCATCCGGTCGCCGGTCGCGCGCATGATCAGGTTGCCGTTGAAGCAGAAGTCGCGGCAGATCGTGCCGACCTCGCCGCCGTTCGCGAAGCGGCGGCGCTCGGCCGGCGACTCGGCGAGCTGCAGGCTCGCGACCATCCCGTGGCCGTGCACTTCGCCGACGATCGGGTGACGCGCGAAGGTTTCGCGCATCAGCGCCTGGAAGTACGGGCCCGTGTCGTGCTTCACGCGCTCGACGATCCCTTCGTCGCGCAGCAGCTTCAGGTTCGCGACCGCCACCGCCGCCGCGACCGGGTGCCCCGAGTACGTGAGCCCGTGATTGAATTCGCCGTTGTCGATGATCGGGCGCGCAACGCGTTCATGGATACCCACCGCGCCCATCGGCACGTAACCCGAGGTCAGGCCCTTGGCCATCGTGATCAGGTCCGGCTCGAAGCCGAAGTGCTGGTGCGCGAACCATTCGCCGGTGCGGCCGAAGCCGCCGATCACTTCGTCGGCGACGAGCAGGATGTCGTACTTGCGGCAGATCCGCTGGATTTCCGGCCAGTACGTCGACGGCGGGAAGATCACGCCGCCCGCGCCCTGGAACGGCTCGCCGATGAACGCCGCGACGTTCTCCGCGCCGAGCTCCAGGATCTTCGCCTCGAGCTGCTGCGCACGCGCGAGGCCGAACGCTTCGGGCGTTTCGCCGGCTTGTGCTTCGCCGAAGAAATACGGCTGGTCGATGTGCACGATGTTCTCGACCTTCGACGGCATCTGCTCGTGCATGTAGCCCATCCCGCCGAGCGTGCCGCCCGCGATCGTCGAGCCGTGATAGCCGTTCCTGCGCGAGATCACGTATTTCTTCTGCGGCTTGCCCTGCACGCGCCAGTACTGGTGCACGAGACGCAGCACGGTGTCGTTGCCTTCCGAGCCGCTGTTGCAATAGAAGAAGTGATTGAAGCCCGCGGGCGTCACTTCGGCGAGCATCGCCGACAGTTCGATTACCGGCGGGTGCGTGGTCTTGAAGAACGTGTTGTAGAACGGCAGTTCCTGCAGTTGGCGATATGCGGCATCGGCAAGTTCCTTGCGGCCGTAGCCGACGTTCACGCACCAGAGGCCGGCCATCCCGTCGATGACCTTGTTGCCGTCCGAGTCCCACAGATAGACGCCGTCGGCCTTCACGATCACGCGGCTGCCCGCGCGATTGAGCGCACCCATGTCCGAGAACGGATGGATGTGGTGCGCGGCGTCGAGCGCGCGGTATTCGGCGGTCGAGCGTGCCTGCGTCGTGCGCGGTGCGGTGGCCGGCGCGGCCGGCTGGATCCAGGCAGATTCGTTGCGGTACGTCATGTTTCCTCCGTGATTCCGTATTCGGTCGTGTGCACGCTCAGACGTGCAGCAGCAGATGGCG
>NZ_QTPU01000085.1:0-1386 GCF_003857805.1 Burkholderia sp. Bp9099
CGGCTGGACGCTGATCTGGCCGATCGAGCACTGTCGATCATCCGTGATCGCTACGCCGATTTCGGGCCGACGCTGGCCTGCGAGAAGCTGTATGAGTGCCACGGCATCCGGCTGGCGAAGGAAACGGTCAGGCGGCTGATGACGGACGCCGGGCTGTGGGTGCCGCGCCGGCAGCGGCCGCCGAAGGTCTACCAGCCACGGGCACGACGCGCGTGCCTGGGCGAACTGATCCAGATCGACGGTAGCGACCACCGCTGGTTCGAGGATCGGGCGCCAGCCTGCACGCTGCTGGTATACGTGGACGATGCGACGAGCCGGTTGATGATGCTGCATTTCACGGCGACCGAGTCGACCTTCAGCTACTTCGAGGCGACGCGCGCGTATCTGGAGCGTCACGGCAAGCCGATGGCGTTGTACAGCGACAAGTACAGCGTGTTTCGCAACGTCAACCCGGGCACGACTGGCAATCGGGTGACGCATTTCGGCCGCGCGATGTACGAGCTGAACATCGACACGTTTTGCGCAAACAGCAGCCCGGCCAAGGGGCGGGTCGAGCGTGCGCACCTGACGCTGCAGGACCGGCTGGTCAAGGAACTGCGGCTGCGCGGGATCAGCACGGTGGCCGAGGCGAACGCCTATGCACCCTCCTTCATGGCGGCCTACAACGCACGTTTCGCGAAGCCACCGAAGAGCAGTTTCGACGCTCATCGGCCACTGCGGGACGACGAGAGCCTTGAGTTGACGCTTACGTGGCGCGAACTGCGGAAAGTGACGAAGTCGCTGACGGTGCAGTACGACCGGGTGATGTACCTGCTGGACGACACCCCAGAGAACCGGAAGCTGATTCACCGCTACATCGACGTGTGGGAGTACCCGGACGGGCGCATCGAGCTCCGGACGGAGGGTCAGGTGTTGCCCTGCAGGCAGTACGATCGGCTCGCCGAGATCGATCAAGCCGCAGTCGTCGAACACAAGCGCCTGAGTCACGTATTGCAGGTCGCTCAGGCGATTCAGGCGCAACGCGATAACAGCCGCATCGGTAAAGCCCCATCCCGAACAAACCGGGGCGATTCGACCAAGACCGATCGAAACAAACCTCAGCCGGGCAAGAAGAAGCAGCGCGAGTTCGTGCAGGCGGACGTCGAGCAAGTGATTGTGGATTTGGCTGAGCACAGGCAGGCGCAACCGCAACCCCGCAAACCTGGCCGTCGGTCTGCAAGGGACAGTGGATCCGACGCAAGCGCCCTGCCCGTTCAGACGCCCGCCTTCGACACGGCGTAACGAATAAACCAGGACAAACAGGCAGCGAAACCAACCCTAACCCCAACCTCAAA
Organism: Burkholderia sp. Bp9099; assembly: GCF_003857805.1. Classification (NCBI taxonomy): domain Bacteria; kingdom Pseudomonadati; phylum Pseudomonadota; class Betaproteobacteria; order Burkholderiales; family Burkholderiaceae; genus Burkholderia; species Burkholderia sp. Bp9099. The sequence goes on from NZ_QTPU01000085.1 coordinate 1,335, forward strand.
ACCGGACATTTCTATTTAGCTGGCGCCACGACATCTTGAAATGGCTACGACA
>NZ_QTPU01000086.1:0-1358 GCF_003857805.1 Burkholderia sp. Bp9099
GATGCGCTCGAGCCCTTCCTTGGTCTCCGCTTCAAAGCGCAGCACGACCACCGGCGTCGTGTTCGACGAACGCGCGAGGCCGAAGCCGTCCGGGTACTCGACGCGCAGGCCGTCGATCGTCACGACTTCGTCGGCGCCGTCGAACTTCGCTTCCTTCTGCAGCTTCTCGATCAGGCGGAAGTTCTCGCCCTCCTCGAGCTTGAGCTGCAGCTCCGGCGTGCTCATCGCGTCCGGCAGCGCGTTGAGCAGCGCGCTCGGATCGGCCGTCTTCGCGAGGATCTCGAGCAGGCGCGCGCCCGTGTAGAGACCGTCGTCGAAGCCGTACCAGCGATCCTTGAAGAACACGTGGCCGCTCATCTCGCCCGCGAGCGGTGCGCCCGTCTCGCGCAGCTTCGCCTTCACGAGCGAATGGCCCGTCTTCCACATCAGCGGCTCGCCGCCCTTCGCCTTCACCCACTGTGCGAGATGGCGCGTGCACTTCACGTCGTAGATGATCTGCGCGCCCGGGTTGCGCGACAGCACTTCTTCCGCGAACAGCATCAGCTGGCGGTCCGGGAAGATGATCTGGCCGTCCTTCGTGACGACGCCCAGGCGGTCGCCGTCGCCGTCGAACGCGAAGCCGAGTTCGGCGTCGGTATCCTTCAGCGCCTGGATCACGTCCTGCAGGTTTTCCGGGTGCGCGGGATCGGGGTGGTGGTTCGGGAACGTGCCGTCGATGTCGGTGAAGCGCTCGACGAGCGTGCAGCCGAGCGCCTTGAACAGGCGCGTCGCGAGCGGGCCCGCGACGCCGTTGCCGGCGTCGACGACCAGCTTCAGCGGGCGCGCGAGCTTCACGTCGCCAACGATGCGCGCGATGTACTGATCGGCGACATCGAACTGCTCGAACGCGCCGCTGCCCGTTTCATAGCGCTCGTCGACGATGCGGCGGTACAGCGCCTGGATCTGCTCGCCGTAGATCGCCGCGCCGCGCAGCACCATCTTGAAGCCGTTGTAGTCGGGCGGGTTGTGGCTGCCGGTGACGACGATGCACGAATCGACGCGGCGCTCGCCGTCCTTCAGCGCAAGCGGCACGCTCGCCGCGAAATAGCCGACCGGCGTGGGCACCATGCCGACGTCGACGACGTCGACGCCCGCCGCACGCAGGCCATCGGCGAGCGCGCCGACGAGCTCGGGCCCCGACAGGCGGCCGTCGCGCGCGACGACGACCGCGTCGCCGCCCTGGGCGCGCACTTCGCTGCCGAATGCCCGGCCGATCGCGCGCGCCGTGTCGGCGTCGAGCGTCTTGCCGACCACACCGCGAATGTCATATGCCTTGAAGATGGATTGGGAGATCATCGATTCTCTCTGGGTTGCGTGCA
>NZ_QTPU01000087.1:0-1317 GCF_003857805.1 Burkholderia sp. Bp9099
ATATATGGACTGCTCCCAATAGCAAACGGAAGTTGACGGACACGGAAGTCGATTGCGTACATATATCCGGCGTCAGGGCAGAGCCCAGCGCCCAACTGGAATTCCGCGCGTGCAGGCCTCAACAACTGGAAGACCTCGGGGGCCGTTATAAAAATCAGGTTCCCTGCTCGCCGGATCGACCGGAGTGCCATTCGTCAATTCGTCAACGCATCGTTGGTGACATTGCTACACTGCTTTCTGATACGACTGGCCGGTTGCAAGCATCGACCAGATGACACGGGCCATCTTGTTCGCGATCGCCACGATGGCTCGATTTGCGCCTCGCCTGGCCTGCAACGCAAGAGCCCAGGCGTGCTTTCTGTCGTGTTTGGTTGGAGCAGTTCGGAGTACTGCGCGTGCACCGTGTATGAGCAAGGTCCGTAGATGTCGGTCGCCTCGCTTGCTGATGCCGAGGAGATGTGTTCGGTCACCGCTTGAGCTCTGACGGGGAACGAGGCCGAGCCAGGCAGCAAAGTGGCGGCCGTTCTTAAAGTCCTTTGGATCGGATACGGCAGCAACGATGGCGGTCGCCGTTTTGGGACCAACTCCTTCAATCTGCGCAATGCGCTGGCAGGTCTCGCTGGCCTTGAACACTGCATCGATACGTCTGTCGAATCCGGTGATGCGTTTGTCCAGTTCGCGCAACTGGTCCATCAGATCGGCCAGTATCTCGCGCGCGAGTGGCGTTAGGGCGTTCGTGATGTCTGCGACGATGGCCGGAATCTCCCGGCGCGCACGCGTGATCGATTGCGCGAATACGATGCCTCGCTCTGCGAGAATGCTGCGCATCTGACTCACCAGCCCGGTCCGATTGCTCACGAGGCGACTACGAGCGCGGTGAAGACTTTGAACATCTTGTTGCTCGACGGACTTGATTGGCACGAACCGCATTGATGGTCGCTGCAATGCCTCGCAGATCGCCTCAGCATCGTTGCCGTCAGTCTTGTTGCCCTTCACGAAAGGTTTCACGAATTGCGGGCTGATGAGTTTTACCGTGTGGCCTTGCTGCTGAAACTGCCGTGCCCAATGATGGGCGCTTGAGCAGGCTTCCATCCCGATAGTGCATGGTGCAAGTCGAAGAACCAGTTCAGTCAGTTGGGCGCGGCCAACGCGACGTCGCAGCACAAGCGTGCCTGCGGCATCCACGCCGTGCAGTTGGAAGACATTCTTTGCAAGATCGATGGCAAGGAACCGAATGATTTCCATGACGATACTCCTATGAACGGTAACGTCAGCAGTTACGATACGCCTGCCGGAGCAGTCCATACCATTAACTGG
>NZ_QTPU01000088.1:0-1273 GCF_003857805.1 Burkholderia sp. Bp9099
CATGACGATACTCCTATGAACGGTAACGTCAGCAGTTACGATACGCCTGCCGGAGCAGTCCATACCATTAACTGGCGGCAACATTTCGGCGGCCTGGAAGCCGCCGATGTGAAGAGGTTGAAGCAGCTTGAGCAGGAAAATGCCCGGCTGAAAAAGATGCTGGCCGAGCGCGATCTCGAGCTGGACGTGATGAAAGAGATCAACGCAAAAAAGTGGTGAGCGCGCCCGCTCGACGCCAGCAGGTCACCTACGCGAAAGCACGGGGCCTGTCAGAGCGGCGTGCGTGCGCGCTAATGTCGGTCGCCCGATCGGCGCTGCATTACGAATCGACGCTGGCCGTGCGGGACGCGCCGGTGCTGGCAGCGATGAGCATTCTGTCGGCACAATATCCGCGTTATGGTTACCGCCGCATTCAGATCTTTCTGGAGCGGCAGGGTCACTCGATGAGCGTTGATCGGGCCTGGCGGCTGTGGCGTCTTGCCGGGTTGCAGGTGCCGCGCAAGCGACCCCGCCGACGCGTATCTGTCCATCGCCCTCGGCCGCAGCCAGCGACGGCGGCACGGCATGTCTGGGCGTACGACTTCGTATTCGACGCGTGCGCCAACGGCCAGCAGTTGAAGTGTCTGACGGTGATCGATGAGTACACGCGTGAATGCCTGGCCATCGACGTGGCCGGATCAATACGCTCGGGGCGAGTCATCGAGGTTCTGTCACAACTGATTAGCCTGCACGGCGCACCGCGCTATCTGCGCTCGGACAACGGGCCGGAATTCGTGTCGCGCGCCATCCTGAAGTGGGCGGCGCAGAATGGCATGGACATGGCGCTCAGCGATCCCGGCAAGCCTTGGCAGAACGGCGCGGATGAGAGCTTCAACGGCAAGTTCCGCGACGAATGCCTGAGCCTTGAATGGTTCCGCACCCGCACGGAAGCGAAAGTTGTGATCGACCAATGGCGGCGTCACTACAATGCTGTTCGGCCACATTCGAGTCTGGCCTACCTGACGCCCAACGAGTTCAAGCAGCGATATTGTTCAACTGAAGCAATCGAGGCCGTTCTCCAAGATTGAAATGGTCCGAAGAAGTCAGGCAGGTCACAGCGCCTGGTCTGCCACCAACCGCTTGAGCCGCTGGTTTTCCTCTTCCAGTTGCCGCAATCGTCGTGCTTCCGATACATCCATGCCGCCGTAGCGGCTACGCCAGTTAATGGTATGGACTGCTCCGGCAGGCGTATCGTAACTGCTGACGTTACCGTTCATAGGAGTATCGTCATGGA
>NZ_QTPU01000089.1:0-1232 GCF_003857805.1 Burkholderia sp. Bp9099
CTGGACCGGCCAGCCTTTCGTAGACATCTTCGAGCCATAATTTACGGCAACCGAGGAGGTCAGTATGAGCGGCAAGCGGTACACGGATGAGTTCAAGATCGAAGCAGTCAAGCAAGTCACCGAGCGTGGTCATTCGGTTGCAGATGTGGCCCAGCGTCTGGGCATTACGACGCACAGCCTATATGCCTGGCGAGCGAAGTTCGATAAGCCAGATGTCGTGCGGCAGGTGGAGCTAGACCAGAGCGCCGAGGTGCGGCGATTGAAGGCCGAACTCAAGCGGGTGACCGAGGAGCGAGACATTCTAAAAAAGGCCGCCGCGTACTTTGCAAAGGGATGACGGCAAGGTACGCATTTATGCGAGCCCATATCAACGAGCATTGTCTGCGTACGATGTGTCGGGTGCTCGGTGTTCATCGCAGCGGCTATTACGTTTGGCAACGTCAGTCAGGCAGTGCGCGCAAGCGCGAGGACGACCGGCTGCTGGGTCTGATCAAACATCACTGGCTGAGCAGCGGCGGCGTCTACGGTTACCGCAAAATCACGGTGGATTTGCGAGAATCGGGCGAGACGTGCAGCCGTCACCGCGTGCTCCGGTTAATGCGGACGGAAGGTTTGCGCGCCGAGGTTGGCTACGGCAGCAAGCCGCGCTATCGTGGCGGTCCGGTCGGCGTGGTGGCCAATGTCCTAAATCGGGAGTTCGCCCCCGACGCGCCGAACAGGGTCTGGGTTACCGACATCACGTATATCCGAACCTATGAAGGCTGGCTGTATCTGGCGGCGGTCATGGATCTGTACTCGCGTCAGATCGTCGGCTGGGCCACGCGATCAACGATGACCAGCGACCTGGTATTGCAGGCTTTGCTGGCTGCAGTCTGGAAACGCAAACCGGGCCCCGGCGTTCTGGTGCATTCGGATCAGGGCAGTCAGTTCACAAGCGATGACTGGCTGTCATTCCTGAGGGCTCACCATATGGTGCCGAGCATGAGTCGTCGCGGTAATTGCCACGACAACGCCGTTGCCGAAAGCTTCTTCAGCGCATTGAAAAAGGAGCGAATTAAGCGGCGCATCTACCCGAACAGGGCTACTGCTGCCACGGACGTATTCGACTACATTGAGATGTTCTACAACCCGATTCGCCGGCATGGTTCCGCCGGCGACCTGTCACCTGTAGAGTTTGAGCGGCGCTACGCGCTAAACGGCTCGTGAGTGTCTATGAAACTCTGGCCGGTCCA
>NZ_QTPU01000090.1:0-1175 GCF_003857805.1 Burkholderia sp. Bp9099
CGCTCGACCGCGAGCGCGACGCCCATCCCGCCGCCGATGCACAGCGACGCCAGCCCGCGCTTCGCATCGCGCTTGGCCATTTCGTGCAGCAGCGTCACCAGGATCCGGCAGCCCGACGCGCCGATCGGGTGGCCGATCGCGATCGCCCCGCCGTTCACGTTCACCTTCGACGTGTCCCAGCCCATCTGCTTGTGCACCGCCAGCGCCTGCGCCGCGAATGCCTCGTTGATTTCCATCAGGTCCAGGTCGCCCGGCGTCCAGCCCGCGCGCTCCAGCGCACGGCGCGATGCCGGCACCGGCCCCATGCCCATCACGCTCGGATCCACCCCCGCGTTCGCGTACGCCTTGATCCGCGCCAGCGGCGTCAGGCCGAGCGCCGCCGCCTTCTGCGCCGACATCACCAGCACCGCCGCCGCGCCGTCGTTCAGCCCCGACGCGTTCGCCGCCGTTACCGAGCCGTCCTTCGAGAACGCCGGCTTCAGCCCCGCCAGCGATTCCGCCGTCACGCCGTGGCGCACGAACTCGTCGGTCGCGAACTGCAGCGGCTCGCCCTTGCGTTGCGGGATCGACACCGGCACGATCTCGTCGTCGAAGCGCCCGGCCTTCTGCGCGGCTTCCGCCTTGTTCTGCGACAGCGCCGCGAACGCGTCCTGCTCCTCGCGCGTGATCCCGTATTCCTTCGCGACGTTCTCCGCCGTGATGCCCATGTGGTACTGGTTGTACACGTCCCACAGGCCGTCGACGATCATCGTGTCGACCAGCTTCGCGTCACCCATCCGGAACCCGTCGCGCGAGCCCGGCAGCACGTGCGGCGCCGCGCTCATGTTCTCCTGCCCGCCCGCGATCACGATCTCCGCGTCGCCCGCCACGATCGCGTTCGCCGCCAGCATCACGGCCTTCAGGCCCGAGCCGCACACCTTGTTGATCGTCATCCCCGGCACTGCGCTCGGCAGGCCGGCCTTGATCAGCGACTGGCGCGCCGGGTTCTGCCCCGAGCCCGCCGTCAGCACCTGGCCCATGATCACTTCGCTCACCTGCTCGGGCTTCACGCCCGAACGCTCCAGCACCGCGCGAATCACCGTCGCACCCAGCTCCGGTGCCGCGATCTTCGCGAGCGAGCCGCCGAATTTGCCGACCGCGGTCCGCGCGGCCGATACGATCACTACGTCCGTCAT
>NZ_QTPU01000091.1:0-1149 GCF_003857805.1 Burkholderia sp. Bp9099
AGTGAAGTGTTGCGCGAGGCCGTGCTCGACGGCGCCGGCATCGCGCTGCTGCCCGACTGGCTCGTCGATGCCGATGTCCAGTCGGGCTGCCTGCGCAGGCTGTTCGAAGCGTACGACGTCACGCCCGATGCGGCGCGCTCGGTCGTGACCGCGCTGTACCTGCCGAATCAGCGCGGCTCGAAGCGCGTCACCGCGTTCATCGATTTCGTCGAGGCGCTCGCACGCGCGCAGCCGTGAGCCGCGCGGCTTGCCGCGTTACCAGCCGAACTTCGCCTCCATGCCGACGTAGTCGGCATTGCGCGCGCCGAGCGCGCGAATCGAATCGGCGACCTGGAAATGCACGGCCTCGACCGCCAGCGCCACGTTCGCATTGACCAGCCAGTCGACGCGCGCCTGCGCATACATGCCCGTGCGCGCGCCGCCCTTGCCGGCCGTGCCGGGCACCGCCTGCATCCCCTGCCCGTAGATCGCATCGGCGGTCGTCTGGCGCCACTGGAAACCGACCGCGGTCAGCACCGTCACGTTGCTGGCCGGCTTGAACGTCAGCGACGGCTTCACGTGAATCAGGTTGCTGTAGCCGGTGTAGCCGGCGAGCGTGAAGTAATAGCCGTTCGGGAACAGCGGATTGAAGGTGCCCATGCGCCCGTCGCCGGGATGCTTGTCGCCCGACGCGCCGTCGACCTGGATGCCGATGCGCGGCGTGCCCGGCGCTTTCGCGAACGTGTAGCCGCCGAGCGCGCCAAAGGCCCATGCGCCGATCGTGTCCTGGCCGATGTGGCCGGTCTGCAGCATCGCTTCGGCGTCCCAGTCGAACCCGGAAGACTTGCCCGCGTAGCGCATGTCGAACACGTCGCGCCGCTCGGTGCCGGCGCCGGCGAGATAGCGCGCGTTGTCGCGCGTATAGCGTGACCAGTAGGCCGACAGTTCGCCTGGGCCCACGGCGTTGTGCTCGATCCGCACGCCGTCGAAGCGCAGGTGCCGATTCGACACGTCGTCGAACACCGCGTCATTGCGATATTGCACCGGACGCGTCACGTAGCCGATCAGCCGCCAGTTGCCGATTTCGTAATCCGCCCACAGCGCGTCGAATGCCTGACGAACGTTCGGGCCGTCCCGCACCGACACGAACCGCTGCAGGTCGTACGCCAT
>NZ_QTPU01000092.1:0-1121 GCF_003857805.1 Burkholderia sp. Bp9099
ACCCACGGGTTGTACGACGCCACGCGCGTCGCGTCGGTGCCGGCCGACACCTTGAGGCCCTTCGACAGCATCTTCGCGACGGGCGGCGTCGCTTCGGCCGCCTGCGCGCCGTAGCGCTCGACGAAGTATTCGCCCTGGTACGCCATCCGGTGCTGCACCGCGATACCACCACCCAGCGCGGCGATGCGGTCCATCGATTTTTCGGTAATGGTTTCCGCGTGATCGAAGAACCAGTTCAGCCCTTCGAGCGGGATGTCCTTGTTCACCTTCTCGAACACGTCGAGTGCGCGGCTGATCGTTTCGTCGTAGGTCGCGTGCATGCGCCACGGCCAGCGGTTCTGCGCGAGCACGCGCACGACGCCCTCGAGATCGTCTTCCATCTGCGCCGGCAGGTCCGGGCGCGCGACGCGGAAGTCCTCGAAGTCGGCGGCCGAGAACACCAGCATCTCGCCCGCGCCGTTGTTGCGGAAATAGTCGGTGCCGTCGTGATACTTCGTGCTCTTCGTCCAGTTCACGAAGTCTTCCTTCTCGGCATTCGGCTTCTGCGTGAACAGGTTGTACGCGATCCGGATCGTCATCTCGCCCGCGTCGTGCAGCTTGCGGATCACTTCGTAATCGTCGGGATAGTTCTGCGAACCGCCGCCCGCATCGATCACGCCCGTCACGCCGAGACGGTTCAGTTCGCGCATGAAGTGGCGCGTCGAGTTGTACTGGTATTCGAACGGCAGCTTCGGTCCCTTCGCGAGCGTCGCGTAGAGGATCGTCGCGTTCGGGTTCGCGAGCAGCAGCCCGGTCGGGTTGCCCGCGGCATCGCGCAGGATCGTGCCGCCCGGCGGCTCGGGCGTGTCCTTCGTGTAGCCGACCACGCGCAGCGCGGCCGCGTTCAGCAGCGCGCGATCGTAAAGATGCAGGATGAACACCGGCGTATCGGGCGCGGCCGCGTTGAGTTCCTCGATCGTCGGCAGGCGCTTCTCGGCGAACTGGTGTTCGGTAAAGCCACCGACCACGCGCACCCATTGCGGCGCGGGCGTGATCGCCACCTGCCGCTTGAGCATGTCCATTGCAACCGCGAGCGACGGCACGCCGTCCCAGCGCAGCTCCATGTTGTAGTTCAGGCCACC
>NZ_QTPU01000093.1:0-1103 GCF_003857805.1 Burkholderia sp. Bp9099
CGCCGCTCAGAACGTATGCATCATCCCCACATACGCGCCCGTCTGCGACTCGCCCGTCATCGGGCTCGTGCCCGAGGTCGCGTCGCGCGGCGACGCGAGCAGCGAGAAGTTCGAATTCCCGCCGTTGCGCGCATACGCGACCGTCCCGTACAGGAACGTGCGCTTCGACAGGTTGTACGTCGTGCCGAGCACGTACATGATCGCGTGGCCCGACGGATCGTGCGACGCGTCGCCGCCGCCGTCGCCGACCTTCACGTAATACCCGCCGCCCGTCACCGCCCACTGCGGCGTGGCCGTGTAGGTCGCGCCGAGCCAGTAGTGATCGGCGCGATCGGCGACGCCCGCCGGGCTGTCCGGCGCCTGGTAGTGCGTATACGCGCCCTGGATCTTGAACTTCGACACCTTCACGTTCGCGCCGACGAAATACTCGCGCGACGCGGTGAAGATGTTGCTGAACTTGCCGTTGTTGTCGCGCAGCTCGTCGTAGAGGCCGCGCACGTCGAGCACCGGCGAGTGATACGAGATCATGATCCCGTCCGAGCGGCCGAAGTCGTCGGCCGCGCCGTAGTTGAAGCCGCGCGACTGGTTGCCGAACGCATACTGCGCCTGCACGTCGAAGCCGCCGATCACCGGGCTGTGATATTCGACGTTGTTGCTGCTCTGCTGCCAGTTGCGGCCGCGCACGAGCGATGCGGACGAAAACGCCTGCTGCACGAACGGATCGAATTCCCACACGCCGTCGCTGTCGATGAACAGGTTGCGGCCGGCCTGCAGCTGGCCCCACGTGTCGCTCTTCAGGCCGACATACGCGCGGCGCGACCACATGCGTCCACCGCCGGTCGTGCCGTTCATCACCTGGAACGCGGTTTCCAGGTTGAAGACCGTCGACATCCCGCCGCCGAGATCCTCGACGCCCTTCAGGCCGAACATGCTGGTGCCCCAGTCGCCGCCTTCCGCGCTCCAGCGCGTCGAACTGCCGCCGGGCGTCGCGATGTGGTTCAGGTATTCGACGCCGCCGTCGATCCGGCCGTACAGCGTCACGCTCGTCTGCGCGAACGCGGCCGCCGGTGCGGCGGCCACGATCAGCCATGCGAAATGTTTGA
>NZ_QTPU01000094.1:0-1049 GCF_003857805.1 Burkholderia sp. Bp9099
CAATACGGCCCGCGCGAATCGATGGAATACGACGTCGTGATCGTCGGCGGCGGCCCGGCCGGGCTGTCGGCCGCGATCCGGCTCAAGCAGCTGGCCGCCGAGAAAGGCACCGAGATCGGCGTGTGCGTGCTCGAGAAGGGTTCCGAGATCGGCGCGCACATCCTGTCGGGCGCGGTGATGGACCCGCGCGCGATCACCGAGCTGTTCCCCGACTGGAAGGAACAGGGTGCGCCGTTGAACGTCGAGGTGACCGAAGACCGCTTCCTGTTCCTGTCCGAGAGCAGCGCGGTCACCACGCCGAACTGGGCGCTGCCCGACAACTTCAAGAACCACGGCAACTACGTGATCTCGCTGGGCAACGTCACGCGCTGGCTCGGCCAGCAGGCGGAAGCGCTGGGCGTCGAGATCTTCCCGGGCTTCCCGGCCGCGGAGATTCTCTACAACGACGACGGTTCCGTGAAAGGCGTCGCCACCGGCAACATGGGCGTAGGCAAGGACGGCGAGCCGACCGAGAACTTCCAGCTCGGCATGGAACTGCACGCGAAGTACACGCTGTTCGCCGAAGGCTGCCGCGGTCATCTTGGCCGCCAACTGATCTCGAAGTTCAAGCTCGACGCGAACGCCGATCCGCAGGCGTACGGGATCGGCATCAAGGAACTGTGGGAAATCGATCCGGCGAAGCACAAGCCGGGCCTCGTGATCCACACGGCCGGCTGGCCGCTGAAGTCCGATACGTACGGCGGCTCGTTCCTGTATCACATGGACAACAACCAGGTCGTGGTCGGCTTCGTGGTCGGCCTCGGCTACACGAACCCGTACCTGTCGCCGTTCGAGGAGTTCCAGCGCTACAAGACGCACCCGTCGATCCGCGCATTCCTGGAAGGCGGCAAGCGTGTGTCGTACGGCGCGCGGGCGATCACGGCCGGCGGCCTGCTGTCGCTGCCGAAGACGGTGTTCCCGGGCGGCGCGCTGATCGGCGACGACGCGGGCTTCCTGAACGCATCGCGGATCAAGGGCAGCCACGCGGCGATCAAGACCGGCATGCTGGC
>NZ_QTPU01000095.1:0-997 GCF_003857805.1 Burkholderia sp. Bp9099
CGCTTGAGCATGTCCATTGCAACCGCGAGCGACGGCACGCCGTCCCAGCGCAGCTCCATGTTGTAGTTCAGGCCACCGCGAATCACGTGGCAGTGGTTGTCGATCAGGCCGGGCAGCGCGCCGCGGCCGCCGAGATCGACGATCTTCGTCGCGCGGCCCGCGAGCGGCATCACGTCCGCGTCGCTGCCGACCGCGACGAAGCGGCCGTCCTTGATCGCGACGGAGGTCGCGACGGGATTCGCGCGGTCGAGGGTCGTGAATCGTCCGTTGTGGAGGATCAGATCCGGTTGAGTCCCGGTTGCGGTCATATGCATCACCTCGCTTCGATCAGAAGCCAAAGAGCTGTTTGAGGGTGGGGATGGCCTGCACGCCGATCACCATGCCGAGCAACCCGACAAGGGCAATCAGCGGCGGTGCCGGGGAGCGCACCTTGATGGCGCTGTAAATGACACCGATCAGCAAGCCCGCACCAAGGGAAACCAGATAGGGTTCCATACGATCAATTTCTCGGACTGGTTGGAGAGCAGGTCCTGACGTCCTGGCCAACACGCCGCGGACGGCATCCGTGATTCGTTCACGGTCCGCCGCCCGCGGCAACGGCGCCGGTGCGGCGCGTTCGCATCGAACCCGCCGCACCGGCATCGACGGTCGCAGACCGTCTGCGCTTACTTCGCCGGCACGGCCGGGATCGACTCGTGCGGCGTCGCGGTGCGCTGCGGTGCCTTGTGGACCATCGTGTACGCGTAGTCGACGCCCATGCCGTACGCGCCCGAATGCTCCTTCGCGATCGCCATCACGGCGTCATACGTCTCGCGGTGCGCCCAGTCGCGCTGCCATTCGAGCAGGACCTGCTGCCACGTGACCGGCACCACGCCGGCCTGCACCATGCGCTGCATCGCGAAATCATGCGCAGCCTGCGTCGTGCCGCCCGATGCGTCGGCGACCATGTAGATCTCGTAGTCGCCTTCGAGCATCGCGCACAGCGCGAACGTCGTGT
>NZ_QTPU01000096.1:0-910 GCF_003857805.1 Burkholderia sp. Bp9099
ACTACGACAAGGCGGTGATGATCGGCACCGTGCCGGCGCTCGTCGTGCTCGGCTGGCGCTGGAAGCCCGCGCGGCTGATGATGGCGTCGATCGCCGCGCTCTCGCTGCTGTCGATCCAGATCTACCAGGGCGATCTCGCGCGCGCCGATGCGGCGTTCTTCCTCAAGTACTTCCTGTCGAGCCAGTCCGCGATCCTGTGGATGAGCGCGCTGTTCGTGCTCGCGACGATCTTCTACTGGATCGGTCTGCTCGCGCGCTCGGAGTCGGGCGCCGCGATCGGCCAGAAGCTCACGTGGGTCGCCGTGCTGATGGGCTTCACCGGCCTGATGGTGCGCTGGTACGAGTCCTACCTGATCGGCGCCGACGTCGGGCATATCCCGGTGTCGAACCTGTACGAAGTGTTCGTGCTGTTCAGCCTGATCACCGCGCTGCTCTACCTGTATTACGAAGGCCACTACGGCACGCGCGCGCTCGGCGCGTTCGTGCTGCTGGTCATCAGCGCGGCCGTCGGCTTCCTGATGTGGTACTCGGTCGCACGCGACGCGCAGCAGATCCAGCCGCTCGTGCCGGCGCTGCAGAGCTGGTGGATGAAGATCCACGTGCCGGCGAACTTCATCGGCTACGGCAGCTTCGCGCTGTCGGCGATGGTGTCGGTCGCATACCTGATGAAGGAGCGCGGCGTGCTCGCCGATCGCCTGCCGACGCTCGAGGTGCTCGACGACGTGATGTACAAGTCGATCGCGGTCGGCTTCGCGTTCTTCACGATCGCGACGATTCTCGGCGCGCTGTGGGCCGCCGAAGCATGGGGCGGCTACTGGAGCTGGGACCCGAAGGAAACCTGGGCGCTGATCGTGTGGCTCAACTACGCGGCCTGGCTGCACATGCGCCTGATGAAGGGCCTGCGCGGCGC
>NZ_QTPU01000097.1:0-881 GCF_003857805.1 Burkholderia sp. Bp9099
TCAGAGTCCTTGCTGGCAATCTTCACCAACATCACGAACCGGGTCTGGCGTTCGACGAGTGTTGCAATCTGACTGTTGGCGTTGCCGAACAGCAGATCGCCTTCCCAGTGCCCGGGTATTGCTCGATCCTCGGCCGTGCCCGGGCGTTCACTGATCGATATGGCATCGCGGATGTTCGTGCGGTCCTCGGTCTTCAGTGTGTGTTGACGCGATCGACGCATCGCCCGAGAACGGCGCAGGTGTTCCAGCAGTTCTCTTTTCAGCGCACCACGGGCCTGGATATAGAGGCTCCGATAGATAGTCTCGTGCGACACCTGATAGTCCTTGTTGACCGCATACACGTGCTTGAGCCAACCCGCAATCTGCTCCGGCGACCACTGCAATCGGAGCTTGCTTGCCACAACCTGGGCGAGTGTCCGATTCCTGACCAGCTTACATGTCTTTGGGCGCCGTGCGCGGTCCCAGGCGAGCGCGTCGGCCTGGGTCGCCCGATAGTACTACCTTCCGCCATTTCGCTGCACTTCGCGGCTGATAGTAGATGGCGCACGTCCTAACCGCGCCGCTATCGATCGAATCGACTGGCCGGCGACGACTGCGCGCGAGATTTCCTCGCGTTCGGCAAGCGTCAAGGCCAGCTTTGAACGGTGTCGAGGCGCTGGCTGTATTCCGCCAGTCCTGACGAGAATCCCCTGAATAGAGGAATGGTGGCGATCGAACAGTTGGGCAATCTGATGAAGCGTGTCACCCTTGCGCCACCGCTCCCACATCAGGGCCTTTTGAGTCTCGGTGTAGTAGATCCTGCGCCGCTGTTTCATTTGCAACACCTCCACTGCTTACGCAGCGTCTAGTGTGTTGCATCGACCGGTTGAATCCACCGCCGA
>NZ_QTPU01000098.1:0-776 GCF_003857805.1 Burkholderia sp. Bp9099
GCGCAGCAGTCGTCGCTGCAGGTGACGACGTCGGTCGCCGAAATCGCGGCGACGTCGCGCGAGCAGCAGGCGACCGCGAACGAAACCGCGGCGACGACGACCGAGATCGGTGCGACGTCGCGCGAAATTTTCGCGACGTCGCGCGACCTGCTGCGCACGATGAACGAGGTGGCCGGCGTGGCCGAGCAGTCGGCGACGCTCGCGGGCGTGAGCCAGAGCGGCCTCACGCGGATGGGCGAGACCATGCGCAGCGTGATGGACGCGGCCGGTTCGGTGAACGCGAAGCTCGCGATCCTCAACGAGAAGGCGCTGAACATCAACCAGGTCGTCGCGACCATCACCAAGGTGGCCGACCAGACCAACCTGCTGTCGCTGAACGCGGCGATCGAGGCCGAGAAGGCCGGAGAGTACGGCCGCGGCTTCGCGGTCGTCGCGACCGAGATCCGGCGCCTGGCTGACCAGACGGCGGTGGCGACCTACGACATCGAGCAGACGGTGAAGGAGATCCAGTCGGCCGTGTCGGCGGGCGTGATGGGGATGGACAAGTTCTCCGAGGAAGTGCGCCGCGGCATGCTCGACGTGCAGCAGGTCGGCGGGCAGCTGTCGCAGATCATCGCCGAGGTGCAGACGCTCGCGCCGCGCTTCCAGATGGTCAACGAAGGGATGCAGACGCAGGCGAACGGTGCCGAGCAGATCACGCAGGCGCTGTCGCAGCTGTCGGAAGCCGCGCAGCAGACGGCCGAATCGCTGCGCCAGTCGTCGCAGGCGATCGACGA
>NZ_QTPU01000099.1:0-770 GCF_003857805.1 Burkholderia sp. Bp9099
GTGAAGCAGCTGTTCGGCGCGGAAGCCGCGAACGTGCAGCCGAACTCGGGTTCGCAGGCGAACCAGGGCGTGTTCTTCGCGATGCTCAAGCCGGGCGACACGATCATGGGCCTGAGCCTCGCGCATGGCGGCCACCTGACGCACGGCTCGCCGGTGAACATGTCGGGCAAGTGGTTCAACGTCGTCAGCTACGGCCTGAACGAACAGGAAGACATCGACTACGACGCGGCCGAGAAGCTGGCAAACGAGCACAAGCCGAAGCTGATCGTCGCGGGCGCATCGGCGTTCGCGCTGAAGATCGACTTCGAGCGTCTGGCGAAGATCGCGAAGTCGGTCGGCGCGTACCTGATGGTCGACATGGCGCACTACGCCGGCCTGATCGCAGCGGGCGTGTACCCGAACCCGGTGCCGCACGCGGACTTCGTCACGACCACGACGCACAAGAGCCTGCGCGGCCCGCGCGGCGGCGTGATCCTGATGAAGGCCGAGTACGAGAAGCAGATCAACTCGGCAATCTTCCCGGGCATCCAGGGCGGCCCGCTGATGCACGTGATCGCGGCGAAGGCCGTGGCGTTCAAGGAAGCGCTGTCGCCGGAGTTCAAGGAATATCAGCAGAAGGTGGTCGAGAACGCACGCGTGCTGGCTGAAACGCTGGTCAAGCGTGGCCTGCGGATCGTGTCGGGGCGCACCGAAAGCCACGTGATGCTGGTGGACCTGCGCGCGAAGAACATCACGGGCAAGGCAGCGGAAGCGGCGCTCGGCGCGGCGCA
>NZ_QTPU01000100.1:0-732 GCF_003857805.1 Burkholderia sp. Bp9099
CGGACGGGCGCGATGCGGCGCTCGTGCAGTTCCCGGGCGGCTACGTCGCCGAGATCCACGCGCGGTCGAAGTAATGGCGCATCGGGCGATGAGGTGGGCGTGGCGGGGCGTGCTGCCGGCCGCCGTGCTGGCGGGCGGCGTCGCGACGTACGCCGGGACGGCGGCCGCCGCCGAGGACACCGTGGCGCCGGCGCCGACCTCGGCCTCGGCCTCGGCCGGCGGCACGACGTGCACCGCGAAGCGGCCCGCGGTGCTGTTCAACCGCTGGCAGGAAGACTGGTCGGTGCTCGCGAATCCGTGCGTGCCGCGCAAGCCGCTCGACGGGCTGAAGTACATCCCGCTCGGCGGCGACCCGTCGACCTACCTGTCGCTCGGCGCGAACCTGCGCGAGCGTTTCGAGCTGAACAACGCGCCGCTGTTCGGGCTCGGCACCGCGCACGACGACAACTACGTGATCCAGCGCGCGACGGTGCACGCGGACCTGCGCTATGCCGGGCATTTCCAGGCGTTCGTGCAGTTCGTCGATGCGCGGCCGTTCGGCAAAGACACGGTCGGTACGGTGGACAAGGATCAGCTCGACATCGAGCAGGCGTTCGTCGCGTATGTCGATCAGCTGGGCGGCGGCACGTTCAAGGCGCGTGTCGGCCGGCAGGAAATGGCGTACGACCTGCAGCGGTTCGTGTCGGTGCGGGACGGCCCGAACGTGCGTCAGGCATTCGACGCGCTGTGGGC
>NZ_QTPU01000101.1:0-705 GCF_003857805.1 Burkholderia sp. Bp9099
TTACTGCATGAACCAGCCGTGGCTGACGACGAACGACTGGCCCGTGAGCGCGGCGCTCGGGAACGCCGACAGGAACAGCACCGTCTGCGCGACGTCCTGCACCGTCGTGAACACGCCGTCGACCGTGTTGCCGAGCATCACCTTCTTCACCACTTCCTCTTCGCTGATGCCGAGCTCCTTCGCCTGCTCCGGAATCTGCTTGTCGACCAGCGGCGTGCGCACGAAGCCCGGACATACGACGTGCGAGCGCACGTTGTGCTTCGCGCCTTCCTTCGCCAGCACGCGCGCGAGACCGAGCAGCCCGTGCTTGGCCGTCACGTACGCCGACTTCAGCGGCGACGCTTCGTGCGAGTGCACCGAACCCATGTAGATCACGACGCCGCCGCGATCGTCCTTGTACATGTGCTTGAGCGCGGCCTTGGTCGTCAGGAACGCGCCGTCGACGTGGATCGCCTGCATCTTCTTCCAGTCGGAGAACGCGTAGTTCTCGATCGGGTTGACGATCTGGATGCCCGCGTTCGACACGAGGATGTCGACCGAGCCGAACGTGTCGGCCACCTTGTCGATGCCGCTGTTGACCGCTTCCTCGTTGGTCACGTCCATCGCGACGCCGATCGCCTTGCCGCCTGCCTTGACGATCTCGTCGGCAACCGCGTTTGCGCCGTCCTGGTTCAGGTCGGCGATCGCCACGGCCGCGCCCGCTTT
>NZ_QTPU01000102.1:0-665 GCF_003857805.1 Burkholderia sp. Bp9099
CGGCCGTGGTACGGCGCCATCGCGAGCGTCTCGATCAGGCCGGCCATCAGGTTGGTCGACACCTGCGGCAGCCAGCTGCCGAGCTCGAGCCCCTTCTTCGTCGCCTCGCCGGTCTGGCGGGCCGTCATCTTCGCGTAGATGTCGTCGACCAGCTTGCGGAAGGCCGGGTCGAGCCGGTTGCGCGGATGCTTGAACGGCACCTTGATCTCGGCGATCACGCGGCCCGGGTTCGACGACAGCACGAGAATCCGGTCGCACATGAACACCGCTTCCTCGATGTTGTGCGTGACGATCAGCACCGACTTGATCGGCATGCGGCCTTGCGTCCACAGGTCGAGCAGGTCGGTACGCAGCGTCTCGGCGGTCAGCACGTCGAGTGCCGAGAACGGCTCGTCCATCAGCAGGATCGTCGGGTCGACCACGAGCGCGCGCGCGAAGCCCACGCGCTGGCGCATGCCGCCCGACAGCTCGCGCGGGTACGCGTTCTCGAAGCCGTCGAGACCGATCAGGTCGATCGCGGCGAGCGCGCGTTCGCGCCGCTCGCGTGCGCCGACGCCGAGCGCCTCAAGCCCGGCCTCCACGTTCTGCAGCACGGTCAGCCACGGAAACAGCGCGAAGGTCTGGAACACCATCGCGACGCCTTCGGCCGGGCCGCGCAGCGGCTT
>NZ_QTPU01000103.1:0-646 GCF_003857805.1 Burkholderia sp. Bp9099
GCGTCCTTCATCGCCTGTGATCGCCAAGGCATCCACCACATGCACTTGTTCGCTTGACCCTATAACGAGTCTGTCTCGTTACAGGTTGAGTTCTCGCGTTGTGCCGTATTCCAATTGAGTCGAACATAGAGTTCGAATCATCTTGAGATACATCGATACAATCACAACCCGGATAGTTTTCACGTCCATCTCAAAGACGCTTCCGCTATCCAAATTACTTACTTCTTCCAGATTGTTAAAGAACGACAGCCGATACATACTACGTATCACTCTGACTGGCTCAATCGCCAATGACAAAGACTCGACCAAGTCGAACGCTTGTCATTGAGGATTGGTGGAGGCAGACGGGATCGAACCGACGACCCCCTGCTTGCAAAGCAGGTGCTCTCCCAGCTGAGCTATGCCCCCATGAGTACAGATTCCCTCAGGTACCTACCGCCAGACAATGGTGGGTCTGGTTGGATTCGAACCAACGACCCCCGCCTTATCAAGACGGTGCTCTAACCGACTGAGCTACAGACCCCTGAGTCTGTCTTTAAATTTACAGCCGATAAGCGTGAGCGCTCAACTTTGCGAGAAGCTCTGGAAAGGAGGTGATCCAGCCGCACCTTCCGATACGGCTACCTTGTTACGACTTCACCCCAGT
>NZ_QTPU01000104.1:0-620 GCF_003857805.1 Burkholderia sp. Bp9099
CTGGATGATCGAACGATGGGCTGGATGACCGTGCAAGGCATCAATCCGACCAATCGGCCGCTGTACCGCGCGCCGCCTCGAGCGTATGGCGTACTCGCGGCGCTGCGCTTGGCCAGACTGATCGAGTCGATCCGAAGCATGCAGGCCGATGTCCCGATTACCGTCGTATGCCACAGCCAAGGAAATATCGTGGGCCTCACTGCGGCGTTCTTCGGCGACGCATTCCCCGATGTCGAAGATCCGTGGGGGCGCACGGGCCACTGCGTGGCGGACGCCTACGTGCTGGCGAACGCACCGTACAGTCTCGCCAATGCTGACGGCCCGAACAAGTCCGACACATTCATGGATACCTGGTCGCAACGCGCGACGAAAGACGGCAGCGGCCGGCGTGGACGACAAACCTACGCTGCGCGCACGAAGACGTTCGGCACATTCCTTTCGATCATCGGTGCTCGAAAAGCATACGAACTGCCCGCCGACAAAATCGATGAAGACATGGAAAACAAGCGAGTCTCGCCGACCAGCAATCGGTCTTATGCGGCACAAGAGGATCGTTTTCGGCATGGTCTAATTGGGTCTACATACGGTCGCGTCACCGCATATTGCTGCCCACACGATCA
>NZ_QTPU01000105.1:0-599 GCF_003857805.1 Burkholderia sp. Bp9099
GGCCGCGCGATGCGCGCGATCGCCGAAAGCCCGAACACCGCGAGCCTGATGGGCGTGAACCCGAACTTCGTGATCTCGGCGACGTTCATGATCGGCTCCGCACTCGCCGCGCTGGCCGGCGTGATGATCGCGTCCGAATACGGCAACGTGCACTTCTACATGGGCTTCATCCCCGGCATGAAGGCGTTCACCGCGGCGGTGCTCGGCGGGATCGGCAACCTCGGCGGCGCGATGGTCGGCGGCGTGGTGCTCGGCCTGATCGAGCAGCTCGGCGCGGGCTACATCGGCAACCTCACGGGTGGCGTGTTCGGCAGTAACTACCAGGACGTGTTCGCATTCATCGTGCTGATCATCGTGCTGGTGTTCCGTCCGTCGGGCCTGCTGGGCGAACGTGTCGCGGACCGCGCGTAACGGAAGGGGAGCAAACAACATGACATCCATTCAACCGATCGAATCCTCGACGTCGCTCGTCGAAGAACGCAACACCGCCAAGACCGTCGTCATCGGCATCCTGACCGCGGCCTTCGTGATCGCGGCGCCGATCATCATCGGCTCGGCAGGCGGCAACTACTGGGTCCGCGTGCTCGACTTCGCGATGC
>NZ_QTPU01000106.1:0-558 GCF_003857805.1 Burkholderia sp. Bp9099
ACCGACATGGACGTCGCGATGAAATCGGCGCGCGCGCACGGCGCGGACGTGGTCGTCGACACGTTCCCCGATCCGATCGGCCGCGACGCGATCATCCGCTGGCCGGGCGGCGTGAACATGCAGCTGTACTGGCACACCCAGGCGCCGCACTACGACCCGCTGCAGACGGTGCCGGAAAACCGCGTGTACGTGTCGCCCGAAAGCGCGAGCAAGCTGGTGCACGACTTCGTCGCGTTCTCGCGCGGCAAGGTCGTGTCCGACGTGCGTAAGGCGCCGGGCATCGAGATTGGCCGGCCGAACGACACATATCGCCGCATCCGCATCGAGTCGGGCTTCGGCAAGATGACCGTGCTGGCGACCGACGGCCGTCTGCCTTATCCGTTCGGGCGCGAAATGACGGGCTACGAAGTGCCGGACCTCGCCGCCACGCTGGAGAAGGCCAAGGCCGCCGGCGTGACCGTGCTGGTGCCGCCCTTCACGTCGGACGGGCGCGATGCGGCGCTCGTGCAGTTCCCGGGCGGCTACGTCGCCGAGATCCACGCGCGGTCGAAGTAATGG
>NZ_QTPU01000107.1:0-445 GCF_003857805.1 Burkholderia sp. Bp9099
CTGCTCGGCGTGCTGGTGCTGATGGCGTTCGACTACCCGAACGGGACGTGGACGATCGCGTCGATCCCGCTGGTCGCGCTGCTGCTCGTGGCCGGCTGGAAGTGGTTGAGCAGCCGCGCGCGCCGTGGGTTGCTCAAGCCGACGATTCCGTCGGTCACGCTGACACGGCAAGTGCTCGAGAAGGGCGACAACTGAGCCGACGCGCAATCGGGGAACGGCCTGCGGCCCGATGCAGGCCGTCTCGCAGAAAAAGAGAAAATTCAATGGCACCGTTTGACGAAATGCTTGCAGGCGATCAGGTTCGCCCGCCCTACTCGCGAGTCAAGGCATGGCTCGACACGCAGAACCCTGCAAGCCTCGCCCAGAAGGCCCACGACGCGGAAGGCGTGTTCCGCAGGACGGGCATCACGTTCGCCGTGTACGGCGACGCGCAGGCCGCCGAGCG
>NZ_QTPU01000108.1:0-432 GCF_003857805.1 Burkholderia sp. Bp9099
GCCCACAGCGCGTCGAATGCCTGACGAACGTTCGGGCCGTCCCGCACCGACACGAACCGCTGCAGGTCGTACGCCATCTCCTGCCGGCCGACACGCGCCTTGAACGTGCCGCCGCCCAGCTGATCGACATACGCGACGAATGCCTGCTCGATGTCGAGCTGATCCTTGTCCACCGTGCCGACCGTGTCCTTGCCGAACGGCCGCGCATCGACGAACTGCACGAACGCCTGGAAATGCCCGGCATAGCGCAGATCCGCATGCACCGTCGCGCGCTGGATCACGTAGTTGTCGTCGTGCGCGGCGCCGAGCCCGAACAGCGGCGCGTTGTTCAGCTCGAAACGCTCGCGCAGGTTCCCGCCGAGCGACAGGTAGGTCGACGGGTCGCCGCCGAGCGGGATGTACTTCAGCCCGTCGAGCGGCTTGCGCGGCACG
>NZ_QTPU01000109.1:0-423 GCF_003857805.1 Burkholderia sp. Bp9099
CCGAAGCTTGAAGTACTCACTCCGCACAACAGCCAGCTGATCTTCATCGACCAGCAGCCGCAGATGGCGTTCGGCGTGCAGTCGATCGATCGCCAGACGCTGAAGAACAACGTCGTCGGCCTGGCGAAGGCCGCGAAGGTATTCAACATCCCGACCACGATCACGACCGTCGAAAGCGACAGCTTTTCGGGCCACACGTATCCCGAGCTGCTCGACGTGTTCCCGAACCAGAAGACGCTCGAACGCACGTCGATGAACTCGTGGGACGACCAGAAGGTGCGCGACGCGCTCGCCGCGAACGGCCGCAAGAAGGTGGTCGTCTCGGGCCTGTGGACCGAAGTCTGCAACACGACGTTCGCGCTGTGCGCGATGCTCGAAGGCGACTACGAGATCTACATGGTCGCCGACGCATCGGGCGGCACG
>NZ_QTPU01000110.1:0-417 GCF_003857805.1 Burkholderia sp. Bp9099
GTGCTGCCGCGCGCGATCAACAACGTGATCTGGCGCATCGCGATCTTCTACGTCGCGTCGGTGGTGCTGCTGGTCTGCCTGCTGCCGTGGAGCGCGTACAAGGCGGGCCAGAGCCCGTTCGTCACGTTCTTCGGCGCGCTCGGCGTGCCGGGCATCGGCTCGGTGATGAACCTGGTGGTGCTGACGGCGGCGCTGTCGAGCCTCAACTCGGGCCTGTATTCGACCGGGCGCGTGCTGCGTTCGCTGTCGATGGGCGGCTCGGCCCCGGCGTTCCTCGGCCGAATGAGCGCGCAATCCGTGCCGTACGCGGGCATTCTGGTGACGGTCGCGATCTACGTGGTCGGCGTGCTGCTCAACTATCTCGTGCCGTCGAGCGTGTTCGAGATCGTGCTGAACATCGCGTCGCTCGGCATCATC
>NZ_QTPU01000111.1:0-401 GCF_003857805.1 Burkholderia sp. Bp9099
TTGATCACGTTGATCGGATCGGTCGGCAGCAATTGCGGGAACGGCAGCGGGTTGCGCGACCAGATGATCATCGCGGCCGTCTGCAGCAGGATCGACACGCCGATCGCGGTGATCAGCGGCGCGAGACGCGGTGCGCGGCGCAGCGGCCGGTACGCGACCCGCTCGATCGTGTAGCCCACGCACGCGCAGACGACGGCGGCGATGCCAAGGCCGATCGTCAGCGTCGCGACGTTGCCGAGTCCGGGAAAGTGGTTCTGCAGCACGGTGATCGCCGACAGGGCGACCATCGCGCCGATCATCAGCACGTCGCCGTGCGCGAAGTTGATGATGCCGAGAATGCCGTACACCATCGTGTAACCCAACGCGATGATGGCGTACACACTGCCGAGCACCAGCCCGTT
>NZ_QTPU01000112.1:0-356 GCF_003857805.1 Burkholderia sp. Bp9099
CCCCGACTCGATCCGGCCTTTGCCAAGTCGCGCATGGTCGATCGGATGATGAACTTCTTCGAGATTGGGCCGCCATCACCCAAGACGCTATGGAGCCGCGACACGCCTCCCGACGTGCAAATCACCCAAGGCGGCGCAAACGCCGGCTTCACGTCGCTGAACAACGCGCTGGACTACTTGCAGGCGAACCCCGACAAGACCGTCTGGGCGATGAACTGGGACGCCCCGAACTTCCCGCCCACGGATGCGCAGATCAACGAGAACCTCGTCGTGCTGTTCCTCGCCGGCCCGAACTTCAACACCGAGCGCGAACCGCTCGCCTGGATCGGCAAGGCCGCAACCGGCAACACGCACGA
>NZ_QTPU01000113.1:0-342 GCF_003857805.1 Burkholderia sp. Bp9099
CGGACGGGCGCGATGCGGCGCTCGTGCAGTTCCCGGGCGGCTACGTCGCCGAGATCCACGCGCGGTCGAAGTAATGGGACGGCGGGCGATGAGGTGGGCGTGGCGTGGCGTGCTGCCGGCCGCTGTGCTGGCGGGCGGCGTCGCGACGTACGCCGGGACGGCGGCCGCTGCCGAGGACACCGCGGTGCCGGCGCCGGCCTCGGCCGCCGGCACGACGTGCACCGCGAAGCGGCCCGCGGTGCTGTTCAACCGCTGGCAGGAAGATTGGTCGGTGCTCGCGAATCCGTGCGTGCCGCGCAAGCCGCTCGACGGGCTGAAGTACATCCCGCTCGGCGGCGACCC
>NZ_QTPU01000114.1:0-338 GCF_003857805.1 Burkholderia sp. Bp9099
GTCGCGGTCACGGACCTGAATTACATCGTCCACGACGCAGGTGTACCCAGCGACGCAGCGTCGTTACGCGTTGTCTCGCTCGCGCGGACGTTGACGGAAACCCTTCCGGAATACGACCACACGAATCAGACGTTCAACACGGCCGCCCTGCTCGGCGACATGGGAACCGGCAGCGCATTGACCGACGTCGCACTCGCGATCGGCCGGATCAACCACTTCGGCGGTAACGCCCTGGTCGCAGGCACGACCGATCCTGAGCACCCCGTCGCCGTCGTCGTCAGACCACCGTCGAAGCTCACGCCGATCGATCCGGACCAAGACTGGTTCCGCGCACGCGG
>NZ_QTPU01000115.1:0-335 GCF_003857805.1 Burkholderia sp. Bp9099
GTGATGTTCACCGGACGGTCGAGGTTGTTCATGAAGATCCGGACGATTTCACCGAAGCCGAGCGTCACGATCGCCAGATAGTCGCCGCGCAGGCGCAGCGTCGGCGCGCCGAGCAGGATGCCGAAGGTCGCCGCCAGCGCCATCGCGATCGGCACGATGATCAGGAACGGGATGTGCAGGCCGTTCGGCGCGAGCGCCGCGATCCACTCGAACTGCGAGGTCAGGTGCGGCGAGCTCAGCAGTGCCGCCGTGTACGCGCCCACCGCGTAGAACGCGATGTAGCCGAGGTCGAGCAGGCCGGCGAAGCCGACCACCACGTTCAGGCCCAGCGCGAG
>NZ_QTPU01000116.1:0-263 GCF_003857805.1 Burkholderia sp. Bp9099
CCGTATCGGAAGGTGCGGCTGGATCACCTCCTTTCCAGAGCTTCTCGCAAAATTGAGCGCTCACGCTTATCGGCTGTTGATTAAGACAGAAAGACTGTCTGTTAGCGGTTTTATCGGTTATAATGCCGGCCGCTTTCGATAATCTTCAATGAAAAATATTCGAATGATGCTTCATTCGAGTCTTTCTCATTGGCGATTGAGCCAGTCAGAGTGATACGTAGTATGTATCGGCTGTCGTTCTTTAACAATCTGGAAGAAGTAAG
>NZ_QTPU01000117.1:0-241 GCF_003857805.1 Burkholderia sp. Bp9099
TAAGAGCGAGTGCCGTTTATACAAACAATCTCTACACGTATAATGGTACAGGATATATCGTTCTTCAAAACAACATCGAACCTATTGATACATCACGTACCCTAGGAGCAACTACTGCATTTCTTAATATTCGATCAACGACGGTTAGTTGTAATACTCTCACTTATGCCAGCGGCGGATCAATGGTTTTAAATAGTAATTTAAATCCGCCTTCTCCAAATGCAGTTTCTTTTGGAAGTCC
>NZ_QTPU01000118.1:0-206 GCF_003857805.1 Burkholderia sp. Bp9099
GAGCTATTCGCCGACGACAGGCCGGTCGACGTGGAAGTCGAAAGCGAAGCGACCGAGCTGTTGGTCGAGCTCAGGCCGGTGGACAGCGAGCTGATACCGGTCGAAGTCGAGGTGGACAGCGAGCCGATCGAGCTATTCGCCGACGACAGGCCGGTCGACGTGGAAGTCGAAAGCGACGCAACCGAGCTGTTGGTCGAGCTCAGGCC
>NZ_QTPU01000119.1:0-205 GCF_003857805.1 Burkholderia sp. Bp9099
GCGTCCTTCATCGCCTGTGATCGCCAAGGCATCCACCACATGCACTTGTTCGCTTGACCCTATAACGAGTCTGTCTCTCGGCCATCGTTAGCGCTTTAGCGCTTACGAGGGCCCGATGCAGAGCGCGTTACAGGTTGAGTTCTCGCGTTGTGCCGTATTCCAATTGAGCCGAACATTAAGTTCGAATCATCTTGAGATACATCGA